>CAYTTZ010000001.1:0-62450 GCA_964440945.1 uncultured Woeseiaceae bacterium
CGCAAGGGGGTAGGCGAAACCCTCACTTACCGCGTCGGCGAACTACCTGTGATCGAACAACCAATTCTTTTGCATGTCGGAGACACGCTCGTTCTGCATCGAGACGACGCTCCCGGTGAGCCCGCCAGGGTGGACCCGGAAGGCACGATCATTTCGGCGGCGCACATCGCTTGCCAACAGCCCGAAGCGTTTGCCTACGTCAATACCGAGGATCCCGTCTCTTTGAACGACGGCAACATCGCCGGGATCGTACGATCCGCGAACAAGGACGAGCTGCGGATAGAAATCACGAAGGCCAAGCCGACCGGCAGCAAGCTGCGTGGAAACCGCGGCATCAACTTCCCCGGCAGCGATATTCTTCTACCCGGCCTCACGACATCTGACCGGCAGCACCTCGACTTCGTTGTAGAGCATGCCGATGCGGTCAGCCTGTCGTTCATCCGGGAGCCTGCCGATATTCGCCTTTTACAGGAGGCGTTGCAGCAATATCCGGGCAAGCACCTCGGTGTTGTCATCAAGATAGAAACCAAGCGCGGCTTCAAGAATCTGCCCGAATTGATACTGGCTGCCATGCGCAGCTACCCGGCCGCCGTCATGATTGCGCGTGGCGATCTTGCGGTCGAATGCGGCTGGGCGCAGCTGGCCGAGCTTCAGGAAGAAATCCTCTGGTTCTGTGAGGCCGCTCAAATCCCGGTGATGTGGGCAACCCAGGTGCTGGAGCAAGAGGCCAAAAAGGGACAGGCATCCCGGGCAGAAATCAGCGATGCTGCAATGTCGCAGCGCGCCGACTGCGTAATGCTCAACAAGGGTCCGCACATACTCGCGGCCATTCGCATGCTCGACAACATCCTTCGTCGCATGCAAAAGCACCAGTTCAAGAAGACTGCGCGTATGAAGAAGCTCAGCATCTCCGGCGACCCGGGGTAATTGGCTGCCAAAAAAAAGCCCCTCGCGAGAGGGGCTTCTTATTGCGCTTTGAAAACGTCCGCTAGAACTTCCAGCCCAATGTCAGGCTGTAGACCAGCGGATCTATCTCAACTTCCTCCAACGGCGAGCCATCCAGCTCGGCGTCCGTGTTGATATCGATCCAGCGAAGGTCGAAGTTCAGGAACATCGTGTCGGAAATATCGAAATCGGCGCCCAGCTGTGCCGCCAACCCAAGCGAGTCGTCAAGCTTGAGGCTCGTACCTGCCAGCGGACCAGTCGTATCCTCGTCAAAAAACAGGGTGTAGTTGAGGCCGGCACCAACATACGGCCTTAACCCACCTGCGGTATCGAAGTGATACTGCAAGCTGAACGTCGGTGGCAAGTGCTTGGTCTCGCCAACCTTGGTGCCGTCGGAAGCAAGATTGATGTCGTGCGAAAACGGCGTCGCGGCAAGAATTTCAAAGCCGAGGTTTGGTGTGAAGAAGTAGGTGCCGTTAAAGACGACTGCCGTGCCACTATCTACGGATGCTACCAGCCCGTTGCTGGATTTCGGATCGACATTGCCGACACCGACACGAACCAGCCAGTCTCCCTGCTCGTAGGCGCTGGCTGTAGAACTGAAGACGACCACTGCGGCAGTAGCCGTCGCAAGAAGAGTGCGACGCAAGAATGTCATTTTGATAGCTCCAATATTCACGAAGATTTTGAGCCCAAAAGACTCAACCGCGTGCATAATGCGCGCGTTTGGGAGCATTCCGAATGCGCGGCTCTACCTAAGACGCTTCGGTTTGTACGGCCTAGGATTTCGCCCGGCAGTCTTCTAGAATGCGCCTTGACGGTTGACCTACCGTTCTATTCCGGCGAACTCCTTCTCGCGTATCTTCGCACTCGCCGCGGCCAGCCTCGCAATGGGCACCCGAGGCCCGGAGCACGAGACGTAGTTGAGGCCGACATGCTGGCAAAAGCGAATAGACGCGGGATGACCGCCCTGCTCTCCGCAGATACCTATCTTGAGATCCGGGCGCTGTTTTCTGCCCCGGAAGACCGCCATATCGATTAACTGACCGACACCCTGAATGTCGAGCACCTCAAACGGGTTGTCCTGGAGAATGCCAAAATCGTTGTACATCGGTAGGAACTTGTTCTCGGCATCTTCCCTCGAGAACGAGAACACGGCCTGGGTGAGATCGTTGGTGCCGAACGAGAAGAATTCAGCGCTAGCCGCAAGATGGTTAGCACGGGTACAGGCCCGAACGGTCTCGATCATGGTGCCAAACTTGAACTTCAGCGGCTTTCCAAATTCCTTCTCAAGCTCATTCGTCAACTTGTCGACAGTACGTCTAACGTGTGCCAGCTCCTGGGTCGTTATGACCTGCGGCACCATTATTTCGGGCTGTGCGTCGACACCGTTCTTGGCGCATTCGACCGCGGCTTCCAGGATCGCCTGGATCTGCATCGCGTAGATTTCCGGGTAAGCAATACCCAGGCGCACACCGCGGTGACCCAGCATCGGGTTCACTTCCTGAAGCTCTCTGACCTTGTTTAGCATGCGCTCCTTCTTCGTCAGCGCATCGTTGACAAACTCCTCGCTAAGTTCAGTGAATGCCTCGGGCAGGTCCGGCGAGACTGGTAGTGCCGCCAGCGCGGTCTGCCGGCCCCTGACAACATTGCGGTACAGGCGCAACGTTTCGATTTGCTCGAGCAGATCATGCTCGGTCGGCAGAAACTCATGCATCGGGGGGTCCAGCAACCTTACGGTGACCGGGTCTGGCGCCATTACCGAAAACAGCTCGACGAAATCGGCGCGCTGGATGGGCATCAGGCGGTCCAACGCAGCTACGCGGTCCTCTTTGTTGTCCGCGAGTATCATGTCGATGACAATCGGCAGGCGATCACTGGCGTTGAACATACGTTCGGTCCGGCACAGGCCGATACCCATCGCGCCATACTCCCGCGCCTTTCTGGCAGCCTCCGGCGTGTCGGCGTTCGCCATCACCTTCATGTCTGCAGCTTCGTCGGCCCAGCTAAGCAGTGTCTCGAGATCGCTGGAGAAATGCGGCGGAATGGTTGGTATCGCTCCGAGATAAACCATGCCGGTCGCGCCATCAAGCGTGATGACGTCACCCTCGTGGAGAATGTGTTCGCCCACGTGGGCAAGTCGCAGGGCAACGTCGACGACGATGCCCTCGGCGCCGGCGACACAGGGTTTGCCCATTCCGCGGGCAACGACAGCGGCATGCGAGGTCTTGCCGCCGCGGCTCGTTAATATGCCCTCTGCGGCGAAGAAACCGTGAATGTCCTCTGGGCGGGTTTCCTCGCGAACGAGGATGACCTGCTCCCCAGCCCTACCGAGTTTCTCGGCAAGATCGGCGTCGAAAACGCATTTTCCCGAAGCGGCTCCCGGGGATGCCGGCAGGCCAAGCGCTATCGGCTTGGCATCGCTGTTCGGATCAAGACTCGGATGCAGCAGCTGCTCCAGGAGATCAGGCTCGATGCGAAGCAATGCCTGTTCCCTGGAGATCAGTTCCTCGCCGAACATATCGACCGAGGTCTTGACCATCGCCGCCGCGTTCATCTTGCCGTTGCGGGTTTGCAGGCAGTACAGCGTACCTTTCTCGATGGTGAACTCGTAATCCTGCACCTCCTGGTAGTGAGACTCGAGCTTGTTGCGCAATTCAACGAGTTGCTTGAACTGACTGGACATCTCCGTTTCCATTTCCTGCAATGGCTTCGGCGTCCTGATGCCAGCAACGACGTCCTCACCCTGCGCATTCGTCAGGTACTCGCCAAACATTTCTTTGGTGCCGTCGCCAGGGTTTCGCGTAAAACCAACGCCGGTCGCGCAATCATCGCCCATGTTGCCAAACACCATGGTGCAAATGTTGACAGCCGTGCCATTCGCCAGGTCCGGCGTAATGTGAAACTCGCGTCGGTAATCAACCGCGCGCTTGCCCATCCAGGACCGAAATACCGATTCGACCGCTAGCTGCAGCTGCGTCATGACGTCCTGCGGAAAATCCTTACCGCTCTCGCGTTTGACGACCGCAAGGAACTTTTCGCTGATCTCTTTCAGATGCCCGGCATCCAGCCCAACGTCCGCCTTGACCCCGGCGCGCTGTTTGACCTCCTCGAAGTGCTCGTCGAAGTGCTCGTCATCGATACCCAGCGCCACTTTGCCGAATAGCTGGATGAAGCGCCGATATGCGTCGTACGCAAAACGCTCGTCGCCCGTCTGCCGAATCAGGCCCTCGAGCGTCTCGTCGTTAAGGCCGAGATTCAGAATAGTGTCCATCATGCCGGGCATGGACATCGCGGAACCCGAACGCACAGACACCAGCAGCGGATCATCGCCTCTGCCGAATGTCCTTCCGGTCGCTGCCTCGAGCTTGTCGAACTCCTTCTGGACGGTATCCATCAGGCCGTCGGGCAGCTTGTCTTCTTTCAGGTAGTCCAGGCAAGCTTCAGTCGTGATAACGAAGCCCGGTGGAACATTGATCCCGATCTGCGTCATTTCACAAAGATTGGCGCCCTTTCCGCCCAGGAGTGTTTTGTCGTGGCCGTCGCCGTCCGCAAAAGAGTAGACACGTTTGTTCGTCATTTTCTTACCAATATCCGGGTTGCTGAGTTGTCGCATGGTCTCCCAGCGACCCGCCGCAATCTATTACGGCAAACCACTAAAACCTGAGAAAAATCCCTTATCCAGCTAAATCTTGGCCGTTGGCGGCCGATAGCCTCTCTATGTCTCTCGGAAAGAAAACGCTGGCGCTTTTTCTGGTGCTCGGCTGCGCGATATGCCTGGGCAGCTATTTTGCATTACGGCTTACCGTTCTACCCGCTTTTGCCGAGTTCGAACGAAGTGCCTCGGAGCAGGCGCTAGAGCGCGTCACACGAATGTTGGATTCGGAGCTTCGCGCACTCGAGATAATGAACATCGAATACTCGGCCTGGAGTGATACCTACGCGTACGCCTTGGGCCAGTACCCCGCCTTCGAAGTCGGGAATCTCGACCCCGACTACTGGCACAGCGTCAACATCGATGCGATGTTGATATTCGGCCAAGATGGTGAAGTTTTGTTCGGACGAATCGGCGATCCTTCCGATGGTCACAGGCTGGAATTTACCGAGGAGTTCATCGCAACGCTTCGACCCGGCCACCCCCTGATAACTCACAAAAGCCCTTCAAGCTCGCTTTCAGGACTGATACTCACGCGCGCCGGCATTCTGCAGGTGACGTCCTATCCAATACTAACCAGCGAAGGAACAGGTCCGGTAGCCGGCGCCTTTATCGTCGGGCAATTTCTCTCGCACGAACGCATCGCGGAGCTTGGCAAGCGCGCCACCGTAGAGGCTTCCGTCCGAGCTCTCGATGACGAAACACTACGTGCTGCTGTGGCCACCTTGAATCGGAATGCAGATACTGCTGATACGACTGTCGTTACCTATGAAGACGAGTTGCATGGGTATCAGTTCTTGCGCGGCGCTCTCGGCGAGCCGATTGCCGTGCTCGAGGTTCGACAACCGCGGGCAATTACCCAAATCGGCATCAAGACCATTCGCGCAGCTACGACGTTCCTTGTCATCGGTAGCGTCGGTTTTCTGCTGGCGGCCCTGTTTTTCATACAGCAGCTGATCGTGACGCCAGTGCGGATGCTGACAGAGAAGATCCTCAACATCCAAAACACTGGTGAGCTCGAAATGGACGTGGAAGCCCACCGCTCCGATGAGGTTGGGGTGCTCGCCGGGAAGTTCTCCGAGTTGACAGCAGGACTTGGCAAAGCCAGGCGCGAATTGGAAACCGCACGTGATGAAGCATTATCCATGTCAGATGCGAAGAGTGAGTTCCTGGCCCGCATGAGCCATGAAATTCGTACGCCCATGAACGGCGTACTTGGCATGACTGAATTGCTGAGGAACACGGAACTCAACGACAAGCAGGAACGCTTTGCGAAGACCATTCACGAGTCTGCTGAGTCTTTGCTGCACATCATTAACGATATTCTCGATATCTCCAAGATCGAAGCCGGCAAAGTCGAGCTGGACGTTGCGCCCTTCAATTTGCGAGACGTGGTTGAAGAATGCCTGGAGCTTCTGGCCGACTCTGCTCATCGAAAGGATCTTGAACTGGTCGGCGCTATTCCGGGCGACGTGCACACCTTTGTCGAAGGTGATGCGCTTCGTTTGCGACAGATCCTCGTGAACCTCATTAGCAACTCGGTGAAATTCACCGAACAGGGTGAAATAGTCCTACGTGTTGCTGCGCTCGAAGAGGATGCGGATTTCGTCAAATACCGTTTCGAAGTCCGGGACACGGGCATCGGAATTAGCGCCGAAAACCTGGCGAAAATTTTTGATCCATTTGCACAGGAGGACGGTTCGACGACACGGCGCTACGGCGGCACCGGCCTCGGCCTCTCAATCTCCAAGCAGCTGATCGAACTGATGGGAGGCGAAATTGGCGCCGACTGCACTCAGGGACAGGGTTGTACTTTCTGGTTTACCGTGCAGCTGCGTAAAGACGTGGCTGAGCTGGCGATGATCACGCCGGATCTACTTGCAGGAAAACGGGTTCTCATCGTCGACGACAATGCCACCAATCGCGAAACCTTGCGTGGCCAGCTGGAAGGATGGCGAATGGCGGTTGAATCGGCCTGCTCCGGTCCCGAAGCGCTCGAGGTTCTTTCCAGGCCCGCCCGTAGCGACGCTCCTTTTGATGTTGTACTCCTTGATATGAATATGCCCGATATGGATGGCATCGAGCTTTCAAAGACCATCGGAAAAGCAGGGCTTGCTGGCGCTGCGCCATTGATAATGCTCAGTTCCGTGTCCGGTGCGAACAGCCAGAATGAACTGGCTGCAAGCGGAATTGTAGCCTGGCTGACCAAGCCAGTACGACAGACCCGCCTACACGACGCGCTGGTCTCACACCTGAGTCGAACGGCCAGCGAATCCGGTAATGCCGGTACTTACCCGAAACCTGTCGTTGCTACCAATGACAGCGCCCATCGCACACTTCGTATCTTGTTGGCTGAGGACAACCCGATCAACAAGACTGTTGCCACTGGAATGCTTGCTGAACTCGGGCACAAAACGACCGTAGTCGCGAACGGCAACGAAGCAGTCGACGCTTTCAAGCGGCAGGACTTCGACCTGGTGTTTATGGACTGTCAAATGCCCGAGCTGGACGGGTACGAGGCCACACAGGCGATTCGACAATGGGAAAATGAGCAGGATCGAGCGCTGACAACGATTGTTGCCTTGACAGCAAATGCCCTTGAAGGGGACCGGGAGCGCTGCCTGAGCGCAGGTATGAGCGATTACATCAGCAAACCGTTCACGTTGGCAAAACTCGAGTCGGTAGTCGACGCAAATACGCGTCAAGACCATATCGATGGTCAAACCGACTCAGCTGACTCCAGCTGTCACATTCTCATCGTCGATGACAATCCGATAAACCAACAGGTCGCGAAAGCCATGCTGGACGAAATCGGCTTTAGCTCCGACGTCGTCTCTAATGGAGACGAAGCGCTGCGCGCTCTGGAATCAACGCGATTTGATCTGGTATTGATGGATTGCCATATGCCATTGCGCGATGGCTATGACACGACGCGAGAGGTACGCAAGCTCGAGGAAGAAGGCTCCCGAAAAGGCCGAATTCCGATCGTGGCAGTCACGGCCGACCTCATGCAAAACAATCGCTCACGATGCCTTGATTGCGGGATGGACGACTACCTTGCGAAGCCATTTACAGACAAGCAGCTGCGCCTGGTCCTGAGCCGCTGGTTGATCGATCCGAGGATCAACGACCCGACAACCGAAGTTGTGGTTGACTCTGAAGGGTTCACCGAACTTTCTGAAACGGCGACGATAGCCTCCCTCGACGCGCACGCATTCGCTGAAATACTCCGCCTGGACAAATCCTCGGACAAGAACATGACCCGCGAAATCGTTGTCTCGTACTGTGCGCTATCAACGAAGCTGGTATTGCAACTACGGGCGGCAACCGCCGACGGTGACGAAGAACAGATCGATGTGCTCGCGCATTCGCTGAAAGGCTGCAGCGGACAGATTGGTGCTGTGTATCTGGCGAATCTATGCGAAAAAATACTGTCCTGCGTGCGTGACAAAGACCTCAGCGAAGCTCCCTCGCTTTGCGAACGAGCGGCGATCGAGCACTCGGCCATCATCACCGCGCTCGACAGGGAATTGCAGCGCATCGCAGCCTGAATCTGTAATAATGGTGCATGGATGATCTCGGCGCCTTAACCCTTCTTCCGACCCTGATCGTGTTTGCGCTCGCAATCCTGACGCATCGACCCATCGAGTCATTGATTGCCGGCTCGCTGGTCGGACTCATCATCATCCACGGCACCGGCTTCGTTGGTGGTTTTGCCGAAGCCTCCGTCCGCGTCATGACTGACGCCGATGTTGCCTGGGTCATCCTGGTCTGCGGCTTTATGGGCAGCCTGATTGGCATCCTGATCCGCACCGGCTCGACGTCCTCATTTACGCAGCTGATGTCGACCTACGTCCGATCCGAAAAGACTGCGCTAATGGCGACCTGGGGCCTCGGCATCCTGATGTTCGTCGACGACTACCTGAATTCTTTGGCGGTTGGCTCGGCCATGCGTACCCTGACCGACAAGTACAAGGTATCGCGGGAAAAACTTGCGTACGTGGTGGACTCTACCGCGGCTCCCATCAGTGTCATTATTCCGTTTTCTACATGGGGGGTCTTCTTCTCCGGACTGATCGTCGCCAACGGCATAGCGCCCGAAGGCGAGGGCTTCGCCACTTACATCAGTGCGATTCCGTACATGCTGTACGCATGGGTGGCCGTGCTCATGGTGCCGTTTGTAATTTCCGGCGTTATACCCGCAATCGGTCCAATGAAAGCAGCGCAAACGCGTGCGCACACAACTGGCCAGATGGTCCCGCCCAGCGCGGCGCATATCGAAGCAGCCAACCAGTCGATTCTGCCGAATCCAAACGTCAAACCACGGGTCTCGATGTTTATCGTGCCCATGACCGTACTCGTGCTGGCAACGCTGTATTTCGACAAGGACTTCCTAATCGGCATCTACATCACGCTCGGCGGCACGGCGATCTTCATACTCGCCACGCGCATGCTGTCAATGAACGACACGTTCGACACGATTGTCGACGGCTTCAAGATGATGGTCGAGCCGCTGGGCGTCCTGGTTGCGGCGTTCATTTTGAAGGACGTCAACGATGCGCTGGGACTGGCACCGTATATTGTGACGATGATGGAACCATTGCTCACCCCGGAATCGCTGCCGGCCGTCATCTTTGCCTCCATGGCGATCGTATCTTTCATGACCGGGTCGAACTGGGGTGTATTCGTGATCGTGCTACCGATCGTGACGGCCCTGGCGAACAACCTCGGCGCTGACATGACGCTGGTCATTGGCGCGACATTGTCGGCCAGCACTTTCGGCAGCCACGCCTGCTTCTATTCGGATGCCACGGTTCTCACAGCACAGGCCTCGGGCTGCACACCCTTTCAACATGCGATTACACAGATTCCCTACGCTTTGATTGCCGCGGCAATCTCGATCGTAGGGTATCTGCTTATCGCCTACGTCTGACAGGCTGCCCTGTTGAATCCTCCGCACGGGCGTCCAGAGCCTTGAGGACTGAGGCATCTCGCCCGTATACGTCATTGTAAAAGTGGATCCTGCCGAGATCGTCGACTTCCGCCGTCATATAGAGAACATACACTGGCAAAGGTTTTGCCAAAGCGATGGTCTTCGTATTCCCGGACTCAATTTGCGAATCGATTTCATCACGCGTCCATCCTTCAACGCGCAGAACAAACTCGGCAAAAGCCAGCGGATCGTCTATCCGAATACAGCCATGGCTAAGCGCCCGTTTCGAACTGGCGAATAGATACTTTGCAGGCGTGTCGTGCATACAAACGGAGTACCGATTCGGAATCATGAACTTGATCTGTCCTAGCTGATTCCCGGGCCCTGGCTTTTGCACCAGCCTGAATGGAAAATTGTTTTTGGAAAACGTGCTCCAGTCAACGAGCGCCGGATCGACTCGGTTGCCCTCTCGGTCATAAAGTTCGTAACCACCTTTGGCGAAAAAGTCCGGATCTTGCTTTATGTCCGGGAGCATTTCTTCTGTCGCAATGCTGCGCGGTACCGACCAGGTCGGGTTGAACACGACGGACTTCAACACCGAACGAAGTTCCGGCGTCTCGTTGTCTTTTCCGCCGACAATGACCTTCATTGTCCAAATCGTTTGTCCATCGCGAATAATTGCAGCTTTGAATGCCGCAATGCTTACCAGGACAAAAAAATCCTCATCCATGTCGGACACGGCGAGCGTTCGTTCGAGGTTGACCCGGATCTGGTCGATACGTTCTTCGATCGGTACGTTAAGTGCGCGTAAAGTGGCCCTTCCAACCAGCGCGTCCGTGGCCAGTCCGTGGCGCGCCTGAAAACGGCGTACCGCGTCCTGTAACGCTTCGCCATAGTTTCGGGCCACGATCTCGTCATCCGCCAGATCGCCTGATGCGGCCAGCCGCTTGGCCAGAATTCCGAGTCGCGGATCATCAGAACCCGGCCTGATTGTCGGACCTTTCGGGACCACCGGCCAACCGCCAGAAGCCGCCAAACTACGGTGCCGCTGGAGTTCGGCCTGCAGCCCGGCGAACTGGGACCGCAATACGCCGCCTGGTGCGAGGGCGCCCGGCTGCCGCACTGCCTCCGCCGCGTCAGCCGTCGCGACCTGCAGCGGCGAGACTACGAGACTCACCATAATCGCTGCGATCAACCGTAACATGTGCCGAAGTACCTTGAATTTCTGTAGAAAGACGTCATATTTAAGTCTGGTTTTGGAATCTTTTTTCTCTATGGATCACCTACGTAAATTTCGCTTTCTGACGGCCGTCGCTATCACCCTGATTCTGACTTCATTGGCAGGCGTCAGCCAGGGCAAGCTTGAGAATGACGAGCGCCAGCTGTCTTTTTATCACACCCACACAGGGAAGCGGCTGGACGTTGTCTATGCCCGCGACGGTGCCTACGTTCCGGCGGCGCTCGAAGAGATCGATCACTTTCTCTTCGACTTTCGAACCGGCGACGCGGCCCAAATGGACCCCGAGCTTCTTGACCTGATTTACGACGTGCGAGCCGAACTCGGCAGCGACGGCACCTACCAGGTCGTATCAGCCTACCGCTCCCCGAAGACCAACGAAATGCTCCGAGGGCGCAGCAAGAATACGGGCGTTGCCAGGAAAAGCCAGCATCTCCTGGGCAAAGCGATCGACGTCCGTCTCGAAGGTGTCGCCACCGCCAAATTGCGCGATACAGCGCTGGCGATTCGGCGCGGTGGTGTCGGCTTCTACGAGGCATCCGATTTCGTGCATATGGATACCGGGCGCCCGCGTAGCTGGTAACTCCCAGACCGTAATTTTCTTGCGTCCATGATACTTTGGAGCCGGACAGTCGGGTCCAGAGGTGGCCGATGAAAATCACCAGGTACATTGTCATCGTGGCAGGCATCGTTGCCGTTTTCGCCGCGACCGCCTGGTTCCTGCGCGACAATCTCATTCAACGCCTTTCAAATCCCCTGTTGGAGGACTATGGCGTCAGGATCGTGAACGTGTCCCTCGATGCACTTGCGACCAGCGACGCTACTATCAGTTACCTCGAACTCGTCCACGAAAAAGGCACGTCGATCGTCATCGAAAACCTGACGCTGCCGTTCGCGGCGGCCTCGAAGAAGGCGAAGACCTACCGGGCGGGGAAGGTGTCGGTCTTCACCGCAACCAGGACAGACGGGGCAGCCTTCGAATTAGCCGAGCTGATTCGGCAGGTACTCGCACTGCCCGACAACCTGGCCAACAGTGCTTTCGAGGTTGACGAGTTTAGCCTGCCGCCCTACCCCACTGTTCGAGACGTGCGTTGGGAGATTGCGGACAATTCTCAAAGCCTGAGTGGCAACGTTGACTCCATTGAACTATCGGCGACACTGGCACGCGATGAAGCAGGCAGCCACGATGTCACGCTTTCAGTTCCTGCAGCGCAGGCCGCTGGCGATAGACCCACGCTCACCATGCGCTTGCTCGACGAAGAAACCCGGTTATCCCTCACAGGTAGTGGGCCCCTGAACCTGCCGACCTGGGAACCACTCCTGAAGCTCGTCGGGGTAGTGCCGACCGAGTTGGGAATTTCCTTCGGCACAGCGACACTGAAAGTTGACGTTGAAATTCCGAACGATGCCGCACAAACGCCGACACTGGCCGCCAGCCTCACACCAACGTCCGAATTGGCCGCGAGCTATCGCAGCGACAGTAGCATCGCGACAATTCTCGTGAAGTCAGCCGGCATTACGCACCTGTCAGCTGCATTTCCTGACGTCGACTGGTCACTCAAGCTCGCGAAAGCAGCGCTGACGGTTAGCTATGGTGAGTGGACTGAAATTCCCCTGTCCCTGACTGATGTCGCCTGCAATTCGGGTCCGGTGTGTTCGATTACAAGCCGCATAACCACCAGCAAACGACAACTCCCCATCGGCAATGTCGCCGTCCTTGAGTATTCGTCAACAGAGGACCTGCATTTTCTGGACTCGGGCGTTCGTATCGATGTGCAACCGGGTGCCTCACTCAAACTGCGCGATGTCAGCTCTCAGAGCGCCGAATTGAAACATTTGCGGGCAGAGCTCGTTTCGCAAGCCAGGCTGGACCTCGATGACGCCGGATGGCGATTGACCGCCGATTCTCTGGACGCAAAGATCGAAAACCTGGTGCTGGGCGACGGCATCTCAGCTTCAATGCCGCTGTTTCTCGAGAACGTCATGGTCGGCGCACAAGACGAAAAGCTGTCCCTCAGATCCGGCGTTTTCGCGCCTTCGACTCAAGGCACCTGGGACGGAAAGACGATTGCACTGCCAGGATTCAAAGGCGCGTTGTTGTTACAGGACGGTGATGCGGCCGCGGATCTGCAGACCGTCGGACTACAAAATGACGCCGCTATCAAGGTCCGGCACAACCTTGCCAGCGCGACAGGACAAGCGACCGTAGACCATGGCACCGTCTCCTTCGCCAAAACGAGCCTGTCGGATCGGGTTTCGCCGTGGCCGGGCGATCGCGATATTGTCGCCGGAGCAGTGTCTTTCGATCTTTCGACCAACTGGGTCGAGAAGAAATCGCGTCTTGCTATCAATGCACAGGCATCAATCGATACGACCAGGCTTGCCGGCCACTACGGCGACACCGCTTTCACTGGTGTCGCGACTCAACTCCGGGGTCGTTATCAGGATGGGACGGGCTTCAGCATCGACCCATCAACAGTTACAGCGGCGCTGGTCGAAATTGGCGTGCCGGTGGAAAATCTCAGTGCTGATTACGCGCTGGACCTGAATCCGCTGAGCGTCGATGTAGCGAACCTGCGGATGTCGGCCTTCGGCGGTGTCGTCACCGCGGAGCCGTTCAGCTTCCGTACAGACAGGGCGATCAATACTCTGACCCTGATTACCGCGTCACTGGACCTTACTGAGCTGCTGTCTCTGAAAGGTTTCGAGACGGTGGAAGTCACTGGCAGTGTGAGCGCCAGGCTCCCTGTGATAATCGAGGGCGACACGGTAACAATTGAGAACGGCGTTTTGACCGGCAATCCACCCGGCGGTGTAATTCGCTACAGACCGGCGAGGCCACCAGACAAATCGGACGTCTCGAGCTTCGCCTTTGTAGAAAGAGTGCTCAGCAACTTCGAATACAAGACGATGGCATCCGACGTAAGCCTCAGCAAAGAGGGTGATTTAACGTTAAGGCTGAAGCTGACCGGCAGAAACCCGGACCTCGATGAAAAAAGGCCGGTGGTCTTGAATGTAGGGGTGGAGAACAACATACCCCAAATGCTGAGAAGCCTTCGAACCGCAAGGGCTGTAGAGGACGTCCTGGAAAGACGACTCAGCAAGTAGCGATCGCTGCTATCTGGCGAGCGTCACTTCAGGTAAGCTTTTGGAACAAAGCGCTTTATGAAACCCGGTGCACACATGAAACTGACAATTCCACTGATCGCTATGCTTTCCTTCCTCGCCGGTTGTAATCCAACCGTCAAAGTCGAGGCCCCGGACAAGCCCATTGAGATAAATCTCAATGTCAAAATTGAGCACCATATTCGGCTGCAGGTCGATAAGGATCTCGAGGGACTGTTCTCCGAAGATAGCGGCGTATTTTGAGGATCATGACGATGAACAAGATTTTTGCGGCCATCGGCCTGTTGCTGCTACTGCAGAATGCCTGGGCCATAGACATACGAGACGCCAAAGAGCAGGGCCTGGTGGGTGAGGCGAATACCGGCTATGTCCTTGCGCTTGAATCTCCAGCAAGCGCTGAGGTTCGTGCGCTTCTCGCCGAGGTCAACGGGACACGCAAGGCTCAGTTCAAAGAAACCGCTGAGAAAACAGGCCTTACGACAACCCAGGTCGCGTATCGGTTCTACGAGATGGCCGTGCAGCGAACGGCGCCGGGCCATTACTACCAGGACGCGACCGGTAAGTGGAAGAAAAAGTAGGTTCCGTCTAAACCGCTTTAGCGGGACGGCTCCTTCCCTTTGTCGACTTTCGCCTTCCTCTTGGACGCCGCTGGCACTCGCTTGGATGCCTGCGGCATTCTTTTCGCACCTTTGTGCTTCCGCCCTGGCTTGCCATCGTAACGTGAAATCCTCAGGGGTATACCGCATACCCTGACCTTCTTCAGGTCCGCGAAGATATCTTTCGGCATGCCCACCGGCAGATCTACAAGACTGAATTCTTCATCGATTTCGATATGACCGATATGCTCGCCGTCCAGGCCCGCCTCGTTCGCAATCGCACCAACGATATTGCCTGGCTTCACGCCGTGCCTGTTGCCAACTTCGAGGCGGTAGCGCTCCTTGTCGGCATCCGGCTCACGCGAGGTGCCGCCTCGCCGTTTCTGGCCGTGCGACGGCTTGCCATCGTCCTTGCCTGCTCTTGATTTCTCGAATTTGCGCTTCGGCCGGTCACTGTCGGGGCTCAGCAACATAGGCTCGTCGCCGATCGACATCTGCGCCAGTGCCGCGGCAATATCGAGCGCCGGCACATCATGCTCCTGTTGATATTGCTCTACCAGTCCCTGCATGAATGCCAGCTCACCTACTGCCAGGGTGTCGCTGATCTTCTGTTTGAAATCGGCGATGCGCTTGTTGTTCACCGTCTCTGTAGTTGGCAGGGTCAGCTGCTCAATTTTTTGCCGCGTCGCTTTCTCTATCGCGTACAGCATGCGTCGCTCGCGAGGAGCGACAAACAAAATCGCGTCGCCTTGACGTCCAGCTCTGCCGGTGCGACCAATACGATGAATATACGCTTCAGTATCGTAGGGAATGTCGTAGTTAATAACGTGGCTGATTCGATCCACATCCAGCCCACGTGCCGCTACATCGGTGGCAACAAGGATATCCAGCGAGCCCTTCTTCAGTCGCTCTACCGTCTGCTCCCGATGGTTTTGCGCCATGTCGCCATTCATCGCCGAGGCGCTGTATCCCCTGGCTTCAAGGCGCTCGGCCAGCTCTGATGTCGCCGTCTTGGTACGCACGAAAATGAGCACGGCATCGAAGGTTTCCACCTCGAGTATTCGCGTGAGCGCATCCAGCTTGTGCAGTCCGCCGACCTGCCAGTAACGCTGCCGAATCGTCTCCGCCGTCGCGGTGCGCGCCTTGATCGATATTTCCTGCGGTTCATTGAGGTGACGACGAGCAATGCGTTCTACCTGTGGCGGCATGGTCGCCGAGAACAGCGCCATCTGGCGTTGCTTCGGGGTCTGGTCGAGAATCCACTCGACCTCGTCGATAAAGCCCATGCGCAACATTTCATCGGCCTCATCGAGAACCAGCGCCTGCAGCCCGCCCAGTTTCAGCGTGCCCTTACGCATGTGATCCATGATGCGGCCCGGCGTACCTACTACGACCTGCACACCGCGCTTCAGTTGACGGATCTGTCCCGAGTACTCCTGGCCACCATAGATCGGCAGTACATGGAATCCCGGGATATGCGATGCGTAGCGCTGGAACGCTTCGGCAACCTGAATGGCCAGCTCACGCGTCGGCGTGAGCGTCATGACCTGCACATTCCTGTTCTTGGTATCAATGCGGGACAGCAGGGGCAGTGCAAATGCCGCCGTCTTGCCTGTTCCTGTGGGGGCGTGTCCGAGCAGATCCAGACCTTTCAGCAGGTGGGGGATCGCCTGGCTCTGGATCGGCGTCGGATTTTCGTAACCGATTTCATCCAGCACCTGGATAAGTGGTGGCGCGAGTTTCAGCTCACGGAAGCTGGGGCTCCCGGATGTGGCTTTGGGCTTGGACATTTGATGACTCTGGGTCCGCACGACTTTTCCAGCGGAGACCCGGCAGGCTGGCGCTGCATCATACCCCTCTACTGGGCGAGATATACGCCAGAAACCCTCGAATTACAGCAAAACAGCCTGTTTCGCCGATGTTGCGTGACGCTCTGGCGTATCAGGCCGGCATGAGCACGTTGACGGCGTCTCCGATCTGACCGTTCGCCTTGTAGCTTTGCAGGTGTCGCCTGGTCGACAGTGATGTTTCCTGTCCTTTGGCTATCAGCAAAACATTGTCGAAGGTCAGGATGTCAGCAGCGACGATCATCGAGTCTGTCAGTTCGTTAATCGCGACGGTCGCCGTCTTCAGGCCCGACGCTTGCGCTACGGTCTTTTCGAGGGCGGCCACGATAACGGGATCGTACTTCCTCGGCGATTGCTGGAGTCGCTGCGCCGCATCTGCAGCGGAGAGTCCGGACGATTCAGCCGCGTCGAAATCAATGACGACCTTTAGAAGCCGGGCTCCGAGCGGAATCTTTTCGCCACTGAGCGCGTCTTCGGGAAACCCAGTGCCGTCGAAGTTCTTGCCCTGGTAGCGAATATACTGCGCGACGTCTTCCATTCGCGGAATCGTCATCAGCAAGTCCGCACCAACCTTGGCATGCGCCGAGAACTCCGCCAGCGCCTCCTCAGCAAGCGGCTGCCCTGTTGACTGGCTGCGAACCAGGTCCGCCGGCAACGTAACGCAACCTAGCTGCGACAGCAGCGCGGCGCTTTCGAACTGCCAGGAATGGGTCAACTCCATCGCCTCGACCAGCTTCGCGAGCCTGGTCTTGAACCGCGTTGTTCGACCGAATAGCTCCGGATTCGTTAGCGCCAAAATGTCTGCCAGGGCCTTGATGCTGCCGCGCAACGTATTTTCGAGAAGATGTTTTTCAGCCGTAATCAGTTCGTATTGGCGCAAGCCGACAGTAACCGCGCTTGCGAGCGCGACCGCGTCGCAGGGCTTGTTTAGAAAACGAAAGACATCGCCCTTATTGACGGCGTCGACCGCGGTCTGCTGGTCGGCGTTGCCTGTGAGCATCATGCGTACGGTATCTGGCCACTGCTGTTTGGCTTTGGACAGAAACTCTACACCGTCCATGCCTGGCATACGCATATCCGATACGACGATTGCGTATTCGCCGTTGCTGGCGAGCTTCTGCAGCGCTTCTTCGCCACCGTTGGCCGTGTCGACATCGAAGTCCTTGCGTAAATTCCGCTTGATCGACTGGAGCACGTTCGGCTCGTCGTCAACGAACAAAACTTTCTTAGTCATGATGCCGAGCCTGTGTCTGTTGCTTTCGATTCCCGATGCAGCTCTTTCCAGCCGGCGATTTTGTCGGTCAGTCCAAGCTCTTCAATGTATTCTTCGTTCAAATTCGGCAGGCTTTCGTCACCATGTGCGCAGACAATCGCGTCGGCAATATGCACCGCCGTGAGTGCGCTAAATCCGGAGGCGACGCATGCCATTGGCGAATGATGGTAAGCGACGCACTCGACGACCGGGTTTGGCAGTCCCCACAAACCAACCAGGTAAGCACCAACATCGCAATGACTGTGCCCGATCACCTCTTCCTCGACTTCGAAGTCCCGCTTGTCAGGAGCAGCAACGCCCTGCTCAACTTCTGCAAACTTCTCAGGGAAGTTGGTGGCGATTACCAGCTTACCAACGTCGGCCATGAGGCCTCCCATCAGGGCGTAGTCGCTGATCACGGATTGATCCGATTCGTGCGACGCGATTTCCTTGGCCAGCGGACCAACCTCATTGCTGCTGGTCCAAATTCGCTTGAGCGCCGGGGCATCGACGTTATCGCCTTCAAACTGTGAGAAGACGCCAGCCGTCAGAACCAGAGACTTCAAGACGTCGACGCCCAGGTACATCGCCGCGTCAGCAGGGGATGACAGATGACGCGCAAGCCCGAAGAACGCCGAGTTGACAAGCTGCAGAATCTTGGCGGACATCGCGACATCCGTTTCGATGATCTCCCCCACCTTGTGCAGCGATGGATCATCCGATTGCATTTCTTCCATGATCTTCTGGTACTGCTCCGGCATGCTCGGGAGCGAAGTCATGTCCGCAACAATCGCCTCAAGCTTCTCGTCGTCCACAAGGTTGCGCAGATTGAATGCGCGCTGCACGGCGGAGACCAGTGTGTCAGCGTCACAGGGTTTCGCCAGGTACTGATGCGCGTGCTGTACACAGCGGTATATCATGTTGGAGTCAGTCTCTCCGGAGAGCGCAATACGAATCGTTGCCGGATATTTCTCCTGAATTTGTGACAGCAGCTCGGCACCGTTCATACCGGGCATCTTCATGTCACTCACGATCACGTCGCACGGCGCCTCATCGAACGTCTCGAGCGCCAGCTGGCCGCTTTCCACAAAGGACATGTCCCACTCTTTTCGCTGTCCACGCAGTATTCGGCGTAGTCCGCTCAGGATATTAGGTTCGTCGTCAACAAATAGAACACGCATCAGGCAGCAACCTCCCGGTTAGACTGTTCCTTCGGCTTGTAAGGCAACACAATATTGAAGGTCGATCCCTCACCCTTGACGGAGTCAACCCACAGTCTTCCGTGGTGCTGCTCGACCACGGTGCGGTAGGCCATTGCCAGGCCCTGGCCCGTGCCTTTGCCGACTGCCTTCGTCGTGAAAAACGGATCGAATATGCGGTCCTTGATCTCGTCCGGTACACCACAACCGGTATCCGAAATCCTGATCTCGACTTCTTTGCCCAGGTCGTTTGTCGTGATCTTTATTATCCCTTTCTCAGTGCATCCGTCGGCCGCCGACTGATCGATCGCGTGCGCTGCGTTGACGATGAGATTAAGCACCACCTGGTTAATTTCCTGAACGAAGCAGCTCACCGGCGGTAAATTGTCCGCGAATGCTGTCTCAACGTCGGCCACGTATTTCCACTCGTTCGAAGCAACTGTAATCGTATTCTGTATCGCCTGGTTGAGATCGGCGCTTTCCTGGTCCTTGCTGCCGGGATGGGAAAACTCTTTCATTGCCCGAACAATGTTGGAAATCCGGGTTATTCCTTCCAGTGATTGGTCAATCGCGGATGGAATTTCCTCCGCAAGATATTCGATGTCTGCACTTTCCGAAGATGCGTTTACCTCTGCGAGCAACTCGGGCGAGACTTGTCCGTCCGTCGCTGCACGCAGCAGCCTGGCATAGACGCCGTTCAATTCGAGCAAGTCTTTGAAGGCGTCTTTAATGAAACGCGTGTTGTCGCCGACGAACTGGGCAGGCGTGTTGATTTCATGGGCGATGCCCGCCGCGAGCTGACCTATGGATTCGAGCTTCTTCGCCTGCATGAGCTCCGACTCAAGCGCCTTGCGATCCGTAATGTCGGTAATCATCGCGACAAACAGCGGCGGGTCCGTCACCTGTGATAACTGCAGGTGGACCTGAACCTGGTATTCGGTGCCATCTTTACGCCGATGCGCTGTATCGAACAACAGTTCCTGTTTGGTGCCGTTTCGAAGTGGCTGCAGCAAGTTTGAGAAGGTCGTCATGTTGAATTTCGGCTTCAGGTCGACCGGCGTCATGGACCGTAGCTCTTGCTTCGAGAAGCCGAGATTCTCTGCGGCGCCCTTGTTCACCTTGACGAACGCAAGCGATTCCGAATCGAACATGTAGATTTCGTTCGTTGCTTCGTCGAGTACCTCGCTCAGCCGCACCGCCTCCTGGTCTGCCTTCTCGGCATGCTTACGTTCGACGCCGACTCGGTAGTCAAAGAATATTGTCAGGTGAGTAACGCCGAGCATGACGAGCGCAACACCACCAACGGCGATCGCCATCCAGGTATTGTCCGGCGTTTCTGCCGCATTCATGGCACCCATCATCGGCGTGTAGATTGCTGCGGCCATACCAGTGTAATGCATGCCACAAATCGCGATGCCCATGATCATGGCCGCGCCGACTTTCAGGAGCGCCAGGTACTGCCCCTTGAAACTCGCCAGGGTAAATATGATCCAGATGGCGGCGCAGGCTGCGAGCACGGCGATCAGGACTGACAGCACCAGCAAACCGGTGTCGTAGGTAATTGCGGCGTCCATTTCCATGGCGGCCATCCCGGTGTAGTGCATCGCCGCGATGCCACCGCCCAGCAGGAGACCGCTAAGCCCGATCTTCGCAACCCCCTGGCGCTTTCGGGAAGCCACATAAATTGCGAAGCCGGACGCGGCCACGCCTACCAGCAGTGACAGAATCGTAATCGTAACGTCGTATGCAAAAGCCATCGGCAGGGAAAAGGCGAGCATGCCGATGAAGTGCATGGTCCAGATGCCGATACCCATCGAGAACGCACCGCCGCAGAGCCATGAAGCGGCCATCAGACCGCTGGACTCCGATACCCTGCGTCCGAGCTCGAGCGCCGTATAGGACGCTGCTACGGCCAGTACGTAGGATAGTGTGACCAGCAGATAGTTGTAACTGCCCTGCATTTAGCGAACCCCTTGCCCCGAAGGGCCGAAGAGATCGAACCTCTCACGACGGTCGGGGGAGTAAAACTTACTTTCCTTGACTGTTATCGGCTAAGACACCGGCATCTTTACTATCGTCTTGATTTTCCAGCGGCAAGCGAATAATGAACGTCGAGCCCTCGCCCTCTTTTGACTCAAGCTGCAGTCCGCCATGGTGCTTGACCACGATGGCCTTGTGCGCCATCGCCAGGCCCTGCCCCGTACCTTTGCCGACCTCCTTGGTTGTGAAGAAGGGCTCAAAAACGCGTTCGCGCAGTTCGTCGGGAATGCCACAGCCATTGTCGGTGACCCGTATTTCGACGGCACCTGGTATCGATTTCGTCGCAATCCGGATGAGTCCTTTGTCGCTGGTCGACTCCTCCAGAGATTTGGCAATCGCATGCGCCGCATTGATAATCAGGTTGAGGATGACCTGCGCGATATCCTGAGGTGCGCAGAGAACCTCCGGCAGGTTTTCATCCAGTTCTGTTTCGACATCAGCCGCGTATTTCCACTCGTTGGTCGCCACCGTGACCATGTCGCTGACAACCTTGTTCAGGTCGGCGAGTTCCCACGCATCGCCGCCCGGATGGGCGAAATCCTTCATCGCCTTCACGATGTGTGAAATACGCGCGACGCCATCTATCGACTGGTCGAGGGCTGCGGGGATTTCCTCGGCGAGAAACTCAGGGTCCGCTTGCTCTACGGCCTGGTCCACTTGCTCAATGAGCTGCGCGGACAACGGTCCGTTGTGTGCTGCCTCTACCAGTTTGGCATAAGCACTGGTGAGCGTTTGCAAGTCGGCGAAGGAATCCTTCAGGAACTTGAGGTTGTCGCCAACGAATTGTGACGGCGTATTTATCTCATGTGCCATACCGGCAGCCAGGGTGCCGATCGCCTCGAGTTTTTGTCCGTTGGCTTGCTGCGATTGTGCCTCGCGAACCTCCGTGATGTCGTGCATCACACCGAAGACCTTGGCAATCTCGCCGCCATCGAATTCAAGCTCACCAATACTTCGATACCACTTCGTCCTGCCGCTGTCATCGGTGACCTTAACTTCCTGATCCCAGGCAGCCTTGCTCTCCAGAACCTCAGCAATCAATTTCCCGAGGTCCGTCCTCGACAGTCCGTCGATCGTTTCACATCTGCTGTCGTCATCGATATGGTACTGGCTGAGGGCGCCTGCAGTACCGATGGTGTGGTGCACCGTTCCTGTTTGCGGATCGAACCACCAGCCGCCAAGCCTACCAATGATCTGCAGCCGGGAGAGCAGGTGAATGCTGGCGAGGTGTTCGACGAGTACGCTGGACAACATCTCTCCGGCCTCGTCGGCATCGGTTTGCGCTTCGATCAGTTCGTTCCGAATCTGGTCCGATGATCGTCGATATAGCATCAGTATCAACGGCACGACGATACTCATCGCTATCGCAGCTCGAGCGAGCCTGGGCATGAACTCGTGGTTTTCGATGGTCACCGGAAACGGCCAAGAACGCGTCGTCAGCCAGAATCCGAGCACCAGGAGCGCCATGATTGCGAGGTCCAGCGCCATCGCCGCTCGCGAACTGAGAATGACATTGGCGAGAACCACAAGTGCTATCGCGGCGACATAGGCGCCGGGCGCATAACCACCGGCCAAAATGATGGGCGCTGCAACCGCTGCGAATACGCTGAAGACCAGCACATTGGCCGCAGCATCCAGGTAACGATGATCAGATAATAGCCAGACGCAGATCAGCATGAGCAGTGGCAGCGGTGCAGTTGTCCCCGCGATCAGGTACTGGCCATTGCCAAGGTCGAGCATGGCAAGCATGGCGGCCAATGCCGTTACGAACAGCGCGACACCCGCGACGACCCAGGAGCGTACGCGATTCTCGAAATCACCGGCTCCCAGCACGGCGTTAAGCTGACCAAAGTGATCCGGCAGAGTAACGATGGATGACATGGCGTCTCGGAGTAACGGTAATACCTGTAGCTATCGGCACGTTTTTCCGTCACTTGAGCGCGCTGGGCCCATGGGACCTGTTGCTCCCGGCACAGAGCTCCATTGCTCGCCGTCGGATAGCCATTTTCGTGCCCCAGTAGGCCACTTTCGTGCCGCTCGCCTGTATAGTTACGGGTCCAGAGGAGAATCATCATGTTGCCGCACCAGAATGTCGTTGCCGAAGTCCTGAAACTGCCAGACGGGCCCCAGATCGGCGCGTTCTTCGATTTCGATGGCACCGTAATTTCGGGCTACTCGGCTTTTGCATTTGTCGAGGAGCAGATCAAGCGCGGCCACCTGTCGCCGCGCGAGCTCATGGAGCTCATGGGGGCCATGGCCAGCTTCGGCCTCGGGAAAATGGGATTTTCCGCGATGATGCTCGGAATGGCCCAGTTTCTTCGCGGCATACGTGAAGACAGTTATGCGGCCTTTGGCCAGGAGCTGTTCGAATCGCATATCGCACGCCTGATTTATCCGGAGTCGAGGGCACTGGTCGAGGCGCATCTCCGCAAAGGGCACACGGTCGCGATCATTTCCTCCGCAACGCCCTACCAGGTCGAGCCGGCGGCGCGGGACCTCAATATCGATAACGTCCTGTGCACGCACCTCGAGGTCGAAAAAGGCATGTTTACCGGCAAGGTATTGCGCCCGACCTGTTTTGGACAAGGCAAGGTTACCGCGGCCGAATCGCTGGTCGAGGAATTCGGCGCAGATCTCGATCAGAGCTTCTTCTATTCGGACAGCGATGACGACATTCAGCTCCTCGAGCGCGTCGGCAATCCGCGCCCCCTGAATCCCAACAAGAAGCTGCTCGCCATCGCGGAAAGTCGCGGCTGGCCGGTACGTCGTTTCGCAAGCCGGGGCGATACAAGCGTAGCGGACTGGATTCGTTCGCTGCTTGTTCCTGGGACCCTGGTCGGCTCGTTTCTTGCCGGAATTCCGATTTGGGCACTCACGGGCTCGAAACGAGATGCACTCAATTTTTCAGTATCCGTGTTTGCGGACACGGCCAGCGCACTCATCGGCCTGAACCTGAGGGTCAAGGGCGAACAGCATCTCTGGTCGCATCGACCCGCGGTCTTTATTTTCAACCACCAGAGCAATGTCGACATGGTCATTATCGCCCGCCTCCTCCGGCGCGATATTACGGGCGTCGGCAAACGCGAGATTCGCAACATGCCGATCATTGGGCGTGTGATGGAAGCCGCTGGAGTCGTACTCATCGACCGCGAGAACTCGGCCAGCGCGATTGAGGCGATGAAGCCACTGGTCGACGCGATGCGCGTCGAGGGTAAGTCGGTTTGCCTCTCACCCGAGGGCACGCGCGCGCCCACCATCAAGCTGTCGACCTTCAAGAAGGGCGCCTTCCATCTCGCCATGCAGGCCGGCGTACCCATCGTACCAATAGTCATTCAGAATTCCGGCGATGTGCAGCCCAAGGGCGACATGCTCTATCACCCCGGCACGGTTGAAGTTGAAGTATTACCACCTGTCGATACCAGCGAGTGGTCGGCCGATACCATCGACAAACACGTCGCCGATGTCCGCGATATGTACCTGTGCGCCCTGGAGCAGGACGCTAAATCGCGCGAGCGAGCGTCCGATCCGGTGGTCCTGACTGATGTATCGGCCCGCGGGGTCCGCGAATGAGTGTCAGCCCATGGCCGGCCGACAACATTCACAGCGTATTACTCGTAGTCGATGCCGCGCACCGCATCGAGCAACAGCACCTCGAATCCTGGCTTGAACGTGAACGCGCCAAGTGTGGCTTCCTTGGTAAAGTCGAACAGGTCGTTGTCCCCATCGCGGATTCACCCGAGGGCATTCATGCCGACAACCTGTGCCCGGCGGTAGGCCTGCCGGATGACACGCTGGTTGTGCCTGTCCGGGTCGTTTGGCTCAAGGGCCTCGACGTCAAGAGTACGACGCCACGGTTCCGCGACCTGCTACTCGGCAACCCCACACGCCCGGGGCCCATAAGGGCGCGGCGCATCCTCAAGCGTCACCCGATGCGCGGCAAGTGCGTCAGTGGCAAGCCCGCGACGATTAAGGATCTGCGTCAACGGCTTGAGCACCGTCTCGGCGCAACACCCGATGAAAACCAGTTAGCCGACTTTATGGCTGGGCAGGCGAGCATCGCCCTCGACATAGCGGAACGACGCTTGCGCGGCAGCCGTTACAAAGTGCCACGCCGCGTTGCCAGTAATCTGCGCTCAAGCCGGGTCTTTGTCACCGCCCTACGTGAGCTCAGCGCTCAGACCGGGCGCTCAATCAGCGACCTGAATGCGGAGGCCACGACGATCTTCAAAGAGCTGATCTCGGTGCCGCAAGCGTTCTGGCTCGACATGAGCTACCTGTTGAACAAAAAGATCGCGACGCTTGGCTATGAAAACGATATCGAGGTTGATGAGAAACGCCTGCAAGAGGTCAGACAGATCTGCAAGGAGCGTCCGACCGCAATTCTCTGTACGCACAAGACGCATGTCGATTTTCCCGCGCTGAACAAGGTGTTGTTCGACCATGATTTTCCGGCCCTGCATACCATGGGGGGCGTGAACATGGCGTTCGCCGGCGTCGGGTTTCTGGCGCGACGTGCCGGCGTCATCTTCATCCGGCGGAGCTTTCAGGATAACCCGTTGTACAAGCTGATCCTGCGGCAGTACATCGCATACCTGATGGAGAAGCACTTTCCGCTGAGCTGGGCGTTCGAAGGAACTCGCTCGCGAGTCGGTAAGCTCATGCCGCCGAAGTACGGCATTCTCAAGTACGTCGTCGAAGCGGCGCATGCAAACGACCAGCGCATGCTGCATATTATTCCGGTCGCGATGAATTACGACCTCATCGGTGATGTCCGCGATTACGCGAAAGAGCAGTCGGGCATCAAGAAACGTCCCGAGAGCCTTAGCTGGTTTATTGGCTACATGCGCAGCCTGAGTAGACCGATGGGCAAGATCTACATGGACTTTGGCGAGCCGGTAGTACTGGATGAAGTGCCGTCGGGTGACGATAGCCTCGCCCTTTCCAAGATCGCTCTGAAGGTAGGTGTAGAGGCCAACCGTGTTACGCCGATAACACTGGCTTCGCTGGCGACCATGGTGCTGCTTGGTAGCGCGCCGCGAGCCCTGACGCGGGAGGAGCTAACGCGGGAAATTGCGCGTGTGGTCCGGTGGGCACAGGCCAGGGATATCAAAATCACCCGACATTTCGAGATCGAGAACGAGGCAGAGTTGGCGGCGCTTGCGCAGGTGCTGATCGACAACCGTCTGGTAAGTCGCTTCGACGATGGACCCGAGGACGTCTATGCCATCGCGCCTCACCAGGAGACGGTTGCAAGCTACTATCGCAATTCGACGATCCATCATTTCGTAACCAAAGCCATTGCAGAATTGGCGTTAGCGGGTGTTCCTGCCGGCGACAGCGCGCCGCTGGACGCATTCTGGCAGGAAGTCGACCGACTGCGGGACCTGTTCAAGTTCGAGTTCTTCTATACGCCGAAGGAAGAGTTTCGCGAAGAAGTCTCGCAGGAACTGGCGCGCTACGACACAGACTGGCAAGAACGGTTGGCCGCTGATGCGGAGTTCGCCAGGCGCCTGCTGAGAGCATTCCGCCCCCTGGTCGCTCACGCAACCCTGACCCAGTTTGTCGAGGCTTATTACATCGCAGCCAGCGTCGCGGCCGTCACCCCGCACGATGCGACGCTCGACGCAGGTGACTGTTTGAAAAGGTGTTTTGCCTATGCGCGGCAGGCCTACAGGCAGCGCCTTATCAGTAGTGAGGCATCGATCGGCAAATTATTGTTTCAAAACGGTTATAAATGGATGGAGAATCGAGGACTCACAGCCGCCGGAGGCCCCGAGCTTGCGGAGCAGCGTGCAGAGGCGCGCCTGGGTCTTCGGGAATTGATGCACCGCCTGCAGCGAATTCAGGCGCTTGCACTACCAGACTAGTTATGGAGAAGTTTACATGGATCAGCTGAGCCCGCAGGACTCCCAGTTTCTTTACATGGAGTCGGCCGACAACCTGACGCACGTGACGTCGATATCGATTTTCGATCAGACGACCGTGCCCGATGGCAAGGTCGTGCGCTTCAAGGACATCCTTGAGCATATCGAAGGGCGGCTGCACATGAGTCCGCTGTTCAAGCGACGGCTCGTGCATGTACCGCTGGAGCTCGATTTTCCGTACTGGGTTGATGACGAAACCTTCGACCTTGAGTACCACGTTACGCATGGTCGACTGCCCAAGCCGGGTGACTGGCGTCAGTTTTGTATTCACATGGCCCGTTATCATTCGCGGCCTCTGGATATGGACCGTCCGCTGTGGGAGATGTTTGTCGTCGAGGGTCTGGACAATATCGACTGGCTGCCGAAGGGCAGCTACGCGATTGTGACCAAGATTCATCATGCGGCCGTTGACGGCACCGCAATTGCAGATTTCTTCGGTGCGATGGCCGACATCGATAACAAGGGTACGCCGGCGATACCGCTGAACATGGCTAAACTCCGGCGCAGTCCAAAACCCAGCCTGTTGGACATGGCCGTGCGCGCGACCTGGCATACGATTCGTTCGCCAATAGGAATGACGGATGCGGTCATGCGTTCCGCACCGAATATTTACAGGCTGGCGCAGAATGCGCTGCGCTCGCAGAAGAAAGAAAGTAACCCGGTACCGGATACGCGCTTCAATACCCAGGTCTCTCCGCAGAAAATGTTCGATGCCAGGATCTTCGCTCTAGACGACTTGAAGGCCGTACGAATAGCTGTGCCCGGCAGCACGATCAACGATGTCGTTCTGGCGATTTGCGGCGGCGGGCTGCGTCGCTATCTGCAGCATCATGATGAGCTACCTCAGGATTCGCTCATTGCCTGGGTGCCCATCAATGCCCGTCAGCGATCAGGGTCGAACGCCGACGCGCCGGGCAACAATATTTCGTCAATGACCGCACCAATATTCACGAACGTCGAGGACCCGATCGAACGCCTGAAATGCATTCACGAGGCAACGCAGCAAAGCAAAGCCGCCAAAGCCGGCGTCTCTGCACGGGTGATGGTCGATCTCAGCAAGCACGTTCCCGCATCCACGCAGGTCATCGCAAGCCGCCTGGTGTTACGCGCCGGAGTATCCCAGCGCATGTGCAACCTGTTCATTTCCAACGTGCCGGGACCACAGGTACCGCTTTATATGAACGGCGCAGTGCAGGTCGGCAGCTTCGGTATGGCACCGCTGGCTAATGGCATGGGCTTGTTCATCGCGACGCCAAGTTACAACGGCAAGATATCGTTCAGCGTGACATCAACGCGAGACATTGTGCCCGACATCGACTTTTTCGTGGAGTGCCTGGAAGAGTCCCTGAACGACCTGAAAGCAGCAATCAAGCCTGTCAAAAAGAAACGCGCGCCAAAGAAGATTCGCGCGGTTAAAGCCTAGCGTCGAGCACTCCCTGGAGAGTGGCAGAACCTAACTGGCTCGCCGGGTGGTCGCACTGCGCACGTGCGGCTGCGGATTATCAAGCTTGGTCAGAATACGGTCGAGCTTCTTGCTGATCTTCGTCTGAATTCGAATCATCTCGATCTTCGGGAAGGTCGCTTTCTCGCCCATCTCGATAAGTTCGACGACTTCCTCGATAGAGCGATGCGCCAGCAACCTTAGCGGATTGAACAGCCGTTTTTCGGGGAGGATATTGATGTCGCCGAAATAATCCTGGTTGATGACACTCAGCCCGATATTCGCGAGTCGATTGACCGTCGCGTTCCAGGCCAGCGGCCGCTCCATTAGCGACGCACCCGCGTTAATCCACTCGCGCGCCGATCGTCCTGCCGCATGCCTTACGGTTGTGATCAGGTCCTTCTTTCTCTTCGTATCCGTCACAAACGGGAAGATGTGCGGATTCACCTGGCTTACGATGAAGTGATTGACACCATAAATACGCGCCAGGCGTTTTGCAGGGAGGTCGTCACTCAATGACCCGTCCACCCAGCGACGTGATGGCAAGTAGGGCTGCTTCTTGCCCTCATCGTTTTTCGCTGCGAGTGCCACGGCAGGGTAAAACCCGGGGACTGCCGCCGAGGCCATGACCGCTTCGCGCACATAAACGTTTGGTGTCGTGATCGAATTCAGCAGTCGAGACGTCTGATGTTTTTCGGCAGCCGCGATCGACACGTTCAGGTGTCGGCCCGTGTTCTCATAAGCCTCCTGAAAGGTAACATCCGGGATGAGGCGGTTGAGCGCTTCCTGCACGTCCTCGATCGGCGTCACCTGCGGTCGGAACGCCTCGAACCGCTGAAACAAACCCTGGTCCCGCTCAATCTCCTGCACCAGGTGTTCCGGCTCGAATATGTCCTCGAGGAACTCGTCGCTTCGGGTACTGACAAGACTGCCAACAACGGCACCGCCGCTACTTCCCGAGAGGATCTCCGGCAGTACGCCCTCTGACCACAGTGCCTTGACCACACCGATATGAAAAAACAGCAACGATCCGGCGCCACTCATCATCAAGGTCGAGCAGCCATAGCAGTGACGAGCACGCCGGAAGAAATCGAGGCGTTCGTCGAGCGGAATGCCGTTGGCTTTGCTACTGGCGAGTAAATCGAGAGCGCTGGCCACCTCGTCGACGTAGTCGACAATTAATTTCTTGGTGCTGAATTTTGCCTTGCCGTACAGCGCGGAACTGCCCATGCCGTCGATATTGCCGTGGATGCCTTCATTCAATGCAAACAAAATGCCCGCATAGTCATTCTTGTTTTTGAGGCGGCGGAGGCGCTTCAGTCGGCGACGAATTGAGGCGTGGTCGAAATGCTTGGACTCGTCGGATTTCTGCCAGCGCAGAACGCCCGATTTCTTGTCATGCGCAATCGCAGCTGCTTGCCACTCCTCGTACGTGGTCGCTGCAGCCATATCCGATTCCAAACGCCTGGTCCCCGAGATAAACATTCTCCAATCATCCAGTTCAACGGCCGTGTGGTGGCCAGCATACACGCTAAGTCGGCCCAAAAAAACGCACTAGTCGCTTTTCCGGATAGCTGATTATGCCTATTCCTCTGCCCGGATCAGGGGTGTAGGTTAGAGCTGTATAAAGCATCTGGCCTCAAAGCTCGAGGTCAGGAGGTAGATGGCAGATGGTGGACAGGAAGATGCTGGCTGCAATGCCAGAGGCCTTGATTGCGATCGTCAACAATGGCTACGCGATCTGGGCCAATGGTGATGTGAATGCCGCCTTGCGAGCGCGCTTTGACGACAGGCGGATTCCTGTTGTTGGCGTTCGCCATGTCCGTGTCTGGGGCCTGCAGGTCGACGATGAGCGCGAACTACCCGGACTCGAGCGAACCCAAATGGCGGACGACGAAATCTGGGAGGTCAATCTCGAGGCCAAAGACGGTTCGAGGTTCGAGGTCGAGTCGCGATTGCTAAAGCCGGCGCCGGCGCCGGATGCGTAGCGGGTCTTTTTCACGGGCGTCGTTCAGCATCGCCCTGGGACGCTTCAGAATATTGTCTTACGCCAATTGAGCACGGCCTTTACGAATCGATTGCTGTCCGCAAAGTCGGCGCGCGGTCGCTTCTCGTAACTGAAGAAAATTCCTTCGGCTTCTCGCATTAAATCATCGAATGACGCGTGCCGTTTCGAATCGTATAGAACCCTGCCGGCCAATGCCCATGGGCTACCACTGCTCCAGTACTCACGGAGTTCTTTTTTCGCCGCGACGCAAACCAGGTTCGTGGCTTTCGCTTCGTCAAAGTAAGGGTTTTCTTTTAGCAAGACGCAGAATCGGTGGCCACCGATATGCGCGATCGACTCCGCGGCCCTGAAATAGGTTCGCAGCAAATCGGCGAAAATATCCTCCGGGGCTCGCCGGGGCCGCACGTCATCCTGTGGGTTCGCCATTTCACCGATGTCAAACAACAGCAACGACATGCCACTCTGATCCGAAACATGATCGAACAAGCGCGAACCGGAGACGAATAAGGCGTGCCGATTAGCCAGGTCGGTTTTCGGATCGACATAGCTGATCATCTCGTCCACGACCATGTCCGCCAGGTCCTTCAGCAAACGTTTGTCGTCATCGCGAAGCTGTCGGGGCACGCGGTCGATAATGCAGAGCGTACCCATTCTGTTTCCGTCCGGCGTGACCAGGGGCGCACCCGCGTAATAGCGAATGTGCGGCTGCTCGACAACCAGTGGGTTGTCCCGAAAACGTGGGTCACGCCTGGAGTTACGAACCTCGAAGACGTCGTCCCCGTGTATCGCGTGCGCGCAGAATGAAAACTCGCGTGGCGTCTCGCTGCCCTCGAAGCCCTCCACCGACTTGAACCACTGACGCTTCTCGTCCACCAGACTTATCACCGCAATGGGCATGTCGAAAACGCGGGCGGCGAGACGGGTGAATCGATCAAAACGATCATCGCGCGGCGTGTCGAGTAGGCTCAGGCTCCGTAACGTGGCCAGGCGCTCTTTTTCATTCTCCGGGAGGTTTGCTTCTTGCATGACTGGGACCCCCTGCTCCTTATTCGCCAGTCTGCCAGTTTAAACCCCGGTTGCGGTTTTTTGCAGTTTTTCCGCCGAAAAGCCGCTATTTCGGTGATTGAAACCCGCCGAAACCGCAGAAAGTGCGCGCCGCGGCCAATCAGGCTGGCGACCGACAGATGCCTGTGCGGGTCCGAGGCGATACAAGTCGATACAGACAAGGGGCTCGATTTTGGCCATGATTGGCGTTCGGTACCTCTCTGTGTAAAAGACAATGAAAGATTTAATGGAGCGCCACGCAGGAGCGCTTCAACTCGCATTCGTGGTGGGCGTGGTCGGACTGGCGCTGTTAATGTCGCTCAGCCTTCGGCCGGACTCGTCCGGCCCGTCCGCGGCGGCGCGTTCCAACGTCCCGGTAGTGACAGTTGTTACGCCTGTAGCAACGCCATTTACCCCGGTTATCGAGCTCAACGGTGTTGTACAGCCGCGAACCGTGACACGCATCATTCCGCAGGTTTCAGGGCGCGTCGTCAGAGTAGGCGCGCAGTTTCGTCCCGGCGGCAGTGCTTCCAAAGGCGACGTGCTGTTCATTATCGACCCATCCGACTACAGGCTCGCCGTCGAGCGCACGCTCGCGGAAATAGCGGTCGCCCGCAGTGACCTCGCGCGACTCGAGGCCGAAGCCGCCGCCGAACGCGAAATCTGGCAAGGCCAGTTTCCGGAGCGGGTGATACCGGACCTGATTGCCCGAGTGCCGCAGATCGCTGCCGCCGAGGCACGCATCCAGAGCGGCGAAGCCGCTCGGCAGACCGCGGAGCTATTGCTCAGCCGTACCACCGTGCGTGCGCCGTTCGACGCCAGAATCGTGAACACACAACTTGACGTTGGCCAGGTCGTGTCCGGTAACGCTGAAGTCGGATCGATGTTCTCCATCGACAGTCTGGAGATCGCGGTACCGGTGTCCTCTGAGCAGCGCCGGCTGATCGGGCCGGTCAGCGGCCAGGAGATCTCTATCATCGCACCGACTTCCGAAGGACGTATTGTCACAGGCAAACTCGCCCGCGCTGCCGCAGCGCTGGATGAGCGCACGCGCCTGGGGACGCTGTATGTCACAACGGATAGTCCGCAACTGCTGACAGCCGGCGAATTTGTCACCGTAAGGATCAACGGCGAGAATATGCCCGATTCGTATCGGGTACCGGCCACCGCGTTAACCTCCCGCGACCGACTCTGGGTCGTCGAGGACGGCCAGCTGGCCGGGCGCACCGTCGATGTTCTCGGGCGCGAGGCAGAAATGGCCGTTGTCCGAATATTCGATGATGCCAGCGGCATCGTTGCAATCCCGCCAGCCACCGCGCGTGATGGTCTTGCGGTGAGTATCCGCGGCACCGACGGACTCGCCTCCACGGGCAACGGCGCGAAGCGCACAGACTGAACCCGCCATGACCGGACCTAATCGCAACTCGAACCGCGGCATCGTCATGAGGTTCATCAGGAACCCTGTGGCTGCCAACCTGCTGATGGTCGTGCTGCTGGTTGGCGGTGCCGTATCCGCATCTCGACTGCAGTCCCAGGTGTTTCCGACCATCTCGCCGAGAACCGTGACGGTGACCGTGCCCTTTCCCGGTGCAACACCGGCAGAGGTCGAGGAAGGCATCACGCGTCGCGTCGAAGAGGCGGTTCTCGGCATTGACGGCGTCAAGCGCGTCAATTCTACGGCGTCCGAGAACGTTGGCGTTGTTGTCATCGAGACGAACGACTTCGCCGACCGCCAGCTCGTAAAAGACGATGTTGAGTCGGCCGTGGATCGACTCAGCGATTTTCCGCCTGAAAACGCTGAAAAACCGATCGTCGTCGCCGCAAAACCGACCAGCGGGGTCGTTACGCTGGCAGTGGTCGGTGATGTCGGCGAGCTGGCGCTGCGGCGCGCCGCCGAGGAAATAGAACGCGATCTGCTTACGCAGCCTGGCGTATCGCTGGTTTCCCTGAGCGGCGATCGCGACTACGAGATATCGATCGAAGTCAGTGAGTCCACACTCCGGCAGTACGACCTCACTTTTGGCGATGTTGCTAGTGCCGTGCGTGGCTCTTCGCTGGACCTGGCTGGCGGCTCTATCGTTTCGGACTCCGGTGAAATCCTTCTGCGTACGAACAAGAAACGCCAGACCGGAGAGGCCTTCGAGTCAGTCGTCGTGCGCACACTCCCCGATGGCTCGGTGATCACGCTGGCAGATGTTGCTGAGGTCCGTGACGGCTTTGTGCGCGAGCAGCTCGTCAACCTCTACAACGGCCGCCCGGCCGTGTTTGTCGACGTGGGGCGCGCAGAGGCGGAAGACGTCCTGAAGGTTAAGGAAGCGGTCGACGCCCTGCTAGCCGACTATACGCCGCCGGCGGGCGTGGAGCTGGTCGAGTTTCGCGACGAAACCACCTTGCTTCGCGAACGCGTCAACCTGCTCCTGCGAAACGGTCTATTCGGTTTCGCCCTGGTGTTTACGTTTCTCGTATTGATGCTGGATCTCAAGCTGGCCGTCTGGGTATGTTCCGGCATCGCGACGGCATTCATGGGCGGGTTCCTGCTGTTCGGGGCGCTTGGCGTAACGATCACCATGATCTCCCTGTTTGGCCTGATCATCGTGCTGGGCCTGGTCGTTGACGACGCAATCGTTATCGGCGAGAACATTGACTCGGAACGCGAGCACGGCTGGAGCGGCGACATAGCCGCCAAACGCGGTGCCCATGGGGTTATGGCGCCGGTGATCGTCGGCGTCCTGACTTCCATCGCCGCTTTCGCACCACTGCTGGTCACGGGAGGCACATTCGGCGACATTACGCGCGCCATTCCGCTCGTGGTTATCAGCGTACTGCTGATGTCGATGCTGGAAGCATTCTGCATCCTGCCCGCACACCTCAGTCACGGCGGGCCCTGGTCAAGAGGAATAATCGCGGACATTCAGGCGCGGATCGCGAAGTTTGTGGCGCACGTGCGTGACAACATCGTCGAGCCGGGGGTCGCATTTGCTGCGCGCTGGCGGTATGCAACCGTTGCCATCGCCGTCGCATTCTTCATCCTCTGCCTCAGCCTTGTACAAAACGGTCAGGTCCGCTTCATCTTCTTTCCGCAGATCGAAGGCAACAACATTTCTGCGTCGGTAACCATGCCGGAAGGCACGCCGTTCGAACGCACCGACGCGGCCGTGCGCCTCATCACTGCCGCCACTACCGAAGTCGCCAATGCTGTCAAAGAAGAAACGGGCGAGGAACTGTTCGTCTCTGTGACATCGACCAGCGGCGGCAATGCGGCTGCCGGTGTCGGGCCGGGCACAGAGTCAGGATTTGCCGCATCCGAGAACATCGGCCAGGTTCGTATTGAACTGACCGCATTTGGAAAACGGCGTATGCCGGCCGCGGAAATCGAGCGGCGCTGGCGGGCGGCGGTAGGCGAGATCGAGGGTGCGGAGCGTGTGATCTTCGCCGCGAGTGCCACGCGCTTCGGTGACGACGTAGAGTTCGAGCTTGCGCACGAGAATGAAGATCAGCTGATAGCCGCCGCGGAAAGGCTGAAAGAACGACTCAGCCGTATCGATGGCGTCAATGAAATCGAAGACAGTTTCGAACTTGGCAAGCGTCAGCTGGTATTTGAGCTGACACCGGAAGGCGTCGCGGCGGGCCTGCGTCCGGCTGACGTCGCGGTGCAGGTGCGCCAGGGTTTCTTCGGCGAGGAAGTGCAACGCATCCAGCGCGGCCGCGAGGAAATCCGTGTGTATGTTCGCTATCCGGTCGCAGCGCGGGCCAGTCTTGAGTCGCTCAACGATTTTCGCGTGCGACTGCCCAACGGCGATCGTGCGCCATTGCTGACGGTCGCGCGCGTCGAAGAGAGCCGTGCTTATTCGTCAATAAACCGGATCGATGGTCGGCGTGTGGTCACGGTCAGCGCCAATGTCGATGAAGCGTCCTCGACACCCAATATCGCCAACGCCGTGGTACTGGATTCCGTCATGCCGCAGCTGGTAGCCGACTTTCCCGGGCTGCGATGGGTGCAAGCCGGATCTACGCGTGAGCAAAATGAAGACCTTGCCGATATCGGTAGCGCTTTCGTCATCGTACTGTTGATTATTTACGCAATGATCGCGACACAGCTACGTTCGTATCTGCAGCCGCTGGCTATCCTGATCTCTATTCCGCTGGGCGTCGCCGGCGCGATCCTGGGGCACCTCGTGTTGGGCTTCCCGCTTTCGTTTATCTCGATATTCGGCATCGTCGCACTGGCGGGCGTCGCGGTGAACGCGTCGGTCGTACTGGTGGACCTTTACAACCGTCGCCGGAGGGAGGGGCTCGAACCGATCGAGGCCGCCGCGGCCGCCGCGGCAAGGCGCTTCCGCCCGATCGTACTGACGACGCTCACGACCGCCATGGGCCTTGCTCCACTGTTGTTCGAGAAGAGCCCGCAGGCACAGTTTCTTATCCCCATGGGAGTCAGCCTCGGATTCGGCATCCTGGTATCGGGCTTCATGGTGCTGTTCGTCACACCGTCAATCGCCGTGATAATCGAAGATCTGCGCGGCTTGACGCTGGGGTCCAGTCCCACGGTCGATGATCCCGGGCCCGTCGATACTTCCGAACCCGTCGCCACTTCCAGCACCTGAAACGCCGTCGCCTTGAGCAAAGCCGGTCGTTTCCAGCAAGGACGACCATCGGGCGTATCTCGGGAACGCCGCCTTGCTCCGCCAATCTGTAAGACTAGCCGTGAGCGGCCAGCTTGTTTTACCTTTGCGCCAGTTCGCTGGCGATGGCGCCAGCAATTTCGTCTGTCAGCACCAGGGTTTCTTCTGAATTAGCCTGGCCAACGGCCGCAATGCGGGCCCGCAGAATCACGTTGCGGCGAATATCATTCCAGGAGTCGGAGTCCATCGCTTGTGACAACACTCGATCGTCGGGGTAGACAACGTCCGCGCCGAATTGCCGGGTCAGAATCTCGCCTGCCCGGCTCAATGCAGTGATGTACTCGGCCCTGGAAATTCGTACCGTTATGCCAGCGCGAACGAGGAAAGCGTTGTAGATATCGTCAACGAACATGGCATTGTTCTTGTCGGTAATTCGCTCAACCAGTTCCATTCGCGTGAAATAACGAATCAGGCTGTCGCGCAGGTCTGAGTTTTCGATTAGCTGCAGCTGTCCACTATCGACCATTTCATTGTACGTTGCGCTGGTCAGGCTCAGCGTCTTCCGCGTACCCAGGGACCCAAGGAGCGTGCCGATCTCCTCCTTGTTCTCCCGTGGATCGGCTGCGGAGAGAGCCGCGTAGGCCCGGGCACTTGTATCGACGATGCCTTGCTCGAATACCAGCTGGTCGTCCAGTCGCTGACTGATCTCGTCGAGGTCGCGGGACAGGAGCTGCAGCTAGAGGGTTTCCGTACGGCGATCGCGAGCATCGCTGACCCGCTCGTCGATGGCCAGCGCGATAAGAACGCCCGCCACGACAAGAATCAGCTCGGCCACGAAGAAAAGCAGTCTTCGATTCAACAGGCTGCTCGTTAACCGGCTGGTCAGGGTCATCTGATTCGCGTCATTGTGCATTTCGCTATCTGTCATCGGGCGCCATCCGGGATTTGGTCCGTCTTGGTTCTTGCCCCTCACGAAGCTTGTGCGGCAAGAGGCGGGTTGCCACCGCCATATTTAAGGGCAACGGCCGACGGCACATCACCGCGTCAGGTCCACCGTTGCCACTTTTTCGGTCGCAAGACTCGCTGGTGTCTTGTCCTCGCGATTCTTGAGAAACGGTATTACGCAGAGCGCCAGCACGACGAGTGCCGAATCCACGTACAACGCGGTCTGATAATTCATTCGTTCCGCGACCATCCCCTGCCAGTAGTTGCCAACGCTAATAGCAACATTCGAAAAGGCCATGTACGCCGTGAACTGTGTCGCCGCCACCGCAGGGTTCGTCATACCCATGAAAATGGCGATTCGTACAGCGTACGCCATCCCGAACAGAAGGGCGTGTCCCAGAATTGTCGCGCAGAGAAGCAACAGCGACACATTGGTCAAGCCAACCGCCGCGATCTGGCTAGCCAGCAACAGGGTCGGAACAATAGTCAAAAGATAGAAAGTCGCGGTCACTCTCTTGATTCCAAACCGGTCACCGAGCATGCCACCGATCACGCAGCCAAATCCGGCGGTGAGAGACGCCGCTACGGAAAGTTGCGATATTTGCGTCTCTGTCAGTCCATAGTCCACCTGGATAGTGCCCAGCATCGCATAGGCAAGCGCCATGGCGCCGACCGGCAGCAGCGCGAACAGCAGGCCAAACTTCGGCCCGGAACCGGACTCTGCAAAGCCAGTGTACAAGTCGCGCACGAATGCTCCGAGCGTGCTGACGAAATGAGAAAACTTTCCAACGTGCGCCGGCGTTGCGTCCTCGACCTGCGCGTCATCGTCGCGGATAAAGAGCAGTACGAAAGCCAGGCTGATCAGCATCAGGGTGCTTACGTAGATCAACGATGCGTTAAAGCCCCAGAATCCGGAGACAAACAGCGCTCCTCCACCGCCCAGTCCAATCCCGAGGTACTGACCACCAAACATGAAACCATTGCCGGTTGCTCGCTCATCGTGTCGCAGCGTGCTGACGGCCAGCGAATCAATGGCCACATCCTGAGTCGCGCAGAAGAAATTATTGAGCACGATCATCCATAAGAGAAACTGGAAGTCGGCAACAAAATCCGCAAACGCGACGAAGAGCAGGGTAATGATCATCATGCTGGTGCAAAAAGTGATCCATGCCTTGCGACCACCGAATCGTCTTAGCTTGATGATATCGATCATGGGTGCCCACACCCATTTGAACGACCAGGGAATAAACATCGCAGCAACGAAGGCACCGATCTGCTCGAGCGACAGGCCTTCGATACGCATGAACGCAACCATTGCCGTCGACGAGAATCCGTAGGGGATGCCCTCGGAGATATAGAGAATGCCAAAAGTCGTCAGGCGACCACGGCGTGTATGAAGCACGTTTCGGGATAGCATCGTGGTCTCGTTACGGTCGGTCCGACTTTCTTAATTGTAGTTATGGCGGCCAGTTTCAGGCCGTTTGCGCTCAACGCAACTGCTTTACTGCCCGCGCGCTCGTTGCAGCGCCGTCGCTGCTTTCAGCATTTCAATGAGTTCTTCATCACTGTAGGAGTACTCCTGGTCGGCGTTAAGCTCGGCGGTTTCCTCGATCATCCTGCCAATAGTCCAGCCCGCCTCCTGCTCATTGGGAACTACCAGGTAGTTGGGTTTTGGTGCGTCAGCGAACAACGCGTCCATGACCGCGGCGGTGACCTCGTCCGGCTCCTTGTACATGCTGCGGTCCGACAGGTATTTGATATGCCCCACCATTGCCTCGGCGTAGGGCGAGCCGGGCTGTGCGTAGGGCTTTTCCGCCATAACAATGGCTTCCTTGGTGCCAATCCTGGAGCGGTAGTTGCCGGGATTGATAGCGCTCACCTGCACATCGAAAAGAGCCATCTCTTCCGCGAGTGCGTCGGTGTACGCCTCGAGCGCATGCTTGCTCATGCCGTACGGTCCCCAGAACATGCCTGACAACACGCCGGATATGGAGCTGATGTTACTGATGCGCCCTTTGGACTCGATAATCAGCGGAGCGAACGCCTTGGTCACTCGAAACACACCAACAACGTTCACGTTGAGAATCCAGTTCAACTCGTCTTCCTCAATCTCGGTCAAGGGGCCAGCCACGACAATTCCGGCGTTGTTGACGAGTCCGTAGAGCCCCTTTCCGCCGGCGCGCACGGTTTCTACGGCGGCATCTATTTCTTCCTGCCTGGTGACGTCCAGGCGTACTGACTGAATATTCGGAATCTTGTTAAGCCTGTCGAGGTCGGCCTGCTTGCGTGCACCTGCGTAGACGAAGTAGCCCTTCGCAGCGAGTGTCTCGGCAATATTCAGGCCGATGCCGGAGCTCGCACCGGTTACGAGAATGGCCTTTTGCGCGCCATCGTCCATCGATTCGGCGAAACTGCTCTGCGGAGTGCTGAGAAGCGCAAGCGCAATAACGGCTAGTACTGTCAAAATTCGCTGAATCATCGTCGGTTTCCTTGTTGTTAATCGATCGCGGCGGAGTAACGTAGCTCCGCAACAGTATGCGTGGTCTCAGGTAGCTGGTCCATCGTGAAATGACAACATGCTATCTTCGGCCCTGGAGGATCGTACCCATGAAACTGTTACCTGCCCTTGCGTTGTTGTTGCTACCTTTCGTTTCGGCCGCGGAAGATCGCTATCTCGTCGACTGGGAAAAGGTCGGCGACGAAGCCGTCGATTATCTCGTCGACCTGGTCAAGATCGACTCGTCGAACCCACCGGGCAACGAGACTCTCGTAGCGGAGTACCTGAAAACTGTTCTTGCCGCCGAGGGCATCGAATCGGAGCTGTTCGCACTGGACCCGGATCGTGCCAACCTGGTCACCCGGTACCGCGGCAACGGCTCCAAGCCACCGATCCTGATCATGGGACACACCGACGTCGTCGGCGTTCAGGCAGACAAGTGGACAGAGTCCCCGTTCGAAGGCATTCGCAAAGACGGTTACGTCTGGGGGCGCGGCACACTCGACGACAAGGACAATGTCTCGGCAGGCCTGATGGTAATCCTGCTTTTGAACCGGCTGGACATCGAAATGGATCGCGACATAATATTTCTCGCTGAGTCCGGCGAAGAAGGCACACCTCATGTGGGCATCAATTTCATGGTCGAAAAGCACTGGGACCAGATCGCAGCCGAGTACGCGCTTGCCGAAGGCGGCGGCATGCAGGAAGTAGACGGCCACGTGCATGTTGTTGGCGTGCAGACAACGGAGAAGATGCCGCGTCGTGCCACGCTGGTCGCTCGTGGCACCGCGGGCCATGGCTCCCGCCCGCGTCCTGATAACGCGGTAGCGATGATCGCCGAGGCGGTAGCGAAAGCCGCGGCCTGGGAGACGCCGGTAAGCCTGAACTCAACGACCCGCGCGTATTTTGAACGCATGGCGACACTGAACGACGGCGATACGGCGTTCCGCTATGCCAACGTCGACAATCTCGAGCACCAGCACGCCATCGATGAATGGTTTCGTCAGAATGATCCTCTGCACTACTCCAGTGTTCGAACCTCGGTCGTGCCGACGATTATCGATGCCGGTTTTCGAAAGAACGTGATCCCGTCCGAGGCCACGGCCGTGCTGGATATACGCATGCTACCCGGGGAGGATGTCGAGGGGTTCTACCGCGAGCTCGCCGACGTCATCGACAACCCGGCAATCGAGATCGTGCCTGAGGACATCTACCGACCCGCTGCGCCGCCGTCGCAGATCGACAACGAGATGTTCCAGGTAATCGAAGCGGTGTCCGAACGTTTGTATCCGCAATCGACCACGTTGCCCATCATGGCGACCGGCGCAACCGACATGTCGCAGCTGCGCGCCAAGGGAACGCCTTCCTACGGTATTGGCCCGGCGCGTACGCTAGAGGAAATCAATAGCCGCTTCGGCGCCCACAGCGACGATGAACGCGTCTCGGAGGAGTCGCTGCAGGAAATGATCCGCTTCCTGTGGAACATCATCATCGACATCGGCGCCGCTGATTAAAGCGCCACGCCAGGAACGCAAACAGGCTGCAAAAAAAACACCCGGGAGCTGCCTCCCGGGTGCCTTGTACTACTGTTGATTCTTGTGTCTAAACTTAGGGACAAGCCGGTACGTTGGTCATGTCAATAATCAGCGGAGCGGGATCAAGACCACCAGTCGCCAGATCACGCGCGATTACGTTCAGTACTGAACCACCCGTGGTGAAGTCCAGACCAAGCAGTTCGATCGCGGGTGTTATGGAATCGGCTCCCGTCACAACGGCGTCGTAGATGCCGCTAGCGATGGAAAGCTGACCCGTGTCTGCGCCAAACGGTACATCCTCGAACGCCGGAGTGACGGTGTTGTCGATGGCGGTGCCTGTCGGTACGAGGTAAATATCTACCAGGCCGGTGCTCGGCGAGCCGTGCGTTACGCGCAACTTTGTCTCGGTAAACACGCTGCGACGGTCATCGACCTGCGGCAGCGCCGTGATGGCCGGCGTAAGGCCTGCCATGTTCAGGTCAAGAAAGCCTGAAACGATGGCTGTTACCTCGGTGCTGGGATCTACTATCAGCGGGAACTGCGCGGCAACAATGCTGTTGTCGGCATTGGCTACGACACTGATCGTGTAGTCGCCCGGAGCCGGAACAGCGTTGAGATCACAGAACTCACCGAAAGCGACGTTTCGTACCAGCGGCAGTGCTTCGTCGTTCGCCGTGCTGTTTACGTCAGCAAGAATATCGACGGCCGGTGCGTCCGGAGACAGGTGAACGGCGATAGCCGAAGCCGGAGTGGCTACGTCTTCAATCTTGGCCGCGGCCGTGCCGTCGAGCACGATCAGGTCGACCGCTGATGCGCCCGGACCGGTGTTGTCGATCGCTACGATCATCAGGTCAGCGCCCGCGGCAAGTGAGATCTCACCGGAGTCGAACACAGGCGTCAGAGTTGCGTCGCCATCGGCGACGATGCGGATCTGGTAGTCACCCTCAGGTACTTCGAGCTGGCCCGTGTAGTCTTCGAAAGACAGCGGTGTGCCAACGCCGTTTACCGGCGAGGCCATGGACAGGTCGTCGCCGAGGCCCGTCACGTAGACGTTAACCGCCGGAGCAGATGCAGATCCATGTACGATCTGTGCCCGGAAGAATCCCGGTGTAATAAGGCTGTCGGACGGGTTGACGATCGGCAGAGCAAATACGCCCAGGCCGTCATCGGCCGGATCTACTGTACCGACGGCGAGAATGCTTGCCTCGGTGTTGTAGTCGAGGTTGACGTCTGCGTCGATAACAATCGCGTTACCGGCCGGTGTAATCGCCTCAACCTGGATGTTGTTCTGCTCAACCACCGGTACGAAGCCGGAACCCTGGCTGTAGTCAACGCCGGTCAGCGCGGTCGCGCCGTTGACGATGATGTTTACAGCGGGTGCGTCAGGCGATGCGTGCAGCGCACGAACCGTCGGGGTTGCTTCACACTCGAGGATTTCGGTTGACGCTACTTCGCCAGCATCGAGTACGTCGTTGCGGTTAGCATCGAGACCGCTATCCAGTGCCGTACCACCGCCGAGACATGCTGCATCGCCCTTGGGGATGTCGCGAACCGCTACCAGTGAATTGAAGCCGCTGGCTCCGTTTGTGCCATTTGCGCCGTCGTCGCCGTCGCAGGCAGCGAGAAACATGGCTGCGGACAGCATGCTCGCTACGTAAATTTGCTTTTTCATTGTAAAACTCCTGCCGATGAATTTGAGCAGCCATCCTAGGGCCACCCTTGATCGCGTTCACCCCGCTTTCGGTAACTGATTGTTTCAAAACGTAACGGTGCGATTTAGGACAGCGATTCGGCCGATTGCGGGCACTGGACCCGACTGCGAGGTGGCCGCGAAGCGTGAGGAGGCACTCAAGGTCTGGCGACTGTCCCTTGTTGGCAAGTCCCCTGCTCCCTCAGGGCCGTCTGCGCGGAATTCGTCGCTTGGGTGCATAATTCTGCTATTATCCGCCGGCTTCAAGGCAACACCCCATCCCGCATTTCCAGTTAAATCAGTCGCTTACCGCCTGATAGCCGGTAGCTGCGGGCGACCGTACTCGGCAATTGACCCGGAATAGTGCATTGATCTCAACAGCAAACCTGTCGATTCAGTTCGGCGCCAAACCCTTATTCGAAAATGTCTCGGTGACTTTTGGAAACGGCAACCGCTATGGCCTTATCGGTGCCAACGGCTGTGGCAAGTCGACCCTCATGAAAATTCTGTCAGGCGAACTCGAGCCGAGCACAGGCAACGTGTCGACCGATCCGAACGCGCGCGTAGGAAAGCTGCGCCAGGATCAGTTCGCTTATGAAGAACACCGGGTACTTGACGCCGTGATCATGGGCTATGAGCGCTTGTGGGAAGTCATGCAGGAGCGTGACCGGCTGTATTCTCTGCCGGAGATGAGCGACGAGGAAGGCATGCGCGTAGCCGACCTCGAAACCGAATTCGCCGAGATGGACGGCTATTCGGCGGAAGCAAGGGCCGGCGAAATGCTGGAAGGCATAGGCATCCCGGTTGAACAGCATCTCGGCCCGATGAGCGCCGTCGCCCCGGGCTGGAAACTCCGCGTGCTGCTGGCACAGGCGTTGTTCTCGGATCCGGATGTGCTGCTGCTGGATGAGCCAACCAACAACCTGGACATCAACGCCATCCGCTGGCTGGAGGGATTCCTCGAAGGCAGCAAAGCCACCATGGTCATCATTTCGCATGATCGTCACTTCCTGAACAGCGTTTGCTCGCATATGGCGGATCTCGACTACGGCAAGCTGCAGGTCTTTCCCGGCAACTACGATGAATACATGACAGCGGCAGAGCAGGCGCGTGACCGCGTGCGTTCCGATAACGCGAAGAAGAAGGCCAAGATGGCGGACCTGCAGGCCTTCGTCAGCCGCTTCTCGGCGAACGCGTCAAAAGCGCGCCAGGCAACGTCACGTGCCCGCCAACTCGAGAAAATTGAGCTGGAAGTACTCGAGCCCTCGAGTCGAGTTAGTCCCTACATTCGTTTCGACCAGGAAAAAGCGCTGCGCCGCATCGCTGTCGAGGCGACGGCAATTGGCAAGGCATTTGACGAGAGTCCGTTGTTCGAAAACCTGGATCTGACCATTGAGGCCGGATCGAAGGTCGCGATTATCGGACCTAACGGCCTCGGCAAGACGACGCTGGTCCGATGCCTGCTGCAGAATCTCGATGTCGACAGCGGCAACATCCGATGGTCGGAGAACGCCAAGGTCGGCTACTTCGCGCAAGACAACGCCCCCGAGTTCGAGACGGACATGAGCCTGTTCGACTGGATCACTCAATGGCAGCCGAAGGGCGCCGATGAACAAATGCTGCGCGCCACGCTTGGTCGCATGTTGTTCTCGAAAGACGACAGCGACAAGTCGGTCAAGGTGGTCTCGGGTGGGGAACAACGCCGACTGATGTTCGGCAAGCTGACCTTGCAGCAACCCAATGTCCTGGTCATGGACGAGCCGACCAACCACCTCGACATGGAATCCATCGAGGCATTGAACCTGGCCCTGGAACACTATGCCGGTACGCTGATTTTCGTAAGTCATGACCGCAGTTTCGTGTCATCGCTTGCTACGAGAGTCATCGAGCTGACGGCCGACGGTATCATCGACTTCAGAGGTAACTACGAAGAGTACCTTCGCACAGAGGTATTGAAGGACAAGACCCGCGCCGCCTGACGGGAGTTACTTCAGAATGCGGGCCCGGTATTTTCTGCCTTTGATCGGTCGGCTTGCCAACTGTTGTACCGCCTTCTTTGCCTGCGCGTTTTGCACAGCCACATAGCTGACCGTATCAAACAGGTCGATCGATCCGACAACGTCGCCCGACACACCGCCCGCCGCCGTCAGTGCTCCCAGCAAATCGCCGGGACGCAGCTTGTTCTTGCGCCCGCCGCTGACCTGTATCGTAGTCATCGTCGCCGACAGGGAGTCAACCGGCTGTTTCGAATCCGGGATTCCGCGCTCGGGAAGCTTGCTGTCCGTCAGCGAGGTTTCGATATCTATCAGGCGCCGCATCTCGCGAGGCTCGACGAGGCTTACGGCTATGCCCTCTTTTCCGGCACGTCCGGTCCGACCGATACGATGAACATACACTTCCGGCTGCGGCGGCAGCTCATAGTTGAATACGGCGTCCACATCGTCGACATCGAGGCCTCGTGCCGCCACATCTGTTGCAACCAGTACGCTCGCGCTGCGGTTGGCGAAACGAACCAGGACCTGTGTGCGCTGTGGCTGATCGAGATCGCCGTGCAGCGCGACGGTGCCAATGCCTTCGGACCTCAAGAAACCTGCGACTTCGGCGCAGTCAATCTTGGTATTGCAGAACACCAGGTTGAGCCCGCCGCCCCACGCCCGCAGTGCCCGCAGCAACTGGTCGTTTCTGTTCTCCCTGGTTACGCTGCACCAGTGCTGTTCAATCTTTACAGGCTGCTCGTCGTCCGTCACATCGATCGTTATCGGATTGCGCTGGACCCTCTCACTCATGCCGGCGATGGCGTCTGGATACGTCGCGCTGAATAACAAGGTCTGACGGTCTTTCGGCACGAACGCAAGAATGGCATCCAGTTCATCCATGAACCCCATGTCCAGCATTCTATCGGCCTCATCCAGCACCAGGGTTCGCAGGCCGTCCAGTGTGACCGTCGATTTATTGAGGTGCTTGAGCACGCGCCCCGGTGTGCCAACGATGATATGCGGACTGTGCTGTAGCGAGGCGTTCTGCGGGCCGAGCGGTGCGCCACCGCACAGCGTCAGGATCTTGATATTGGGTATCGCCTGGGCCAGTCGTCGCACTTCCTTCGCAACCTGGTCCGCCAGCTCACGCGTAGGACACAACACCAGGGCCTGGACACGAAACGACGCAGGGTCCAGTTGGTCAAGCAGCCCAAGGCCGAAAGCCGCCGTCTTGCCGCTACCAGTTTTGGCCCGAGCGATTACATCGCGACCCTTCAGCACCTCCGGGAGTGCCTGGGCCTGCACCATCGTCATTTCCACATAGCCGATGTCGGCTAGTTTGCCCAGCAGTGCAGGATTCAGTTCGAGGGTATCGAATGCGGACGCGTCGGACATAGGGGCGCGAGTATACGCCGAACCGATATCGAAACGATCAATTCTCAAATTCGGCGGAGTTACTTGCTCATCGACCGGCACTCAATTCAACTCGGTCCATCAGCTGCCAACGCTTTCCACTGGGCAGCCCAGAGGCATCCTCGACCAAAAAGCACTACCGGCGTACACTTATTCGATAGTTTTTTGACAAAAGGCCCACCTGATGTCGACAGTCCTGTCTCGCTTTCTATTCGCTTCCATCGTCGCTGTGTTGTGCATGTCCGCCTGCCAACAGAATCCTGATTCCTCAGACACGCCGTCAGAATCCGTCGCGGCATCACAAGTCGATGCAGCAGCCGATGAGATTCCACGTGGCCAGTTATCCCGTGACGTGACTCCTGTCGCCTACGAGGTCGACTTGACCATCGTTCCGGAAATGGATGGCTTTAGCGGCAGCGTGATCATTGACCTCGATATTGCCCCTGGCAAGGACCACTTCTATCTGCATGGCAAGGATATCGTCGCCAGCAATGTGCAGGTAACCAGCGGGGAGCAGGTTCTTACGGCGTCCTACGAACAGGTCGACGACACCGGTATCGTCAAAATCGGCCTGCCGCAGGCCGTCCAGGGAAGGGTGCATCTGCAAATAGATTATGACGCCCCTTTCAACAAGGCGTTACAGGGCTTGTACAAGGTCTCTGAGAGCGGCCAGGACTATGCCTTTACCCAGTTCGAGGCGATCTCTGCCCGCCTGGCTTTCCCCGGCTTCGACGAACCGCGTTTCAAGACCCCGTTTGATATCACGCTGCGCGTACCCGAGAACCAGGTTGCGATCAGCAATACGCCGGAGCTTTCGACGGAAGTTGTGGATGGCATGAAGATCGTGCGCTTTGCTCCGACGAAGCCGCTGCCAACCTACCTGATCGCATTCGCAGTCGGTGACTTTGATGTCGTTGAATGGGCAGACTTGCCAGCCACGGATGTTCGCCCGCGACCGCTACCACTGCGTGGCATTGCAGTAAAAGGCAAAGGCGAACAACTGGCCTATGCCCTGGAGGGGACCAATGCCATTGTCACCGCGCTGGAGAGCTACTTCGGTACGCCCTACCCCTGGGCCAAGCTGGATATCCTAGCGGTGCCCGATTTCGCCGCTGGGGCAATGGAAAACGCCGGCGCCATTACCTATCGCGAAACCCTGTTGTTGTTCGATGACACCGCTACGCCGGCTCGCAAACGCAGCTACAAGATGGTGCATGCACACGAGCTTGCCCATCAATGGTTCGGTGACCTGGTTACACCCGCCTGGTGGAACGACATCTGGCTGAATGAGGCTTTCGCAACCTGGATGGCGCATGTCGCTATGGACATAGCAGAACCCGACGCCAACTATCGTCGCGACCTGCTGTCCCGTGGGCTGTCGGTCATGGCGGGCGACTCGCTGGTGAATGCGCGCCAGATTCGGCAACCGATCTTGAGTAACAATGATATTGCCACCGCATTCGACGGTATCACCTACAGCAAGGGCGGCGCAGTACTCTCGATGTTCGAAAACCTCCTTGGACGGGAAGATTTTCGCCAGGGCGTCCGTAACTACATGGACGAATTCCAGTACGGTACAGCGACCGCGGACGATTTTATCCGCCACCTGGCGGCAGCTTCGACAGGCCAGCCGAAAGAGCTCGTGATTGAGTCATTCAATTCTTTCCTGGAACAGCCCGGACTGCCACTGGTTGAAGTCGCCAGTCAGTGCAGCGACAGTGATGTCAGTGTGTCGTTAAAACAATCCCGTTACTTCCCGCTTGGCTCAGAAGGTGAGCAAACGCAACGATGGAAGATCCCGGTTTGTTTGCGCACCGGCAGTTCGAATGACAGCGTCGAGACCTGCCTGATGCTAACTGAAGAACAGCAGCGCTTTGATTTGCCGCAGGCGTGTCCTGAGTGGATCATGCCGAACGCAGACAGCGTCGGTTATTATCGCTTTGCCATGACCCAGCAAGACTGGAACAACCTGCTTGCCAACAGCGACAAACAGAATCCGGAAGAAATGATGGCTATGCTCGGCAGCCTCAAAGGTGCCTTCAATTCGGGCGACCTGGACGTTGCCACATTGATGTCAATTACTCCAGAGCTCATTGCCAACCCGGGATGGCAGATCGCAACCGCGCCTATCGAGCACATGGAGTTCATGTATAACAAAATGGCCGACGAGCGGCAGAAGCTGGCCCTTGAACAGCGTTTTGCAGATTTCTACGCCGGCAAACTTGAAGCTACGGGTCTGAGTGCCACTGACGACCGCGATAAGGCGAAATTACAAGCTGCGCTGGTAGAATTCCTGGCTGAAACAGCCCGGCATCCGGCGTTGCGAACCGAGTTGGTAACGATGGCTCGTGCGTACAGCGGCTACGGCACAGACGACCTGCTTCATCCCGATAAAGCCAACCCGATCATTATCGGCACCGCGCTGGGAGTTGCCGTAGACGAACTGGGAGATGAGTTTGTCGATCATATGCTGCAGCTGGGGCTTGGTTCGACCGATGCCGTAGTCCGTGGACGTGCGCTGACTGCGGTTGGGAACACCAAGGACCCTGCCAAGTCAGCAGAGATCCGGGACCTGATGCTGTCGCCGGATTTACGCAACAACGAGATATGGAGCATCCTGCTTCCGCAGGCCTTTTTGCCAGAGACCCGTGATGCGACCTGGACCTGGTTGCAGCAAAACCTCGATGGCATCTTTGCCCGCATGCCCGAGCCCAGTTGGGGCCAGATAACATACGTGGGCAGCGCCTTTTGCGACTCCGCGAAACGCGCTGAAATCGAGACATTTTTCGCCGAGCGCATCAGCAACATGACAGGGGGTCCAAGGAACCTTGCCAAGGCGCTGGAGCGTATCGACCTGTGTGTCGCCAAGGTCGAACGACACCGCGCTGACATGGATGCCTGGCTGGGGCAGTAATCGGCACCGGGCTTGTGCCCGGCACCGACTTAATCTGCGGCCGGTTTAAGCTCCCTGTTGAAGAACTTCATCATCAACTCTGTGCGATGGGTATTGATGTTGGGGTCACGAAAACCGTGCGTTTCATTCGGGTACATCATGCTTTCGAAGGGCACGCCCTTCTTTTGCATTTCCCGGAACAGCAGGGTGCTGTGATTGAGCAAGACATTGTCGTCCGCCATGCCGTGGATAACCAGGAGCGAGCCCTTTAGCGCGTCCACGTGGCTCAATACGTTCGAGACATCGTAGCCCTCGGAGTTTTCAGCCGGTGTCGACATGAAACGCTCGGTATAGTGCGTGTCGTAAAGGCGCCAGTCCGTCACCGGGGCACCTGCTACGCCTGCCTTGAAGGCATCGGGGGCCTGCATCATCGCCATCAACGTCATGTAGCCACCGTACGACCAGCCGTAGATTCCTATTCGCTGCGGATCTACGAAAGGCAGTGACCTGAGGTAATCTACGCCGCGCTCCTGGTCGCGCACTTCGACGACAGACATCTGCTTGTGAATCGGAAATTCGAAAGCGGTACCTCGATTGGTGCCGCCTCTATTGTCCAGCGTAAAGACGATATAGCCCTGCTGTTGCAGGTACTGGTGGAAGATGGCGTTGCGACTCCACACGTTTGCGACCGATTGTGCACCTGGACCCCCGTACGTATAGACGATTACCGGGTAGCGCTTCTTCGGATCGAAATCGAATGGCTTGAGTAACGAGTAGTGCAGCGTCTGGCCGTCTTCCGCAACAAGGGTGCCAAACTCGGGCGCCTGGTGGTGATCCACGTAAGGAAAGTACGGATGGCTCTCATCGAGGGTATTCTCGATCAGCCAGGTCAGACGCTCGCCGTTTATCGAATGCACGCTGACACGCGTCGGAAGGTTGCTGCTCGAGAAAGAATCGATGTAGGCGTCCGCGGAATCAGCCATGTCGAGCGTGTGCCAGCCGCCGGCCGCGGTTATCCTCTTGGGAGGCGTATCACCGGATAGCGCGGCCTCGTAGAGATGATTTTCGAGCACCGTGTCCGCGAATCCATCGAAGAACAGCACGCCACGATCCTCGTCTATGGCCAGCAACTCATCGACTACCCAATCACCTGACGTTATCTGTGCGATCTGCTTGCCACTGAGGTCGTAGCGATAGAGGTGCTGGTAGCCGGACCGTTCCGAGGTCCAGATGAATTCACCCGGCGAATACTTCAAGAACTTCAGGTTGTTGTGGAGATTCAGCCAGACATCGCTGGTCTCGGTCAGCACAATACGGCTGTCACCGTCCGACGGATCCGCGGCCATCAGATCGAGGCGCTTCTGGTCGCGAGCCTGGCGCTGAAATACAACAGTTGATGAGTCCGGTGTCCAGTCAACACGCGCCAGGTAGATGTTCTCGTCATCGCCAAGGTCCACCCAGGTGCGCCTGCCCGTGGCGAGTTCCAGCGTGCCGAGTTTGATGTTTACGTTGTCCTTGCCTGTAAACGGATACCGCTCTTCCGTAACTCTGAAACTGTTCTCGAAGATCTGGTAGCGCTTTGCCAGCTCGACCGGCGACTCGTCGACACGTGTAAAGGCGATAAAGCGATCGTCCGGTGACCACCAGTAACCAGTATCGCGGTCCATTTCTTCCATGGAGATGAATTCGGCCATGCCGTTGCGAACGGTACCCTCACCGTCCGATGTCAGCTGCAATTCCTTGCCACTTGCGATATCGATCGCAAACAGGTCCTGGTCGCGAACAAAGGACACGTAACGACCGGTCTCCGACACCTTGGCGTCCGTTTCGAACGCCTCGGTACTCGTCAGCCGGTCAACGGCTTCTCCAGATGCAGCGTCAAGACGGTACAGGTACAGGTCGCCCCCCAGTGGGAAAAGAATGCTCTTTGCATCCGGGGCCCAGGTGTATTCGACGATACCCTTGCCACCGATGCGCATGCGTTCGCGACGGGCTTTCTCGACTTCGTCGAGTTGCTCCTCGTCCGGCATCAACACACGGGAGTCGACCAGCATACGATTGGTGGCGTCGCCGATATGGTATTCCCAGAGATCCTGCTGCCGACGGTCATCCTCTTTGCCGCGAAGGTACGTAACCCGGGTACCGTCAGGCGAGAATTCCAGCTTTACAGGGCGCGTGCCGCTGATATTAGGGCTGCCGAACATTCGCTCGATCGTCAGCTCTTCTGCCTGCGCCTGGCACGCGAATGCCAAAACGATAACTAGTAATAATCTCAGTTGGCTGACCATTGGATTCTTCCAAGCTCTCAGGAGGGGTCGAATTGTAGCAACCCTGAGGCTTCGGAGCCCGCCATAAGCGGCGACCGGTCTAGTCGTCGTACTTCTTTTTCAGCGCATCGGCTAGAAACTGCCCCGTATTGTTATACGGATCGCAATCCAGCTCATAGGCTTCGTCGATCTCCAGCATGGTAACGTCGATCTTCTCGACAACAGGCTGTTTCGTTTTGCCGCTTTCATCGCCATTGAGTTTTACACTAACCGGCCTGTCTGCGGCGTTCTGTGGCGCCTTTAAATAGGTTGACATAGTCATGCCTCCTGCATTCTGTTCACAGGATTAAGCATAGGTTGCGGCATCACACTTGGGAATGTCAGAGATCGGGCCACTCGCACCGCCCATCGGATTCTCGCCACCGGTCGCCTGAAAACGACCGCTCATCGATGGATCGATAATCGGGGTGGCTGCTGCGTGACGACGAAAGTCCATTCCCTGATCGGGTCTGACTCGCATCGGACGCCAGGTAGGGAAGCACCCTCAACGAGCTCGCGTGACTGAGCGCCGAGGCTATAGGTGTCGCCATCTTGCATTTCTGACGCCGAGTTCCCAGAATCGACCACTCAGCTGGCCGCACCCGCGGACTGCGGGAACCTGGAGATAAGCAATGTCTGAAGATCACAAAGCTACGGAAGAACGTCGTCGATTCCTTAAGATCGTGGGTGGTGGTGCCGTGCTGATGCCAATTGTGGGCCTGAGCGCGTGCTCGGGCGGCGAGGACAAGGCGCCTGACGAAGGCGCGGCTAAAGCCGATTTCAAGCCTGCTGCTGAAGCGCCGGCGAAACCCAGCGGTATGCCACAGATCAGTGAGGACGACCCCCAGGCGAAATCGCTCGGCTATGTACATGACGTGTCATCCATCGACTCCACGAAGCAGTCACGCTTCAAGGCCGGCCAGGCCTGTTCAAACTGCGCCCTCTACCAGGGTAAGGCCGGTGACGATTGGGCTGGATGTTCGATCTTTCCTGGCAAAGCGGTTAAAGGAACGGGCTGGTGCACGGTATACGCGCCCAAACCCGGCTAGTACTCAGCACGCCGCCGCACGCTTTTCGTTAATCAACAGCAGTAGCTCGGCGGCTGCCTCGGCACGCCGAGCGCGCGGTGGTGCTCCCGCAGCGCTATGCCATGGTTTTCGCATAGCGCTGCGAGACTGTAGGACTTGTGGCCGGGGTAGCGAACGCAACCGGCGGACAAGGTCGATGTGCCGATCGGGCAATGCGTGCGCATAGTGACTCGCGACGAAATCGAGCATCTCCATGAAGTGCTCATGGTAGTGGAACGTTGGCAGCGGGCCGCGTCGTTTAACCAGGACCCGATGCGTCTGATCATAAGACTGCTCGGTACTCATGCAGGTTAATTCAGTCGACGATGTCGCCTTTTGGGGCGGCTTTGCAACGCACCAAATCGAACTGCCTGCCGAAAGTAAGTCAGGGCTTTGGTATCAGCGCGGCGACTCTTTCGCCCCACTGCGCGTAGACACCCGGTCCGGGATGAAAGCCGTCGCTCGCCATGAGCGTCGTATCGACCGTAAACCGCAAGTCCAGAAACGTCGTGGCATCGTCAGCAGCGACGTCTCGCTGCAGGTCGTCATTAAACTGCGTAGCGCGCGCACCGATGACCCAGCGCAGCGGCTGCGGTAGAGCCGGAAAGCCGTGCAACGGTGGGAGCCCGGAGACCAGAAGCGTGTCTACCCCGAATTTTTCCCTGAGAACCGACCGAAGCTCGGCCTGCTGGCGCCGCCACTTGTCGCGACCCACCAATCCAGTCACGTCGTTTACGCCGAGCGAGATTACCGCGACGTCATAGCGCTGCGCCGGCTGTGCGTCCAGCCATCGCAAAATAGCTGCCGTTTTATTTCCCGTCTTTGCCCTGAGGGCCCAGGTCACACGGAAGTCGCCGCTGAGCCTTGAGACGACTTGTCCAAGCAAAGCGTCGTCCTGATGCGAGGCGCCTACACCAGCGGCCGCCGAGTCGCCGAGTATCAGCAGTGTCAACGGAGGCCCATTGCCGTCTGTGCCATCCCGCGCACCGGGGGGCTCAGGCAGTTTCGGTACCGTCCGGCGCGTCACGAGACCCTGCGCCAACAAAATGGGCGCAAGGATCGTTCCAGTCAAAACGACCAGCCCTGGCTCGAAACGCTTCCAGTATCCGGCGCGCTTGCCATTGGTAGCTTTTTCCTCGTTCAATAGGGGCCCCTGGTCCATAGATATCGGCACTCGGTCATATTGTGGCTGCGAATTGCCAAGACTAGCGAACTTTCTTGCTCTTTCGAAGATCGAAGTGCTGTCATGAACCCCGTAAATCCTAAAAAACTTCTGCATAGCAAATGGACCGCCGTAGAGCCACGGGGTCGCCAGAAACACTTCATTGTTACCAAGGTAGTGGAGGACGATGCCAGCGTACCGCAACTGTGTGTGCTCGAGGCGGTATACAGCAATCGGGAAATAAGACTGGACTGGCGCGCCCTTGGTGATAGTACCGTATGGAAAGTCGGCTGGAAGTGATCCTGAAATGCGAAACGCCAGTCACCCCGCGCTGGACCAGCCGCTGCACAAGCAAGGCAGGTCAAAGACCTAAATCGTCGAGCGCTTTACAGGTTCGCTCGTAACCGAGCTCGGCCATTTCCTCCGCGCGATTAAACTCGAAAAAGGTGCACGCGTCTCGCGGGATCTTCACAACCAGGTCCGGCGCGTAAGCAGCCAATTTCAGTCTCGCGATGGCACCCTGCATGACGTCAATCGACTTTACGAGCAGATCCGCCGCATCCGGCGTCGCTTGCTCTGAGTCCTCGCTCTCCAGCAGCTGGGCGACAAAATTCGAGATCTTCTCTCTATAATTGTCCTCCGGCCGAGATTGCCGATCAGGCGTTGCTTTTTTCTTTGCGTGTCCGTGACCGTCTTCCGTGCCGCTGAGATTTACAGCAATGGTCAGGTCGGTCGAATCGTTCAGCGTGGGCGCGATAGGTATCGGATTGACCAGGCCGCCGTCCACGAGTGTGCGACCGTTCAGATCAACGGGGGCAAATACGCCAGGCACCGCCGTCGAGGCACGGATAGCACGAAACAATGATCCGCTGTTCAGCCAAACCTCTCGCTGTTCTTCGAGAGCGGTCGCAACCGCTGTAAACCCCTTGTCGAGATCCTCGATCTTGCGATCGCCGACGAGCTCCTTGAGGACTTCGATTATCCGTTCGCCCTTGAATATTGACGTCCACGTAAAGGAAAAATCCAGGAGCTTCACCACGTCACTCTTTTCGAGCTCGTAAGCCCAATCCGTGTAGGTAGCGAGCTCGTCGGCCGCATAGATGCCCCCGATGACTGCGCCCATCGAGGTGCCAGAGATGTTGGAGATCGGCAAGCCGCGCTCTTCAATGGCTCGAATGACGCCTATATGCGCGTGACCGCGCGCGCCGCCGCTGCCGAGAACCAGCGATACCGTCTTTTTTTGTTCGCTCATAGTCCCGTATTGTATAGCCCTGCGGAGCGAATGGCGCCTCGAACTGACGTAAGGCCGGAAATTGAAAATCACGCTGCCCTGCCCTACAGTGGCGGCAATTCGGATTTATACGCCGAGTTGGGGAAGCTCATGAACGACGACCTGAAAAAAACCCAGCGGATTGTGCCCAAGCCTAAAGTCAGGACCGACGATCGTGGGCGTACTGTCTGGGACGACACCATAAAGACCGCCAACCTGGAACTCGTCTCGACGCAGATGCTTAAGCGACTTATCGACGATGCGGACCATGCCACGTCCAGTCACCTGCAAGAGGTTTCCAAAGGAAAAGACGGCGTGCTGGCGCACGACCCCGACCAAGGTCGGTTTGAGATTATTAGCGATGAGGAGCTCGAGCACATCCTCAAAGGGACGGATGGCGAGTACAATGCTAAGAAAGCTGCGGTAATCGAAGAGCCTCAGGTGGAGACTGTCGCCGAGGACCAGGAACTGGAGCTCGTCAGTACACAGATGCTGAGACAGATTCTGAGCCCCGAGGATTTCAGCGAGGACGATGACAGCCCTGGCGGCGGATTCGATCCGTACGATCACACCTGATACCTGCCCGTTACTTCACTACACCTGTGATGGCAGGCGACTTCGCGCTTTGCCGATCGTTGTAGCGCGACACATTAACTGAGAGCATTACCCGGGTTTGCGGATACTAAGGAAGGTCTCATGGGATTGAACACAGCGATCATTTACGGCAGCGCTCGCCAGGCACGACAGGGCATCAAGGCGGCTCGTTTCGTTGCCAGGATGCTCGAGCAACGCGGTCATACGGTTACCTTGATCGACTCGGAGCAATACGATTTGCCGCTGCTTGATCGGATGTACAAGGAATACGAGACCGGTACTGCCCCAGCAGGCATGACGGCAATCAGTGACGCTCTGAAAGCGGCAGATGGCTTTGTGATCGTGAGTGCCGAATACAATCACAGCGTGCCGGCCGCGCTCAAGAACCTGCTGGATCATTTCCAGGGCGAGTACCTGTACAAGCCCAGTGCGATCGTCACGTATTCCGCCGGGCCGTTCGGTGGTGTTCGAGCGCTCGTCAACCTTCGCGCGATCCTCGCCGAACTCGGCACGCCCAGCATCCCGAGTGCGTTTCCCGTTTCGCAAGTGCACAAGGCCTTCGACGATGAGGGCAACGCATTAGAGGCCTCCTATGAGAAACGCATAATGAAGTTCCTCGACGAGTACGAGTGGTATGCTGACGCGCTTCGTCAAAAACGAGGCGCAGAATCATGCGATAAGGAACTTCCGGCGCAGCAGGCGCTTTGCCGGGGCAGCCAGGATAGCGACTAGATTTGCAATTTTGGCGCACGTTTCTCAGAATCGCCTGTCGGAAATTTCGAAATGCGTCCTGACTTGCCCGCCAGTGTTAGACCAACGGCCAATAAACCAGCCGACGTGTCCCTGAATTTAAACCAACAAAGAGCTCACAAACATGATTAATCTGAGGACTTTTTTCTCCGTCGTTGTTGCCTCGACTTTTGTTCTGTCATCTTGTTCGGTCGCGGAAGACGAGGCGCCCGCTCCTGACGGTGATGATCCCCGCCAAGAGCGTCATGAGCTGATGGAGGGTGTCGGCAAGGCAGCAAAGCCTGTCGGCAAAATGTTGAAAGGCGAGCTCGAATACGATGCGGAGGTCGTCATGACTTCGTTACAGACATGGCACGATGCCTCGACAGAGTTCGGCGATCTGTTTCCGCCGGGCAGCGAAACCGGCATGGAGACCGAGGCAGCCCCGGCGATTTGGGATGACCGGGTCGGCTTCGAAGAAGCGCTCGTGACGTTCCGCGAAGCCGCCGAAGCCGCCATCGCCGCCAAGCCGATGACGCTCGAAGCAGCGAAGCCGGCTGTCGGGCCTGTCTTTAAGACCTGCAAGGGCTGCCACGATACTTATCGAATCGAAGACTAGGCTGCGCGACCGAAGCCGCCGCGTGAGGAGCGCCTGATGAGGCGCACAGGCCTTGCTCTCGCGGCTATGTTTGTGGCTGCCGGCCTGGGGGGCTGGTGGATTACCGAACCCCGGCCAGTCACGGCAGACGACCTGCCCAACCATGTGCCCGACTCGACTGCGGGCGAGCGGATCTTCTGGGCGGGCGGTTGCGCCTCGTGCCATGCCACCCCGGTCAACGACAAGCGCGCCAAAGGTGACGACAAGCTGTTGCTTGGCGGCGGTCAGGAGCTGGAAACACCGTACGGTATTTTTCGCGTGCCGAATATTTCGTCGCACGACAATGACGGCATCGGCAGCTGGTCGATGATCGAATTCGTCAATGCGATGCAGCATGGCATTTCGCCCGACAAGCGCCACTACTACCCGTCGTTCCCCTACACTTCGTACGCAAGAATGGCTGTCGAAGACGTCATCGACCTGCGCGCTTACCTCGACACGTTGCCGTCAGTACCGGGGAAGATCGCCGACCATACGCTCGGATTTCCCTGGACGATACGCAGAGGTATTGGTGCCTGGAAATGGCGCTACATGAAACCCCGGCCAATCATTCGATTCGAGTCACCCGACGCAACTGTCGAACGTGGCCGTGAACTCGTCGAAGGCGTCGGACACTGCGCTGAATGTCACACACCCCGTGACAGCTTCGGCGGCCTGATTCCGGATCTCTGGCTGGCCGGTGCACCCAACCCGGAGGGGCGAGGACGCATCCCGAACATAACTGCAGGCGGCAAGAATACGGCCGACTGGTCGGCTGGAGACATCACCTACTACCTCGAGAGCGGTTTTACGCCCGAGTACGACACAGTCGGTGGTTCGATGGTTGCGGTGCAGGAAAATATGGCAATGTTGCCGAAAGCCGACCGCGAAGCGATCGCTGCTTACCTGAAGGCGATCCCGGCAGTACGAAACTAGGTTGAGCTTGACAATATGCGTGACTCTTTAAGGGGCCTGTACTTCTTCAGCCGCTTTGCCTACAGCTTTAGCGCGCTGGGTTTTCGCCAGCAGCGTTTATTCTGGAAGGATCGACCAGGCGATTTTCGTGACCAGCGATGGCTGGTCACCGGCGCCTCAGGCGGTATTGGTCGTGCAATTACACAGGGTGCTGCTGCTCACGGCGCTGGTGTGCTTGCCGCGGCGCGCAGCGCAGATAAACTCTCGCAACTGATTCAAGACACCGGTGAGAATGTTACGTCTCGTCCAACGGACTTGTCATTGACGCACGAAGTCGAGGGCCTGCTGGACGAACTCGCAGCGTCCAACAGCGGTGCGACAATTGACGTCCTTGTGAATAACGTGGGCGTGCTTCTGAACAAGCACCAACTCAGCAATGAGGGCTATGAGCTATCCTTCGCCACCAACCTTCTAAATCATTATGTGCTTACCAAAGGACTCATCGAGCGTGGGTTGCTTGCTGATGACGCCATCGTCATCAACATGTCCTCCGGCGGCATGTATAACGTGCCACTGAAAATTAACCAACTCAACGTTCTTGACCCAAAAAAATACGACGGCGTGCTGGCCTACGCGTATCAAAAGCGCGCGCAGGTTGTACTGAACTCATGGTGGCAGGAGCGCTATGCAGATCGAGACTGGCGTTTCTATGTGATGCATCCGGGATGGGTGGACACCGAGGGCGTAAAGACGTCGCTTCCAGCGTTCCGTAAACTATTCCAGCACGTGCTGCGCGATGCGGCGGCTGGCGCCGACACGGCGCTATGGCTCGCTTCGGCGCGCCCGACGCAGGACGACGACGGGGCTATCTGGTTTGACCGCAAGGAACAATCGGCTCACCTGGGAAGCTCCACGCGTCGCGACGTTGATAGCGCTGAAGCACTGGTCGAGTTTCTGGACAGCCTGTAAACTTCCGGATATGTCCTATGCCAAAGCCTACCTCGGAACGACAATTCCGTTCCTTGTCATCGATGCAATCTGGATCCGCTTCTTCGTTGGCGGCTACTACCGCGAAACCGTCGGGCACCTGCTGCTAGACACGCCCAATTTTGCTGCGGCGAGCGTCTTCTATCTCGCCTATACCGCCGGCGTTGTCTTCCTTGCCGTGCAGCCGGCCATCACTGCGCAAAAATTGAAGACGGCACTGATTAATGGGGGCGTTCTGGGTGCCATCGCTTACGGCACCTTCACACTTACCAACTTTTCAGTGTTGCAGGGCTGGACGACCGGGCTGGTCGTCTCCGACATCCTTTGGGGGACCTTCCTCACCGGCCTGTCGGCAGGATGCGGCTACCTGTTTGCACGCCGGTAGATTAACCGGCTCGCCAATCTTGTCTTCGGGAATCAGCGCGGCGACGGCGTCGCAGCCAGCTGTACGACAGTCGCTCCCTCCCACCAATGATCGGGCCCGTTGGCGCACCCGCCATGATGCACAGTCAGTCCTGCGGGCAATCGATTCACGAAACAAGGAACTGATGCTGCCAATCGGATTCGGCGCCGTCGTGTCTCAGCATCCGACCGAACACGTGCCGGGACAGACAAGAAACCGAAGTAGGTTTATGATTCGTTTAGGCCTCTAATAACGATGGACAGCAATTGACCGACTCAAATTACCCACATCTACTTGCGCCACTGGATCTCGGCTTCACAACCCTGAAGAACCGGGTCCTGATGGGCTCCATGCACACGGGGCTCGAAGACGGCAACAACCACGACAGACTGGCCGCCTATTTCGCGGAGCGCGCGCGCGGCGACGTTGGCCTGATCATTACCGGCGGATACGCGCCGAACCGGGCCGGCTGGGTGAAGCCGTTCGCAGGTAAGTTAACGACGCGTGCCGAAGCAGCGAAACACCGACAGGTAACTTCGGCGGTACACGCTGAGGACGGCAAAATTGCGATGCAGATATTGCATGCCGGTCGCTACGCTTACCATCCGCTGGCGGTCGCACCGTCGCGCATACGCTCACCCATTAGCCCATTTACGCCGCGGGAGTTGTCGACCGCCGGAGTGGAAAAACAGATAAAAGCCTTCGTGCACTGCGCGCAGATGGCGCGGGAAGCCGGCTATGACGGCGTAGAAATCATGGGCTCGGAAGGCTACTTCATCAATGAGTTCCTGGTCACACACACGAACCAGCGAACGGACGAGTGGGGAGGCGACTACTCGCAGCGCATGCGTCTGCCTGTCGAGATCGTGCAGCGTACGCGCGAGGCTGTGGGAAGTGACTTCATCATCATTTATCGCTTGTCGATGATCGACCTGATTCCCGACGGCAACACCTGGGACGAGACAGTGACGTTGGCGAAAGCTGTTGAGGCCGCCGGCGCGACGATTATCAATACGGGAATCGGCTGGCACGAAGCACGCGTGCCGACGATTGCGACATCTGTGCCACGCGGCGCGTTTACCTGGGTAACAAAGAAGATGAAACAGGAGGTCGCGATCCCACTAGTGACCTCGAACCGCATCAATTTGCCCGAGACCGCGGAACAGATACTGGCGGACAGCTGCGCTGACATGGTGTCGATGGCACGCCCGATGCTTGCCGATGCCGAATTCGTAAAAAAGGCGCGCGAGGGCCGCCGTGACGAGATCAATGTCTGCATCGCTTGCAACCAGGCCTGCCTGGATCACACATTCTCCAACAAGATGAGCAGCTGTCTCGTAAACCCGAGGGCATGCCATGAAACGGAGCTGAACTACCTTGCAACGAGCAACAGGCAGCGCTTCGCTGTCGTCGGCTCCGGACCCGCGGGTATTTCTGCCGCACTGGTCCTGGCAGAGCGTGGCCACGAGGTGGATCTGTACGAGAGTGCTGCCGAGGTTGGCGGCCAGCTCAACATGGCCAAGGTAATTCCGGGCAAAGAAGAATTTCACGAGATGGTGCGTTACTTCAAGCATCAGCTCGAGCTGAAAAAGGTTCGCGTGCACCTCAATACGCGCATCGGAGCGGATGCTCTGGTCGCCAAAGCCTATAACGGCGCCATTATCGCAACCGGCGTCGTTCCGCGTGATCCCCGGATCGAGGGACAGGGTCACCCCAAGGTGTTGAGCTACATCGATGTGCTACGTAACCGCGTCCCGGTTGGCAAGCGCGTCGCAATCATTGGCGCCGGCGGAATAGGTTTCGACGTTGCCGAATTTCTATTGCACGACGGCCACTCGCCCACTATGGACCTTGATGAATGGCTCACCGAGTGGGGTGTGGTCGACCCGGCAGAGTCACGCGGCGGCCTCGCGATGCAGCGATCGAAGCCGACGCCACCGGCTCGAGAAATCACGCTCTTGCAGCGCAAGGCCGGCAAACATGGCGCCAAACTCGGGAAGACGACCGGTTGGATTCATCGTGCGACCCTGAAAATGAATAACGTGCAGATGATCGGCAACGTCAACTACGAGCGTATAGACGATAGAGGTCTGCTGGTTACTTTCGGGAAAAAGCACGAGCAGCCAACCTGGATCGAGGTCGACAATGTAGTCCTGTGTGCCGGACAACAGCCGTTGCGCGAGCTGCAGGAGCCGCTGCAGGCCGCCGGTATCACAACGCACCTGATTGGTGGCGCTGATCTCGCCACGGAACTTGATGCCAAAAGGGCAATAGATCAGGGCAGTCGCCTTGCTGCACGGCTGTAGGTTCTCAATTTGGCGAAGCACATGAAAGCCATCACGTACTCAGACTACGGGCCACCTGGCGTCCTGCATCTCAGCGATGTCGCGAAACCGGTACCGAAAAACGATGAAGTCCTGATACGGGTGCACGCGGTTGAGGCAACGAAAGCCGACGTTGAGATGCGAAGTTTCCGATTTGCGGTGAAGTGGTTCTGGCTACCCTTGCGGCTCGCACTCGGCGTACGAAGACCAAGACGTCAGATTCTGGGCGGATACTTCGCCGGTAAGGTTGATTCCGTTGGCAAAAACGTCACCGATTTCTCGACGGGGGACCAGGTGTTTGGCACAGCCGGTCTCCGGTTTGGTGCTTACGGTGAGTATGTCGCCCTGCCGGCAAGCAACACTATCGTCACCAAGCCCGGCAATATGAACTTTGCAGAGGCCGCAGCCGTGCCTTTGGGCGGACTCAACGCGCTTCATTTCATGAGGCTTGCTGCAATCAAGGCAGGAGATAAAGTGCTGGTAAACGGTGCGGGCGGCAGCATCGGAGCGCATGCGGTTCAGATCGCTAAGTCGATGGGCGCCGAGGTCACAGCCGTCGACAGCGGCATCAAGGAAGACCTGTTGAGGCAACTCGGAGCGGACCAGTTCGTTGATTATACGAAAGCAGACTTCACAACGATGGGTCATGCTTACGATGTCATTTTCGACATGGTTGCGGGCAGCTCCTATTCCGCCTGCATCAAGACCCTCAATCCCAACGGACGCTATTTGATCGGCAACCCACGCATTTCCGTCATGCTTCGTTCGGTTTTCACGACCCGATTCAGCAACAAGACAGCCAGTTTCGCTTTCGCAAAGGAAACACGAGAGGAATTGCACGCGCTCAGGGAAATGATTGAGGACGGAACGATCAGGTCGATCGTTGATAAGGTCTATTCGATGGAGCAAGCCGCGGATGCGCACAGTCGCGTCGAGACTGAGCAGCGACTTGGGGCTATCGTTATAGCGATCGGTGACGACCGTATCGGTTAATCGATCGGGAAATCAAGCAGCAGTGCTTTTTCGTTATTAGAAGTGTCGGAAATTATCATTGCTCGATACTCGCAACAGGCCGGTGTATGCCAGGAGGGGCCGTTCAGATGCTGTATTTACCGTATTGGAAAGGGCTGCTATTGACCAAAGCGGCCGCTCGTCAAACGACAACTTTCGTCAGGTCGGCTTGGCGCTGCACGGCTACCACACGGCACACGAGTGCTTCCCGCCCGGAATGCTCCACT
>CAYTTZ010000002.1:0-57602 GCA_964440945.1 uncultured Woeseiaceae bacterium
ACAGCGCTTACATGACGGACAAGAAAAAAAATAAAGGCCTATTCGCCGAGCTCAAGCGTCGCAACGTTTTTCGTGTTACGGCCGTCTACATAATCGCCAGCTGGCTGATCATGCAGGTCGTGGACGTCATGTTCCCGGCGCTGAAGTTACCCGACTGGACCGTTACGCTGATAGCGGCGATCATCGTTATTGGCCTTCCGCTGGCCATAATCTTCGCCTGGGCATTCGAACTGACGCCAGACGGTATCAAGCGCGACCACGAAGTGGACCGATCGCAGTCGATCACCGGGGACACGGGCCACCGACTCAACCGCATTATTACGGGCGTACTCGTCATAGCGCTGGCTTATTTCGCGATTGACAAATTCGTGCTTCGACAAACTGCAAGCGATCCGATAACAGACGGTCAAGCAGCGAGCGAAACGCTGCCTGCAACTGAAGAAGTTGCGTCCGGATTGCCCGACCTGGCTGCGACGTCTATCGCGGTACTGCCATTCGCCGACATGAGTCCTGATGGTGACAACGAGTACTTCGCCGATGGTCTGTCCGAGGAGCTGCTCAACGTCCTGGCTAAACTGAAAGTGTTCAAAGTTGCGGGCAGAACGTCGTCGTTCTCGTTCAAAGGGAAGAACGATGATCTGCGCGTGATTGGCGAGCAGCTTGGCGTCGCTAATATCCTGGAGGGTAGTGTGCGACGGGCGGGAAACCGGGTCCGGGTAACCGCACAGCTGATCAACGCGAGCGACGGCTTTCATCTCTGGTCCGAGACTTACGACCACGATATGGACGACATTTTCGCGGTCCAGGATGAGATCGCTACGGAAGTCGTCAGGGCACTCAAGGTCACGCTGATTGGCGAGGATACGATCAAGTCGGTTATTAACTCGACCAGCAACACAGAAGCGTTTACTGCCTTCCTGAGGGGCAGGCAGCTCGTCGAGCAGTCCAGTTTTCGTTCAGTCGAACAGGGCCGTGACCTGTTTATTCAGGCCATCGCACTGGATCCGAATTATGCGGCCGCTCATGCCGGTGTCGCACAGGCGTGGACCTTTATGGCGGACCAGGGCGGCGCGACTATCAGCGAAACGAAAGCCGGTGCAGAGCCCGCCATCGAGCGTGCGCTGGCGTTGAATCCTGGTTTGAGTGAGGCGCATTCTGCCCTTGGCGCCTTGCGGTATCTTGAACGTGATTTCGAAGCCGCTACCGCCGCCTTCGAGCAGGCGCTCGAACTGAATCCCAGCGCAGTGGACACATTGGTGGCTTACGGGCGGTTTCTTGTGGACACCGGCAGAGGCAATCGCGGCATCGGGCTGCTGGAGCGAGCCATGCAGATAGATCCGCTGGCACTCCGCATCGGTTGGGAGGTGGCGGAATACTACAGGTCGATTGGCGCAAAGGAAAAAGCACTCGTCGTCTACGCGAGAATACGGGAGGTCGATCCACAAAACCCGATGGGCTACTACGGGGCGGGCTACGTGTACCGGGAGATCGGGCAGTTGGACAAGGCCCTGCCCTGGTGGAAGAAAGCCAGTGAAATCGACCCGGATGATCACGAGCTGCTCGCCGTTACTGCCCGTATCCTTCTGTCCCTCGGTGAAACCGCGAAAGCCAAAGTGCTGCTGGATCGTATTCTTGCGATGGCGCCGGACGCCGTCAACTCCAAATTCACTGAGGCCTATTTCCACCATGTAAACGGAGATATCGAACTTGCGGCTCGTGTCTCGCGCGATGCCATCATCAAGAACACGGACGACAGGTTTTATATCAAGACCTTCTTGTTGCGCTATATGCGTGACGAGGCGATTTGGTCAGGCTCCGTCGAGAAAATGGATGAGGTGATAAGTCTCTACGAGCAGACTTACCCGAACCTGCTGAGCGCGGACGCGCAATTTGAGGCGGGGCCTGCTTCAGATTCGGCGGTCGATTTCGCCTGGCTCCTGATAAACGCCGACCAGGCTAAGCGCGGCAAGCTGTTGGCAGGCAATACGCTGGAGTGGTACGAAGCGCTGGATCCGAATTTCTGGCCAGACTACCAACACTTAAACGAAGCGGCGTTGTACGCGGCCTTGGGCCAGAACGAGCAGGCTCTCGCGTCGCTGCGCAGCGCTGTTGCTCTAGGTTGGAGGCTTGTCTGGCAATACGTTCTCGATGACAGCGTGTTTGATTCGATGCGCAGCCACCCGGGTTTCAAAGCTCTCGTGGATGAAGTCGAACGCGATACCGCAAGAATGCGCGCGAACCTGGCGGCGCCAGGAGCAAACACCGAGGTCAGCGATTAATTGTCGTCTGACGTTTGGGGGTCTGCGCCCACTTATCTACGGCCGTTGGCACGGCGACTAGTCTTAAGGTCGCAGTCGGCCGAGACTGTGCGCAAAGATCACACGATCTTCGATCGTCAGTTCACCCGCGTCAGCCGTTACCGGGTATTTTTTTCCTGCATGGACGAAATCGCTTCCGCGAAGGTCCTCCCGGGGCGCACAATCTCAAGAACCTTTTTCCGCCAGACGCTGCTATCAGGTTCAGCTCGACCAGTCCGCTATCGAGGAAAAAGAGCTGTTCGCCGCGTCGCCTCGATGAAACAGGACCTCACCGTTCCGGGCAGGACGCTGAATCTTTGCGCGAACGAGGCATCATTTGAGAGTTTCGCCTTCGGTAACCTTATCCCCCTGGGCGCAGATTATCGCGTATGATCCCGGTCGATGTCAGACACGACGTTTCACCTGCAAGTCCGCAACGCAGCTGCGCGCCGCAACACGTCGGCATGGCTGATTCTGGGCCTTGTTTCGCTGGTCGCAGCAGGCGTTTTCTCGATCCTGCTCGTTATGGCGCGCACGCCGATCGTGCAGGAACTGATCCCGCTCACTGATTTCTTCCGTGTAGCCCTGGTCGTGCACGTCACCCTGTCGGTGCTGATCTGGCTGCTCGCAATGTCGGCCGCACTCTGGAGCCTGAGCGCGAGAACGGAACACGTGATGTGGGATCGTTTGTCGTTCTGGCTAGCGGCACTCGGCACGCTGGTGGTCATCGTCTGCCCGTTCTTAGGTGCAGGCGCCCCGCTGATGAACAATTACGTACCGATACTGCAGCACCCGTTGTTCTACACGGGGCTCGGCTTATTCGCAGCGGGTATCCTCAGTCACCTGATACGCACACTCCTGAGCCGGCCTCGTATTACGACAAAACTCGATGGCACCGGTGCACTACATTTTGGCATTTCGTTGTCGACGCTGCTGACCGGCCTGTCACTTATCGCCGTATTTGCTTCATGGCGCGGCTTGCCTGCGGGTATGGATGGGCAGATCTATTTCGAGTTCCTTTTCTGGGGCGGCGGGCATGTCATCCAGTTTAGTTACACGCTGCTGATGATGGTTGCGTGGATCGTCCTGGCATGCGCGAGCGGCGTGCGTTTCGAACTCACGCCGCGCCTGACACTCGTGTTTCTTATTTTTCTCGCGCTGCCCGTCGTTACGGTGCCGTTCTTGTACCTTGCGCATGAAGTAACTTCCGCAGGACACCGCCTCGCGTTTACCGAGCTCATGAAATACGGTGGACTTTCCTGTCTGCCACTCGGCCTTGCGGTGACGGCTAGTCTTTGGCGTGCGAGGAGGCCGGAAGGCGAAGGTCGATACTTGCGCGCCGCACTCATTAGTTCACTGGGACTCTTCGCTGTTGGCGGCGTTCTCGGATTCATGATTGCTGGTCTCGATATCGTGATTCCGGCGCACTATCACGGCGCTACGGTTGGCGTTACGATTGCGTTCATGGGCCTGACCTATTACCTATTGCCACGCCTGGGATTTGGGCCACTTCCGGAACGCATGGCAACCTGGCAGCCGTATGTCTATGGCGGTGGCCAGCTCATGCATATCGTCGGGCTTGCCTGGAGCGGCGGCTACGGTGTGCAACGAAAGACCGCGGGCGTTGCGCAGGGTCTCGACGGGTTCGGACAGACGGCCGGAATGGGGCTCATGGGGCTCGGCGGCCTTGTCTCGGTAATAGGCGGACTGTTGTTCCTGATCGTAGCGTGGAGATCACTGCGCGCGCGGCAGGAGTCATAGTGGGTGGTGAACGATGACAGAGATACTCATATTCACACTGAACGCGATCGTCATGTATTTTCTGGCGGACTGGATCGTTCGCATAATCGAGGCGAAGCGCGGTGAGGTGCTCAAGCAGCGGCAGGCGATTTTCTTCGTAATTATTCTCGTCCTGTTGCTGGTCTCGTTCCAGGCGCTAAATGCCTTTTCGATCACGGGGGGCTAGTGCGGCCCCAACTTTCCATGCAGACGCGCATCGAAGCTCGCGAAGTGTTTACCGAACCAGTCTGAAAGGCGCAGCTGTAGTTGCCGGGCACCTTCGTCGGAATCCGCCGCGAAGCTGTCCATGAGGTCGCGAATTTCGTCGAGCAAGTCCTCATGATGATCCTTATGGTCTTCGTATTCGCTATAGCGACTCTCGCGCATGATCCGTTCCTCAAGCGCAAAATGCAGCGAGATAGTATGGAATATCTCCTCGAGGCAGGACTCGATCGTCTCTGCGTCCGGCGTACTGCTTAGTTTTTCGTAAACATCGTTTATGAGCTCGATCATTTCACGATGCTCATCATCCATCGATGCAATACCCACCGAGTATTCGGGTTTCCACTCCAACAAGCTCATGTCTTCCTCACTGGATCGTAAATTGGTGTAGCTGTTCGTCGAAACGCACTACGAGATTTTGGCCCGGCGAGATTTCGGTGCGCTTCGACTTTTCAAAATCGAAACCCTGCTCGCCCCCGCTGTCGTTCATGCCGATGAACAGGTCATGCGTCCGCGCCGGCACAATGACGCGACGATAGATGTTGGATTTGCCATCAGACCAGATACCGCTGGGTGCCAGCACCTCCGCGTACAGCAAGCTTTCGCCCGACCGTAATTCGATGCGCACCGTATGGCGCTCGCGCGGGCACTCCGTTGGTTTGCGCATATTCGGCGGTAACTTGTTGAGGTCTTCCTGGGTCAACGTACGGCATTCACCAATACGACTGGCCGCGTGAGAGAATGTCACGGTGACAATGGCCTGGTCCTCCTCGATCGTGTCGTAGCGTGGCCAGACCGACAACAGGCCCACGACAGCGACAAAACAGGCCCACGCGAGGACTTCGCCGAGCAACTTCATACCTCGTCGTCCTTGTTCGGCAACGAAGCCCTGAAAGCATCGAGCCTCTTCGCCGGATCGGAAATATTTGACCACGGAGCCAACCAGCCCATCGCGATCCTCGATGTATCCGTTCGTTTGCGAAGTAGCGGGTCACGTTTGCGCGCGATTCGCGCCTCTGTCCATTCAGCGCCCAGACGATAGTTGCAGTTGCCGTCCTCACACCCCAGCAGCATGACGCCGTCCGCCTTGTCCCGGCTCAACACGAAATCAAGGTACGACGGCTGCAGGTGCGCCATGCAGCGAACTGTAACGACGTTGCCGCCAGCCTTGCGTACGACCTCTGTCTGGCGGTCGTCCCGGCAACCGAAAACCATGACGCGCGGCTCGTTGGACGCAGCCACAGCCTGGTCGACGATGTCCTGACGAATATCAGCGGCCGACCGATTGGGAAGATCGATTCCAGGTACCAGGGCGCTGCGCGAACGGAATGGAGTGGCCGTCGGACATGCGCCAACACAGATGCCGCAGCTGATACACAAATCGGAATCCACCGCCGCCTCATGGCTATAATTCGAACCATCGCTGCGTGGCACCATTTCGACGGCCCCGAAGGGGCAATCGTCGACACAACGCTTGCAGCCATTGCAGTTATCGAGATTGACTACCGCCGCTGTCGTCTTCCTCGCCGGCGGTGCCCACGGGGCGATGGTCAGCAGAATGCTGATGCCGACAAGCATGGTCCAAACCCAACCGGGAGACCAACGCTGGATCAGCGGGAACACGTGCAGATAGAACCAGTCGAGGCGCAGTGCTTGCGGCGCAATCGCCAGGTTTGCTTTCTCGTGGCTGATGGCGGGATAAATAACCGACAACACGAGCATCGCCAACAACGCGGCAGCCATCATGCGGCGCGGCGGATTGATGCGCGGTCCGTTCAGACGAAAGATGTGCAGCCAGATGCCGAACACGAGAAAAATGGGCAGACCGATCAGATGCAGAAATGCCATAAGCGTGAAGAAACGATCCGAAAGGACGTCGTCGCTCATGAAGTTGCCGGCCATCGAATCCGTAAATATCGGAATGCTATCCAGTAGTTCGGCGGAACTGATCGCGACATACTGTGCGAGCTCATCCCAGACCAGCCAGTATCCTGTTATGCCGAGCGGGAAGATTATCCAGACCAGCGGAACGCCGGTGACCCAGTTGAACCAGCGATTCAGCCGGTAACGGTTGAAAACGAACTCTTTAATGACGTGCAGAAGTATCGTGATAATCGCCGCATCAGACGCGTACCGATGCAGGCTGCGCATGATCCCGCCGAGATACCACTGCTCATTCGTCAGGTATTCGACAGAGCCAAATGCCGCCGAGACGCTGGTGCGAAAGAAGATCAACAGCCAGATGCCACTGATCAGGACGATCCAGCAGAAGTAAATAGTCAACGCACCGAGGTAATTCAGCGGATTCTGCTCGCTGTCGAACGCCCGCGATAGCGGTTTTTGCAGCAGCTGGAACGCGCCGCGGCCAATACGGTGTAAGCGATCGATCATTCCTGTTTGCGCGCTCTTCGAGCGAGAATAATTTCGCGAAACAAATAGAACATCAGGCCCAATATAAATATCAGTCCGGCAGCCGCACGAACGAACAGGGAATTGTCGAAGCGATAGCGCCCCGTTGTCGGGTCGTAAACGGTGCAAAACAACTTGACGCGATCAACGAGCCCGGCGACGAGATGCCCGGCACTGCTGGGGCGGTTGAATACGAGTTCTTTGAGCGGTTCAACCAGCCACGGTATCTCAAACGTCACACCATACACCTGGCTGTAAATGACCCCGTCGCGAGTAACGATGGTCGACTGATTCAGGTGGTCAAACCCCCGTGCGGTCGGAAAGAAAATGAAGCCGAGATCATTACTGATTTGCCCAATGGTCGATTTATCTGCGCTGAGGAATCGCCAGCGAGGCTCGTTGACACCCTGCCTGCGCGCAAACGCGCCCATCGCCTCCGGCGTATCGTGAGCTGTGTCGAAACCGATAGTGACAACATCGAAACTATCAGTGCCCAACGCTTCGCGAGCCACCTCTACCGCTGTTGCGAGGTGTTTGGTCGTCGCCGGACAAACGTGATGACAAGACGTAAAAATCATGCTGATGACGAGCGGTCGCCCCGCATGATCCTCGCGCAACCGAACAGGTGCCCCGAGGTGATCAAACAGTTCGTAATCGCCAATCGTTTTCCCGACAGCAGCCTGCGAAATCTGCAACGCGCGATCCGGATCATAGCGACCATCCTCTTCCGCATGCGCCGTAAACGACAGCAACAAGCCTGCCAGCACAAAAGCGTCGATTCTGCTCATGAAATGGAATGTATCCCAAAAAGAAAGGGCGGGCACACTGCCCGCCCTGTAATCAAGGCGCGGTCAATCGTTCGGGGTTATGACATCGGCCAGACCGACGCCAGGTACTTCCAGTTAACCGCGTAATACAATACGAAAGTCATCAGGAAGAACAACGCCAGCACGAAGGTACCGGGGGCTGCAAAGCCCCATTTGCCTGCCGCTTCGTGACCACCTTCGGGCACAACTATGGGCTCGGCGCGCATCAGGCGCGAGGTCGCGATGCCAAAGCTTGATTCCGACTCGACCGGTTTTCCGAAGAAAACCGACCCGACCGTCACGAGTATGTAAATTGCGCCACCGAATATCGCGGCAACACCCGATATTCCCATAATACCCATCAGCGTAAAGGCACTTGCGGGGTAGTCGAATCCAAGCGCCGAGTTGGTAAATGCCATATCCCAATGGCGACGTTCCACACCCAGCGTACCAGCACCCATCATCGCCAGCGTAAATACCGACATTCCGATTCCGAAAAGATAAGGCTGCCACTTGGCAAGACCCGCAAATGCAACCTGTTTACGGAACAGGGTTGGAATCAGGAAGTACGTCAGCGACATAAATGCCAGTGTCGAACCGACTACAACGGTCGCGTGGAAATGGCCCGGCACGTAGATCGTGTTGTGGATGATGATGTTGATCTGCTCGGTGCCCATAACCACACCCGAGATGCCGCCGATGAAACCGAAGCCGATGAGCGAGATAAACATGCCTGAAAATATCGGGTTGCTCCACGGCGCCTTGCGCAGCCACTCGAACAGGCCGTTGGTAAAGCCCTTGGCGCGCTGTGCGACTTCGATAGAGCCCGGGACCGTCAGGCCGTGGACCATAGATGCCAGTACGGCCAGGTACATCGCGTAACTCGTGTTGAAGATCTTCCATTCTGCGGACAGGCCAGGATCGACGAGCAAGTGATGCGCGCTCGCGAGCTGCAGAAACGCGATGTAGAGGAAGAACGCGCCGCGGCTGACTTTCTCAGACAGCGGGCGCGCGCCGAATACGATTGCGGCGATCGCGTACCAGACGGCAACATGTGCCGCGACGTTGATCTGTTGCGAAGAGTGGCCCAGGGCCCACCAGACGATGCGATACATAGCAGCATCAATGTGGTTGATGTAGCCGAGCGACCAAAGCCAGGTTGGAATGAGGACAATCGCGCCCGAAGCAATCGTAAAGACTGCGATTATGCAGGCGGTCAGCGCGCCGAACGTGACGAGCGGAATCGAACCCTCATAGGTTTTCTCATCCTTGGCAATGACGAGCGTGCCCAGGAATACGAAGCAACCAATCAACGCGCCAACGGCAAACAGGATCAGTCCGAGATAGAAGTTCGGATTGGCGGGCATCGGTACATAGGACGTCATCATTACCGAAGCCGTGCCGCTGGCGACAGCCGCGTTGTTGACGATGATGCCAGCGAGCATCAGAAGAAACCCGACCCATGCGATCTTCGGTGTTGCGAGTCGACATCTGAGCAGGGTCGAGGAACAGAAATACAGGATGGCAATCTCAAAGGAGATCATCCAGAAGATCAGCATATTGACGCCGTGCGTCGTCAACAACTGGTAAAAACGATCCGCAGGAAGCAGGTGAATCGCCGGCCAGCGTGTCAGCGTCACAAGCAGCGCAGCAATGCCGCCGATCAGCAGGATGACGACCGCAATGACCGCATGCGCTTTCATCAGCATTTCGGCCGGCTTGTGAAACTGCAGTCCTGACTCAGGACAGGTTCTGAAAAGCTCTTTACTCATTGTCCGCTCTCCGTCACGTAGATCTTGCCCACCATGGTGTGGTGCCCGATTCCGCAGAATTCGTTACAGATGATTGTCTGCTCACCGGAAGTATCAGGTGTGATCGTCATGACCATTTCATAGCCCGGCAGGATTTGCGTATTAATATTGACGGGCTGTAACGAAAAGCCGTGCTGCCAGTCAAGCGAGGAAATGTGCAGGCGGTAGGTCTGCCCTTTTTCGAGTTCAAGCAGCGGATACCACTGCCACAAACGTCCGGCCAGATAAACGTCCGAGCCGGGAGGCGGCCTTACCACCGGGAGATTGAGGTTCGTCTCGGTGCGGACTGTATACTCGTCGACCATCGCTTGTGTCTTTGCGAGATACGCCTGCGGCGTGGTCTTGTAGGCTTCGGATGAGAGATTCTGTTTTCCGTAGATATGCCAAAACGGCATCATGAAAAACATGAAAAGGGACCATACCAGCGCAATCGTGATCCAGGTCCCCTCAACTTTGTCCAGTGGCTGCTTCCACCAGACTATCTCGGCAGGAGGTTGAATGGCACTCATAGTGTTACCTCTAACGTCGGGTCAGGTGTGATGGTCACGGCGCGATGGGGATATTCACGATTTCCATGATTCCCCAGATAATGTAGAAAACGGTCGGAAATACGATTCCGATGAAGAGAAGAATGAACGGGTTGTCGAGAACCCGTTGCATGATGGGGATAGTGACGCGCTTCTCCCCCGATGAAGTATGTTCATTCATAGCAACTTTATTCCTTACACGATAGTTAGTTAATCAAACCCCCTGCCCACGTCGCGAAAACGACCAGCCATAGATGCGACAACCCCAGTGTCGCGACAACCTAAGTTGGGCACCCACCGAATTTCATCGATGTGAGGCCCGAGTCCATGGTTGCAAAGTAGGCCCAAGGGCGGCAATGCGCCTTGACATAGATCAAGGATGAGTGGCTGTCAATCTCTAGAATGTCACCCATCCTCAGGAGGGAATTGAATGCGGGCGCCGCTGCATCCGCAGGATATGTTCATGAGCTGCTTCAAGATGCCCGCCATGCAGGCCCTGTCTACAATAGTCCTCTGCCAGCATCTCCTGTACTAGGGAATATACGTAGTTTCCGAAACCGCATTCGAGGGACCCGGCGCTTTCGAAATCGGGTAAGCTGCCCGCCCATGAAGAAACACTGCAAATACGTGATCTGCGCGATATCGGTTTTGCTGCTTGGGTCTGCCTGCGATCAGGACTCCCAGAGCAGTGCGCCGTCGAATGAAAACCGATTCAACCTGGTTCGTGCCGATAATGAGGCCTGTATTTTCGACATTGCCACCGGCCTGCTCTGGCAAGGCAAAGCGGACGTCGCGGGTCTGCACGACTACCGCAACACTTACAGCTGGTGGGACCCGAACGAGGCTCACGGCGAACTCGACTATCGTGGCACCGAGAACGGCGGCGAGTGTGCCGGCAGCAACTGCGACACCTGGCACTATGTGTTGGCGGTCAACGAGGCCGGCTATTGCGGGTATCAGGACTGGCGCCTGCCCGCAAAGGATGAGTTGTTTTCAATTAGCGACCTGCGCAAAGCGGTCAATCCGCCGACCCAGGACACATCTGTTTTCATCTGGTCGCAGCCGGCCGAGTATTGGTCGGCGAACGACTATAGCTTTCAGTGGGACGCGGCATGGGCCTGGAACTTCGAGTTCGGTCACGACCGCGTCGACTGGAAAAAAACACCCAAGTTCGTCCGGCTCGTGCGTGGGTCGGCTGAAGGCCTGCCCGAAGTGAAAGAGTAGTCCGGTGAGGGCGCTCGCGATCGTCTCATTGCTGTTCGTGTTGGCCCTGGTATCCGTAAGCGCCTATCTCCGGCTGGACAACTCGGGGATAGGATGCGCCGACTGGCCTGCGTGTTACGGCCTGATCGGCGCACCAGCAGAGGGTGCACCGAGCATCGGCAGCACCTATGAACGGCTCGCACTCGAGGCACAACAGCCCATGTCATGGGCAACACCTGCTCACCGGTTGATTGCCAGCGTGCTCGGTTTGCTCATTCTCGGTATGGCGCTGCTGTCAGTAAGGCAACGACGCGATCGCCTGCTGTCTTTCGCGTTGCTCGCCCTGACGGTGTTTCTCGCCTGGCTGGGCATCTACTCCGGCGGCCTGCACAGCCCGGCCGTTGTCATGGGCAACCTCGGTGGTGGTTTCGCCATGCTCGGTTTGCTCGGCTGGATGATTTTCCGCAGTGCTCACCCAGCTGCCAACGCGCCGCTGATGGTACGACGCTGGGTGGTTGCAGCCGTGCTACTGGTATGCCTGCAGATCATGCTGGGCGGACTGACGAGCGCCAACTTCGCGGCTTCAGCTTGCCAGACCGTGCCCGATTGTCATGGCAGCTGGTTGCCCGGTGGCGATCTCTGGACGGCATTCGACCTGACGCGACAACATGAAATCGGCCCGACCGGATTCGCGCTGGGTGGCTCTGAACGCGCTGATATTCACAAGTTCCACCGGCTCTTCGCTGTTGCCACGCTGCTCACGGCTCTGGTTGCCGGTATTGTGGCGCTGCGCGCCGGGCTGTTGGCCGGTGCTGTCACCGTACTGATTCTGGTCGCCGCCGAGTTTTCCGTTGGCGTTGCAGCGATAGTGACGGACCTGCCTATTGGCGTCGCCGTTGCACATAACTGGCTGGCCGCTATCCTGCTGCTCGGCTTGCTGAGGTTGCTTGCATTGAGTCGGAACCGACAGGCACTGCTGTAACGGGACTGATGGGGTAAATCCCTGCTTCAAAATGACGGCACGTGAATTCAGGATCGCGGCAATCATCCTGATTGATGACTCGCAGTTCGGCAGGTCGACTAGTTGTAAGGGCGCAGTCGCGTCAGGCTGTGTACGAAGATCACGCGGTCTTCGATCGTCAATATGCCCTCATCAACCATGTTGCGTAACAAGCGCGACAAGGTCTCAGGCTGAATAGACAGCCGCGAGGCAATGACATGGCGAGGCAGTTCGAGCCGTACGGTTGCCTCGTCAACGTTCGTCTCCACGACGTGATCAAGCAAGTAGCTCGTAAGCCGACTGCGTGCGTTCTGTACGGTCAGGTTTTCGATTTCCCGGACACGCGCATGCAGGTGTCGGCAGACATCGCTCAAGAGCCGCATGCATGCGTCGGGGTTCGCATAAACAAGGTCGATATACGACCGGATAGGTATCTCGCATAGCCTGCTTTCAGCGAGCGCTTCAGCCGTAACCGGGTACTTCTGCTCCTGCATGAATGCGATGGCTTCCGCAAATGTGCGCCCCGGGCTGACAACCTCCAGAACCTTTTTCTCGCCGGTCGGTGCGACCAGGTTCAGCTCGACGAGTCCGGCGTCGAGAAAGTAAAAGTTGTCCGTTTGATCGCCGCGATGAAAAAGCACTTCGCCTTTTTCGAGGGCTTTGGCCGAGACGACTGACACCAGCGTGTCGAAATCGCCCTGCTCGAGTCCCGAAAAAAGGTAGTGCCTTCTCAGCGTCGCATAAAGGGGAGAGTCAGCATCCATGAATGGAGAGTCTAGCACCCCCGTGCAGCCCATCGCTTCTTGTGTGTCCAATCGAGAATCAACCCTGTGCCGGTGAACAATGCTTGCACGGCAGGCGTCCTGGAGCGGCTAATGAACGTGTCCTGCGGATGCAGCGGCTCCCCCATGCAATTGCCTCCTGAGGACGGCTGACAGTCTAGAGAATGGCGGCCGCTCGTCCTTGATCTATGTCAAGGCACATTGCCGCCTTTGGGCCTACTTTGCCGCCATGGAATCGGGCCTCGTATTGATGTTATTCGGCGGATGCCCAAACTAATCGACAATTTGCTGCGGGTTCCCCGTATCGTCAAGCCAGGCAGCGGGCTGGCACTATTGGGTGCCGACAATAGAGTGTCGGATGTGGGCCACGATTTCGCTAACAAGGGGGCACCGGACTGAGTGGCCGGTATCCTTCTATATTGGGCAGGAAACGATTTGATGCGCAGCATGACCGCTGTTCTCTTGATGCTGGTGGCCGCTTTGCCGGCCATTGCCGCTACAGCGTCGACGGACAGCGGCGCCGCTAACGTTGCGCTGGACGAGATCGTCGTAGTTGCGACGAAGCGGGCCACGAATATTCGCGATGTCGCCGCTGAGATTACCGTGCTCAATGCGGCCGACTTACAGGCAACGATGAGTACTTCGCTGGCGGATGCTTTTCGCTTCGTTCCGGGCGTTGCGCACCAAGGGTCCGGGTCTCGATTCGGAACCGAGGGTGTTACCATTCGTGGCATCGGTGGCAACAGAATTGCCATGGAGCTCGATGGTGTACCGCTGTCGGATCACTTCGATATTGGTAATTTTTCAAATGCGACCCGGGATTTCGCGGACACCGGGTTGATCGGTCAGATCGAAGTCCTGCGCGGTCCGGCGTCGGCTCTATACGGCAGCTCGGCGCTCGGCGGTGTGGTTGCGATGCGGACGCTGAACCCTGCCGATTACGGTCGCGCTGGAGCAATGGCGGGACGGGCGTCGCTGTTGTATCGGGGCATGGACGACAGCCAGAATATGGAAGCGAGCATCGTACTCAGGGGTGCACGGGCTTCGCTCGTGGTCGCGGGTGGATTCCGGGACGGCTCGGAGCGACAGTCTGCCGCGCTCGACGTTGCCGAGGACAGGCAGGACTATCGGCGTGATGCGGCGCTCGTAAAACTGGTCGGCGAGGATCGCTTTGGACACGATTGGCAAATTAGCGCCGTGCGCCAGAGCCGCGATACGAAGACTGAAATAACGTCCATTCTTGGGACCGGTCGCTTTGCTTCCACCACGCGCCTGGAAGGTGACGACCGACACGAAATCAACATCGTCAGCGCGGAATATCGATTCGATGGAGGCCTTATCAGCGAAGGCCTGTTCCGCGTATTTCATGCCGATGCGAGCATCGCTCAACACACGCTCGACGAGCGGGCACTGGCCCGATCGCCCGCCTCGATTGATCGCGACTTCTTCTTCGATCAGCGCCTGCAAGGCGCCGAGCTCAATCTATGGCGAGACGAGGAACTGGCGGGATGGTCACATCGTTTCGGCTTCGGGCTCGAATACGCGGAGTCGAAAACCGAGGAGCTTCGTGACGGCCTGTCGACCAGCCTCGTTGATGGCAGTGAAACGACAGACATCCTCGGAGAGAGCTTTCCGCTTCGCGACTTCCCCGTCACTGACGAGCGGGAGACTGGTGCCTACCTGTCCGACCAGCTATCGCGGGGTCCGCTTACGCTGATGCTGGCCCTTCGCCTCGACGAAAACCGGCTTTCGCCTACTAGTGACCCGATCTACGAGGCTGACAATCCAGTATCACCGGTTGTCGCCCTCTCGGAATCCGACGTGTCACCGAAACTCGGAGCCATTTATCACCTCGGCGACGATATCGATTTGTATATGCAGTACGCGCACGGATTTCGAGCGCCACCATTCGAAGACGCCAACATCGGGCTGGATATACCGCTGTTTAATATTCGTGCGATTCCCAATCCGGAGCTCAGGTCAGAAACGTCTGACGGTTGGGAACTGGGCGTGCGCTGGCAAGGCGAGCGTTCAAGACTGCAGCTCGGTGCTTTCCGCACAAGCTACACCGACTTCATCGAAACCAAGGTACGCATTGGTGTCGACCCGCAGAGCGGACGTCTTCTGTTCCAGTCAATAAACATCGGCGAAGCGTACATTCGCGGCGTCGAGGGAAGCTGGTCGCAGGACCTATCTGAGCTAATACCCGGCCTGACCCTGCAAACATCGGCCTATTGGGCCGAAGGCGAGAATCGCGAGAACGGCCAGCCGCTCAACTCTGTCGGGCCTGCCGAGGCGGTGATCGGTGCTTATTGGCAATCGGTCGATGAGCGTACCCAGGTTCGCGCGCTGTTCACCGCGGCCGAGGGCTGGTCCGAGCTCGACGAAACCTCAGGCGAGCTGTTCGAGCCCCCCGGATACGGAGTACTCGACCTGTTCGTGGCGCGCCGGGTTGGCGAAAACCTGACTGTCCGGGCGGCCGTCGGCAACGTCACCGACCGAGTTTACTGGCGCTGGTCCGAGGTACGCGGCTTGGCACCCGACGATGTGTTGTTGCCGACGCTTGCACAGAGCGGCAGAAATTATTCAATTGGCCTGCAATGGGACTGGTAAGCAGTTTCACGTCAGGCACTTATAGGAGACAAAAGATGATCACGCTAGGCACTTCGAATTCGGCTTCTCTCTGGCGCACACTCGCGCTGGCCAGCTGCCTGATTATTCCGGGACAATTGCTGGCGCAGGATGCGGCGGTGCACGCCGCCGAGACGGCGACCGGTGGCATGGCCCAATTAATGGGCGACGGCCAGGGTTTGTACAACACGCATTGTGCTGCCTGTCACCAGCCGACCGGCCAGGGCCTTGCCGGTGCGTTTCCTCCGCTAGCCAAGTCCGATTACCTGATGAAAGATCGGTCCCGGGCGATCGCAACCGTTGTGCAGGGCCGGACTGGTGAAATCAAGGTCAACGGACAGGCTTACAACGGCGTGATGCCGGGCATGGGCCATCTCAGTGACGCGGAGATCGCCGCGATACTGACCTACGCGACGAACTCCTGGGGCAACGAAGCATCTGCCTTCGGCGTCGCCGAGATTTCCAAAGTGCGCAGCGATACCGGTCTTGAAGATCGCTCTGCAGGTGAACGTCACCCGGGCGCGAGCGAAGGTGAGATGCGCTACCAGGGGACACCGTCTCCCATCGCGCCGGAACAGGCCAAGGCCCTGCAGAGTCCGGAAGGCCCAACGCTGAGTGCTGAAGAGTATTCTACATCGACGCGCCTGTATTTCGAGCGTTGTGCGGGATGCCATGGCGTGCTGCGCAAAGGTGCAACCGGCAAGCCGCTGACGCCGGATATCACGCGGCCGAAAGGTACCGATTATCTTAAGGCGCTCATTACCTACGGTTCGCCGGCGGGCATGCCGAACTGGGGCACCTCGGGCGAACTCAGCGAGTATGAAATTGACATGATGGCGCGCTTCCTGCAGCAGGAACCGCCCGCGCCACCGGAGTTTAGCCTCGAGGACATGAAAGCCACATGGAAGGTTATGGTCGCGCCGAAAGACCGGCCTAAAAAGCCCATGCACGATCGCGACTACGAGAATTTCTTCTCGGTAACGCTGCGCGACAGTGGACAGGTTGCGCTTATCGACGGTGATACCAAGGAGATCGTCAGTATCCTCAAAACCGGTTACGCGGTACATATCTCACGTCCGTCGGCGTCCAGTCGCTTCGTCTACACCATTGGCCGGGATGCCAAAATCGACATGATCGATCTGTGGATGGATCCGCCGCAAATCGTTGCCGAAATCAAGATCGGGCTGGAAGCGCGCTCGGTCGAAACGTCGAAGTACAAGGGCTATGAAGACAAGTACGCCATTGCCGGAGCCTACTGGCCGCCACAATATGTGATCATGGATGGCGACACGCTCGAGCCGATGAAGGTCGTTTCGACGCGCGGTATGACGGTAGACACCCAGGAATACCATCCGGAACCTCGAGTAGCGGCTATCGTTGCGTCCCACGAGCACCCCGAGTTCATCGTCAACGTTAAGGAGACGGGGCACATACTGCTGGTCAACTACGCGGACATTGATAACCTGACCGTCACCGATATCGGTGCCGCGCGCTTCCTGCATGATGGCGGCTGGGATCGTAGCAAACGCTATTTCATGACGGCGGCGAACCAGTCCAACAAAATCGCCGTGGTAGATTCACGTGATCGTAATCTCGAAGCGCTTATTGACGTCGAGAAGATCCCGCATCCGGGTCGCGGTGCGAACCTCATGGATCCCAAGTTTGGTCCTGTCTGGGTTACCAGTGCACTTGGCAATTCCAACATCACCTTCATCGGCACCGATCCGGAGGGCCATCCAAAAAGTGCCTGGAAAGTTGTACGCGTACTCGACGGCCAGGGCGGCGGTTCATTGTTTGTCAAGTCGCACCCGAAATCGACGAACCTCTGGGTTGACGCGCCGCTGAATCCTGATGAGTCTATCAGCCAGAGCATCGCCGTCTTTGATATCAACAACTTTGAGGCCGGCTATGAAGTGCTGCCAATCGCGGCATGGGCCGGACTGGGTGAGGGTCCGAAGCGTGTCGTACAGCCTGAGTACAACAAGACTGGCGATGAGGTCTGGTTCTCTGTCTGGAGCGGCCAGGAAGAAGAGTCCGCGATCGTTGTCGTCGACGACAAGACGCGGAAACTGAAGCACGTCATCAAGGGCCCTGAGGTCATCACGCCAACCGGTAAATTCAACATCTTTAACACGGTAGAGGATGTCTACTAACTATGAACGGCAGAATCTGGAGTAGATTTTCTGCAGCGGCGCTGTCCGCGACATTGGCAATGTCGCTGGCGGCATCGGCTATGGCAGATGACAGTACGCACGAGGACATTGGCTCGGCGATAGCCGCGGGCGATGCCAACGTGGACCTGCGTTATCGTTACGAGTTCGTCGATCAGGATTCCTTCGCTGAGGACGCGAACGCGTCGACGCTGCGCCTGCGCCTGAACTACAAGACGGGTGCCTGGCGCGGTTGGTCGGGGTTTGCGGAGTTTGACCAGGTCATGGAGGTTCTCGTTGACGACTTCAACAGTGGCTCGGGTACCAGCAGCGCAAACCGCAGCCAGTACCCTGTCGTCGCCGACCCGAATGGCTCGGACCTGAACCAGTTGTACCTGCAATACGCGCCGAACGAAGACTGGCGAACGCGAGTTGGGCGCCAGCGAATCCTGCTGGACGACCAGCGATTCGTCGGTGGTGTCGGCTGGCGGCAGAACGAGCAGACCTACGACGGGCTTTCGGTTCAATACTCGGGCTTCGAGAAGACCAGGCTGTTCTACAGCTATGTGGGAAATGTGAATCGCATCTTCGGTTCGGAAGTTCCGGCCGGCGACCACGATCAGGATACGCACCTGCTAAACGCCAAGGTCGGGCTAACCGATGGCTGGGATGTGGTTGGCTATGCCTACCTCATAGACAATGACGATGCGTCGGCGTTCTCAACGAGTACCTTTGGCGCCCGCCTGAATGGTGCATTTGCGCTGGGTGAAGGGCGCGCAGCCGTGCTCGCCGACATAGCCAGCCAGTCCGATGCGGGCAATGCGCCGGTGAGCTTTGATGCCGACTACTTTCGTCTGCAGGGAACCTGGACACTCGACGCCCTTTCATTGGGAATCGGCTTCGAGTCTCTCGGCAGCGATAATGGGCAGGGTTTCCGCACGCCTTTGGCGACATTGCATGCGTTTAACGGCTGGGCCGACCAGTTTCTCGGTACGCCGGGGACTGGGCTCGAAGATCTGTACATGAAGGCAGCGTACAAGCACAAGCCATGGAGTTTTCAGCTGGTTTACCACGACTTTTCGGCAGACACTGGCGGCGGCGACTACGGCAGTGAAATCGACCTGTCGGCCGGCCGCGGGCTGGGCCAGCGCTATAAGCTGTTGCTGAAACTGGCGATGTTTAATGCGGATTCGATAGCGTACACGGACACGACCAAAGCGTGGCTGATGCTGAGCGCCGGATTCTGAGCAGAGTCTGCGGTGGCGATCGCCACCGCAGATTGTCCTGTCTTAGTTACGGGCACAGGCGCCTTCAATGAGGCGCTGACGACTAGCCTTCGAGCCCGGCCGACAGGCGCGCGGAACGCAGGGTGTTGAACATCAGCATTGTGATCGTCATCGGACCGACGCCGCCCGGCACCGGCGTGACAGCGCGAGCAACAGTACAAACGTCGTCATAGTCAACATCGCCGGTCAGGCGGGACTTTGTTTCGCCATTGATTGTTTTCTCGACGCGATTGATGCCGACGTCGATGATGACTGCCCCTGGCTTAACCCAATCGGCCTTGACCATGTCAGGCCGACCGACGGCGGCGACAACGATGTCCGCATTGCGCACAACCGCCGGCAAGTCCTTCGTGCGGCTGTGGGCGACCGTGATCGTCGCATTGCGTTGCATCAGCAGGCTGGCCATCGGTTTGCCGACGATATTCGAGCGGCCGATGATCACTGCGTTCAGTCCGGAGAGGTCGGAGCCGAGCTCGTCCTCGATCATCAGGACGCAGCCTGCCGGCGTGCAGGGCACGAAGGCATCGCCTGTGTGACCGGCCGTCAGTTTGCCGATGTTGATGAAGTGAAATCCATCCACGTCCTTGGTCGGCGCAATCGACTGCGTGATGGTCTGTTCGTCGAGGTGGCCAGGCAGCGGTAGCTGTACGAGGATGCCGTGAATGGCATCGTCGTTGTTGAGTTCATCGATGAGTGTCAGCACAGCGTCCTGGGCGACGTCGTCGGCAAGCGTGTGCTGGACCGAATGGAATCCGCAGGCCTCGGCCCGGCGCTTCTTGTTGCGCACATAAACCTGGCTGGCCGGATCTTCTCCAATAATGACCACGGCGAGCCCGGGTTTGATGCCATGGTCCGCCAAAAGGGCTGCGGTCTGTTCCGTAATGGCCTGCGCCAGTTGCTCCGCCTTGGCTTTGCCGTCGATTCGTTTTGCTGTGGTCATGGCGATTGATTCCAATGAATGATCGGTATGCGCGCCGCATGGTAACGCCGTCAAACGAGTCCGTAAAGAAGCCCCGGCGGAAGAGCCGATCGAACATGGCGGATAGCGTAACGCGCGTGTCAATTTCGAGCTAGAATACGGTTTCGTTCCACTCAATTGCATGATTCGTGACCCGACTCTTACGCCAACTGCGCGGAATAATCGTGTTATCCGGCTTTGCGATAAATACGATTTTCTGGTTCATTCCGATCTTCCTGCTCGGTATCGTCAAGCTTCTGCTGCCGATCGCCGGCCTGCGGCGCATTGTCACGCGCGTGCTGATGGCGCTGGGCGAAAACTGGATTACGGTCAATTCCGCGATGCTACATACCGCCGCATCAATAGACTGGCAGGCGCGCGGTCTCGAGGGCCTGCGGAAGGACGGCTGGTACCTGGTCATGGTAAATCACCAGACCTGGGTCGATATCCTGGTGCTGCAAAAGGTCTTCAATCGACGCATACCGTTCCTGAAGTTCTTCATCAAACAGCAGCTGATCTGGTTTCCGTTCCTGGGGCTGGCCTGGTGGGCGATGGACATGCCATTCATGAAGCGTTATTCGCCGTCCTACCTTGCGAAGAACCCGCACATGAAAGGTAAGGATCTGGAGACGACACGGCGCGCCTGTGAAAAATTCCGCGATATACCCACATCCGTCATAAATTTTGTCGAAGGTACCCGCTTCAGTGAGGCGAAGCGCGAGGCGCGGAAGTCGCCGTATCTACATCTCCTGCCGCCGCGAGCCGGCGGATTCGCGATCGCCATGGGATCCATGGGCAGTCTCTTCGACGCAATTCTGGATGTCACGATGCTATATCCGGCAGGGCCGGCACAATTCTGGGAAATGTGCTGCGGCAGCCACGTGCCGGTCACTATTGACGTAAGGAAGAGGCCGATTGACGAATGGTTGCGATCCGGCGACTACGAGAACGATCGGGAGTTTCGGCGCCGCGTGCACCGCTGGCTCGGCGAGATTTGGCAAGAGAAGGACGAACTGTTACAACAGATGCTGGATGAATCGAGAGTCTCATGACTGCTACCCGCCAGTACGACACCGTAGCCTTTGACGTTCGCGACAATACGACGATGCTGTTCTTTGCGAAAACGACCGATGAGGGCGATATTCGGGACTACCTGTTGCTGATGCGCACGGTTGAGGAAGATTTCGACGAGTCCCTCTACATCGAGATCAACGAACATCAGTTTGGCGGTCACCACCTGATTCGCGAAGCCGCGCTGACAGGCAACGTGCTGACGCTGCGCCTGCATGAGCCGGCCGAGTCGCTGGGTGGTGCCGCGGAGATCGTACTGACCTATGCGGAGACGACCGAAAACCAGGAGAGCATGGAAGCCGGCGCTTTCCGTGTGTTCGGCGATACGCTGGTCGGCGGCAACGCCTGACACATCGCAGCGGTGAGCGGCGCGGTTTTCAGTCTGTATATCGTTCGTTGCGCCGACGATACCCTGTACACCGGCATCGCGGCGGATGTCGCCCGGCGAATCTCAGAACACGAAAAAAGTGCTCGCGGCGCGAAGTACCTGCGTGGAAAAGGGCCGCTGCTTCTGGAGTTTTCCGAAGCCGTGGGAAACCGGGCAACGGCATCGGCGCTGGAGTATCGCGTCAAGCGCCTGAGCAGGGCGCAGAAAGAGGCGATTATTGAGGGCAGGCAGTCGCTTTGTGACTTGCTGGATTCGCCCCGTTCCGATCAGGCCTCCGGCGGTGGCGATGGGTAGAGGACGATCGGTTTGCCGAATTCGGGCAAGAACAGTTTCGTTCCCGTATCCCACCGGTCGCGAAAAGCGTCCATCCAGTCGGTCGTAGTCGTGAAATCACCCAGGAAGCTCGGCGCCACTTCGATCTCGCCGAAGGGTTGTGTGAAATCATCGAAGTGAATGGGGTAGACGCTTTGCGCGCCCGTGGTCGTTACAAGTGCCTGCCAGTAGCGCTCGGCGTAGTCACGTCCAAGGCTCTCGAGGCCCCCGACACCCAGCATGACAACCTCAGCGGAGACGCCGTTGAGGAGGTCATTGGCAAATCCGGCGCTAGCCTGTACGACGGTCGTTCCTTCCGGATGTTCGATAACAATCGTGTAGCTGCCGCCCTCGCGCCAGGCGCTGACAGGTGCCGGTAAAGCTAACGGCGCATCGATCGTACCTGGAATCGGAATGGCTCCGCGCCAGCCAACGGGTGCGTGGTGTGAGCGAAGTAATGTGACGGTGAAGCGGCCGAATTCATAGCGTTGATTCTCAGTTACCAGCGTTATCTGGTCTTCCGGAACGCCTGCGCCGCGCGCAATCTCTGCAGTCGATGCGGAGCCAATTATCGATGCGCTCGTACGGTTCGCAATAGCTCCGACATCCATCGCATGATCAAAATGCGAATGCGCCGGGATAATTGCTGCAAGCCGGCGCATGCGAAACTCGTCGAGCGCGTAATTAATCGTCGCTGCGTCATTGTCAACCGGGCGATCCAGCATGGCATCCAGGAGTGTTGGCCGCGAAAAGAAACCGTCAATCAGGATTTGTGTTTCGCCATCGTCGAACAGCAGTGTCGATATGCCGAGCCATGTTGCGGTTACCGTATCGGGGAGCGATGCGGATGCGAATACGGGCGCGGGCCAGTTAACCTCTGTGAGAGCAGGGCGCTCGTGCCAAAGCCATGCCGACAGGCAGAGCCCAAGAGCAACGACCGCGATAGCGATGAAAGTGGCAAGTTTCGCGCGTTGTTGCCACATGGCTATTGCCCCGCGGCGATTCTCGCGAGTTGACCCGTCAACGGCGCGAGATAATTACCCAGCGCGTAGCCGAGTAGCGCCATGAGTATCGAGGCTGGCACCAGGTTGGGTCGATGGTGCGCAGCCACGATGGGCGCCGATGCGGCCGCACCGATGTTGGCGGCAGACGCGATCGCGACGCTGTGTATGTCAACGCGAAAGATCCAGGCGCCGGCCAGGCAGAACAGGCCGTGAATGCTTATCCAGATGAAAGCACCGAGCACAAACGCCGGCGCTTCAGTCAGGCCGGCAATGGAGGCTCGCGCGCCCATGCCGGCGACGAATACGTAAACGAGCGCCGTACCGATCGCCGTCGAATTAGGTAGCTTCGAAGCGCCGGTTGTGGACAGGAGCAGTGCAAGCGTCGTGACCAACAGAATCCGCGTAGTCGTCTCCGAAAAGACGCCCGCCATCTTTGGCGAACTCGCCGCGATCCAGCCGGCGAGTTCGGGTGCTAGCGCGTGTCCGATCGCCGAAACACCGAACACAACGGCCGCCAGGTACAGGTATTGCTGCATCGTCGGTGCCTCGTCGTCTTCGCGGTGCAATTCCGCCGCGGCGTCCATCGCCGCAAGCCGTTCTTCGGGCACACGAGCCCACTTATTGAATTTCTCGGCATAGTCGCGCGACATCAACAGCAGCGGCAGCCAAACGACGTACACTACGTTGTCGGCGATGACGGCTAACCCCAACTGCGCATCAGACGCGCCCAGCATTTCTTTCGTCGCGAGCATGTTCGCCGTGCCACCGATCCAGCTACCCGCAAGCGTGCCGAAGCCCTTCCATGCGTCGTCACTAAGCCATTGATGCACTGCCAGGTAGGCAACAACACCGCCGACCATGACGCCCGCAGTGCCCATCAGCATCACCAGCACACCTTTGCCCATCACCTTGATGACCGCGGGCACGTTGACCTTGATCAGCATCAAAACAATGAAGACCGGCAGCGCGAACTGACTGAGTCCGGTGTAGATAACCGAACTGCTGGGAATGACGCCGAAGTTGTTGAGAAACACCGGCGTCGCATAGATGAACAGCAACGGCGGGACGTAATTAAAGAGTTTTGCGCCGCTGACCTGGGCTACCAGGAAGAAGAATGCCGCTACGATGCAAAGCACCGCCAGTACACCGATAGGTGATGAAATCAGAACGTCAGAGCTTTGCATGCGACATGCCTCAGGCCAGGTGATCGAAGCCGAGTATAAATCATCGGCTAAGACACCGCGTGTCGTGTCAGGTAAACAACACCTGGGACTGCAGGTCCTTCCGTGTGCCAGCGTCTGTCAGGGCGGCTGATTTCACCGTCAGCCAGACAGAGTTCCAGTCTTCGACCTTGCTTGGCCCGAATACGAACTTGGCGATGAAGCTCTCGAGATTGCGAATGTGGATAACGTTCTTGGGAGGCGCGGATGTGAATTCCACGGAGCCTGTGAAAACCACCAGGTTTGCGACCGGCACGTCGGGCACGACTTTCTGCAGTGCGCGACTGCGGCCCTCGTTCTGGATCAGGGGATTCAGGAAGCGCCGCCGCCGTGTGCCATCAACGTTGGTCCACTGCGCTTCGTCTTCGGCTCCGAAAACAACGCCGTTGTAGTGTTTGCTCTGAATACAGAGAATGCCGCCCGCCGTCATTACGGCATGATCGACCTTGGCGAGGCCGCCGTAGGCGCCAGGCAGGATAAAGTCGTGCAGTACATCCGGGCTGAGCTTGCGGAGGGCGCTCTGTAGTCGCCACCGCCCTAGCCGCGACGTAATGAGTCCTGTGACCTGGCTGGCGGTCGAGCGGAACAGCAGTGTGAGCAGCAGTGCGCCGGCAACCGCAAAAATGAAGACTGCCGGACCTGCGCTGGTTATGCCTGTCTGGATATCACCGTCGGCGGCAAAGGATGGCAGTACCATCAGCGGCGTACTGGTGACGACTATTCTGGCCGTTTTGAACATAAGTGCGAGATTAGACCCGTTGTCAGCCTGACGCATCGTATCAGGTCACGTTTTTGCCGCTTCGGCCCGGATAGGCGAGATAGTAGCCGTCGATTTCCGCCACACGGACCTGCGTTTCATAAACCCGGCTCAGTATTTCGTCCTTTAAGACCGATTCCTTGGTGCCGTCGGCCACGATACGGCCGTCCTGCAGCAGTACGACGCGATCGACCTCGGGCGGGATCTCGTTGAGGTGATGCGTCACGATGACAATATTGCGCCCGTCTGTCGCCAGCCTTCGCAGCCTTTCCAGGTAGTCAAAGCTCGCGGCAAAATCCAGCCCGGCCGTGGGCTCATCCAGAATCAGGGTAGCGGGGTCGTGCACCAGGGCGCGTGCAAGCAGGCAGCGTCGTTGCTGCCCGGTCGACATCCTCGCGAGCTGGGTATCCTTCAGCGCATCCAGGCCAAGCTCGTGCATCGTCGCTTCTGCGGCCTGCCGTTGCTCGCGTGTAACACTGGCCGCGAGCGTTCCGTGTACACCGATACTGGCGAAGAAGCCGGACATGACGACCTCAATAGCCGATGTGGCCGGGGCATAGCGCTGCTGCAGATCGTGGGACACGACGCCGATCTGCTTTCGCAATTGCCAGACGTTCCAGTCCTCGAGGCCCAGGATGCGTATCGACGAGTTCGGTGCGGCGACCGGATACAGCTCGCGGTTGATTGTCTTCAGCAACGTCGTTTTCCCGGATCCGTTCGGCCCGAGAATGGCGACCCTCTCATGCTGCGCTATGGAGAGATCAAGCTTCCTGAAGACACAGGTTTCGCCGCGCCAGATGGTCGCGTTCTTGATCTCGATGAGCTTCGGCTCAGGCGACATTGTGCTTCCAGCTTCCACGTCGAAACACCAGTATGCTGCGTATCGTGAGTAGTAACTCCGACACGACGGCGAAGATTAATTCCATGGCCATCGCGAACATCATCGGGATCGCGAGCAGCGTCGCTGCACGCCGCACCAGTCCTGTCGTGAGGTCTTCCTCATTATCGCGCAAGGCTTCATTGAGCAGAGACACACAGCACCGAAGTAAGGAGCCTTGCGTCTTGTTATCGGACATTATTGAGTTGCGCCGCGGTGTTAGACTGGCCGTTCAGGAAGGACGGGTACAAACGTCATGCCGGATGGTCTCACTTTTTTGCTTGTCATGATCGCCTTTATCATCGTCTATACGCTGGTCAGGGTTGTGCAGTATGTGCGACTAAGCGACAAGCAGTGGCAGCAAGTCGACAAGAGCAAGCTCAAGGAATGGGAAGACGACGACGACGACTGGTAGTCAGGAGCGTGCGTCCACCCTCAGCAACGACTCCAGTTCGTCCGCCGAGTCCTTGACCGACTGAATTAGTTTTTCTTCCGAGTCGTGAATCGCGTGTTGCTCGAAGAGCAGCTTGGTGTCGCGCTCGCAGAAAGTATCTATCAGGCGTTTTGCATCTGCATCCGAATGACCGAGGTCGCGGAGCACCAGCCCTGACATTGCGAGGCTGGAGAGCAGCGTCTCGCGGAAGATATGTTTAACTCCCAGGTCCATTAACTTGTGGGCATGGCGCCGATTGCGTGCCCTGGCAATTATCTTCAGGTGCGGGAAGTGCGTTGTTACGGCCGCTGCAACGCGCATTGATTGTTCAAGGTCCGAGATAGCGAGAACGAAGACTTGCGCATGCTCCGCGCCGGCGGCGCGCAGCAGGTCCAGGCGTGAAGCATCGCCAAAATGGACGGTCGCCCCATAGCGACGGACGATGTCCAGCTGCTCAGGGTCACTTTCCAGCGCTGTGAAGGGCCTGCCGGTGACGCGTAGCAATCGTCCGACAATCTGGCCTACACGCCCGAAGCCCGCGATCAACACGTCGCGGTGATCGACTTCCGGGACTTCATATTCGGGCTCGGTTTCGGTTTCCATCCCCCGACCCAGCCGTTCGGCGAGTGCATAGAGCAGCGGCGTCAGCATCATGGAGACGGCGACGGCAAGCACGAGTTCGTCGATGGCGCCGGCCTCCAGAACCTGTTCGGTCCTGGCGATGCCGAACAGCACGAAGGCGAATTCGCCGCCTTGCGCAAGGACGGCGGCGAGTTTCAGTGCTGCCCGCCAGTCGCACATGCCAAAGCGGCGAGCCAGCGGGTACAGCACCAGCGCTTTGCTCGCCATCAGCAATGCCACGATCAGCAGGATGCGGCCTGGCATTTCGAACAGAAGACCGATGTTGACCATCATTCCGACGGCGATAAAGAACAGGCCGAGCAGCAGGCCCTTGAAGGGCTCGATATCGGCTTCCAGTTGGTGCCGGTACTCGGAGTCTGCGAGCAGCATGCCTGCGATAAAGGCGCCCAGCACCATCGACATGCCCGCGACCTGCATCAACAGGGCGCTGCCAATGACGACCAGCAGCGCTGTCGCCGTCAGGATTTCAGGAATATCGGCGCTTGCCGCCATGCGTAGTATCGGCCTCAGCAACAGCCTGCCACCGATGATCAACGCGGCAATCGTGCCAGCCATGATGCCGATCTGGACATAGTTGACGCCATTGTCGGCTGATGCGTTGGCTCCGAGTAGCGGCAGCAGCGCGATCAACGGGATAACGGCCAGATCCTGAAACAGAAGAACTGAAAAAGCGGCTCGCCCGTGGCTGGCGCCAAGCTGTTTCTTTTCGGCTAGCAGTTGCAGGACAAAAGCGGTGGAAGACAGGGCGAGAATCAGGCCGACAACGATTGCCGCGTTTGCGGCGAAGCCAAAGGCCCAGGCAATCGCTGCTATAACGGCACCGCTCAACGCGACCTGTGCTGCGCCGAGCCCAAAGACCATGTTGCGCATCACCCAGAGTCTCGCCGGCTTGAGTTCGAGTCCCACGATAAACAGCAGGAAGACCACACCCAGCTCAGCGAAATGAAGGATGTGTTCGGCGTCGTCGACAAGTCTGAGGCCAAACGGTCCGATGATAATGCCGGCTGCCAGGTAGCCCAGCACCGAGCCAAATCCCAGCCGACGACTGATTGGTACACTGATGACCGCTGCCAGCAGGTATATAAGTGACTCGCCAAGCAGGCTCATATTGGTTCCCTATCCTTGTTTTCGATTACACTACTGGCCGAACGGGACCAGCCTGTGCTGTTTCCAGGTGACAAGAGAATACTGCAGGATGTGCAAATGTTGAAAGCCGGAACTCGTAATGCGCTGACCACCGCGGCCCTTTGCCTCATGGCGCTACTGCTGGGTGCCTGTGAGTCACCAGATCAGCCTTCTGCTTCGGCCGATAAAGCCGCCGCGCGTGACAATGTCGATGCGATGTCGCGAGAGCATGCCAATGACAGAACAGCGCCCAGCGCTGCGGCCCGGATCGCGCCTGCGCGCCCGGTCATCTCTGAGAATCTGCCCTACGCGGAAATAGATGACGAGCTGGTGTACGGCTACTTCGTGGCGCCGGCGGATATGTTTGAGCCGCTGCCAGCGGTGATCATGATTCATGAATGGTGGGGGCTCAACGACAACATTCGCGCCATGGCAGACAGGCTTGCCGCGGAGGGATACATCGTTCTTGCTGTTGATCTTTACGGCGGCAAGGTCGCGAAGAATGCTGCGGAAGCGCGCCAATTTATGCTCAATGTGGTCGAGGATCCCGAGTTTGCGAATGCCAATATCCGGAGCGCCTACGAATTTGTCAGTGCGACAGCGGGTGCGCCGAAGATAGGTTCGGTTGGTTGGTGTTTTGGCGGCGGCTGGTCGCTCAATACTGCACAGCTTTTTCCCGACGAGCTGGATGCAGCTGTCATTTACTATGGGCAGGTAACTGATGACGAGGATAAGCTCCGCCCCGTCAATAGCCCGATACTCGGCTTGTTCGCCGGTGAGGACAAGGGCATCAAGGTCGCATCGGTCGAAGCTTTCGGGGCTGCGTTGTCGCGGCTTCGCAAGAATTATAAAATTCACGTCTACCCGGGCGTTGGCCACGCGTTCGCGAACCCCACGGGTGATAACTACAATGAAGCTGCGGCCAGCGATGCCTGGCGGCTAACGCTCGAGTTTTTTGAGCGTCACCTGTCGGCTGATGAAGCTTCCGGCTCGGCATCCGGGCGGCAGTAAAGCCTGACGGGTATCGGTACGCTGGCGAAGTGCAGCGAGGTCGAGTCGTTGTCGTCGCGACAACGCATTGAGATCTGCGCGGTTGCAACGCCGTGCAGCCTCAGGCCCTGATTCTCTGCAGGTGTGCCTTTGACGCAGAATTCCGAAATGACAACCGGTGCCAGCTGGCTGGCCGGTACGCTGAAGGCCGCCTCGAGCGAGACGGAATCTGCAAGCACTTCAGGGCCGTAGTATTGATGGGTGTCAGAGACGCTGATTACCAGCGAGGCAGCCTTGCTGCTGGCCGGGCATTCAAGTGAGGCAATTATGGCAACGTCGAGCGCGGGCAATCGAACCTCTCGCTGCTTTGCGTCGCCGGGCTCCAGTTTTGCGGTCGATTCCTTTACCTGTACTGTCAAGGCGTCACCGTCGGTCGAGAAGACGGCCATGGGATATAGCGCGGCCACAAGCAGGCACGGCAGTCGCAAGAGCTTTATCATCGTGCCTAGGCTACGGCAGAACGCTGCAAAAGCAAGCAGAGCGGAGCAGGTCCCCTGATGAAGAGAGCAATTCATATCACGTACAAAGCGGCACGGCGCGTTGTTGTGGCTGTCGTTGGGACTACCGTGCTCTTGCTGGGCGTCGTCATGATAGTGACGCCTGGCCCGGCGCTCGTCGTTATCCCGGTCGGGCTTGCGATACTCAGCATCGAATTTGCCTGGGCTCGCCACTGGCTGCGGCGATTGCGCGAAGCCATCAGCAGTCGCAATTCCAATAACCGGGGCAACCGGGCGGAGGCGCATCGAGATCGTACTTCGGATTAAAAAAAAGCGCCGGGGAACTGAATTCAGTGATTGAACCAGTGGGCCGACCCGACACGGATCGGACCCCGGCGCCCTGTAGTCAACGGCAGGGGGGTGCCGCCGGACCTTCATGGTCCGTTTTTGCCGGATTCCTATCCAGCGGTTTCCGGGACGTAAGCCAGGTCAAAGGGGGAGAGAGCCTGGCCGGCACGCCGCCGGAGGGGGTTCTTCTGCGGCCTACTTGTTTGCCGCGATCAGCGTAGAGTTAATGTCTGCCAGCTGATTTTCAAGGGCGAAACCGTTTTCGAGCTTCAGCGCTTCTGCCGCTGCGTCGGCGGATTCACGCATAGCCTTCTTCGCGCCGTTGATGGCCTCGGCCGCTGCGGCGTGGTCGGCCGCATTCGTGCTGGCGGTGTTTGTGGGTTCTGCAGCAAACGCCGAACTGGCGGCTGCAAGCACCGCCGTCAGGACGATAAGCGCCCCAACATAAGCAAGTTTGTTCTCTAAATTCCTGGTACTCATTGTCTTGTCCCTAAGCGATATGGCACAGCATCCGCTGTGCCTGGTTGGTCAAATGGGGCAAAAAGGCCCCTTCTCTAGCTTCCCTTACTGCATAACTCGTGCCAGTTTTGAAAAGAGAATAAATACAAAGAGTTACGCGTATTCGGTGGGTTACGGAATTTCGTTAATTACGAAAAAACGTAAGCCAGTTTACGGAATTTCGTATATCATGCGCCGGTAATGACTCCCGACGACTATCAATGGCTGTTTCGCAAAGCGCCCGGCATGGCGACCTCGATCGCCGAGGATGGCCTTTATCTTGACGTCAATGATGCTCTGCTTACGCGCCTCGGCTACGACCGCGAGGAGATGGTCGGACACGGCCCGGAAGAATTCACGACGCCCGAGACCATAGAGCGCGTTCTGCATGAACTGAGACCGGCGCTGCGGCGCACTGGAAAGCTCGAGAACAAGCCGGTCAGCTTTGTGGCGAAATCGGGTGAGGTCGTCGACTGCCTTACCAATGCGATCGTCGAATTCGACCGTGAAGGCGCGTTCGTGCGAACTGTGGCGATGTATGCCGAAATTTCGGACCAGGGAAGGGCGAATTTCAAGTATCGCAAGCTCTATCGATCGACGCCGGCGATGTTGCATACCGTCGACAAAGACGGCCTGATCGTAACGGTCACCGATCACTGGCTGCACAAGCTGGGGTTCGAGCGAGAGGAAGTCGTAGGGCGTCCGATTACAGATTTCTTCAGCAATGCGGATCGAAAGTTGTACGCGGACGGACGCCTGACAGAGCTGATCGGAGAGGGGTCTTTTAACAACCTCAAGCGACAGATGGTTACGAAGAACGGCAAGGTCATCGACCTGGTCATGTCTGCTATTTCGGAGCGCACCGATCACGGCGCAGTGGAACACATGCTGGTTGCGTCAAAAGACGTCACAGAGCGCAACAAAGCCGAACGAGAACTGCGCCGCACGCTGGCGGAAAACGCAAGCTTGCGTGACGAACTGGAGAGGGAACGGGATTACCTGCGCGAGGAAGTCAACGTTGCCATGAACTTCGGACACATCGTGGGTACAAGCGCATCCCTGCGCCGTATGCTGAAACGCGTGGAGGCTGTCGCGGAAACCCCCGCGAGCGTGCTCCTGCAGGGGGAGTCTGGTGTCGGCAAGGAGCTTGTCGCACACGCAATTCACATGCGTTCTCCGCGTGCGTCGGGGCCTTTGGTCAAGGTCAACTGTGCCTCTATCCCGAAGGAGCTGTTTGAAAGCGAGTTCTTTGGGCACATGAAGGGTGCTTTTACGGGGGCAAACCGGGATCGTATCGGGCGTTTCCAGCTAGCTGATGGAGGCACTATATTTCTCGATGAGGTCGGGGAGATTCCACTCGAATCGCAGGGAAAACTGCTGCGAGTCCTGCAGGAAAGCGAGTTCGAGCGCGTCGGCGACGATGTAACTCGATCCGTAGATGTCCGGGTTATTGCGGCGACCAATCGGAACCTGGAAGAGTTGATTGTCGACGGTCGGTTTCGCGAAGACCTGTTTTACCGCTTGAGTGTATTTCCGATCGACGTACCGCCTCTGCGAGAGCGTGGCGATGACATGGTGCAGCTGGCGCAGCACTTTCTGGAACAGACCTGCAAGGACTTCGGGCGAGACATACTGACACTGACGCGTGCACAGTCCGCGATACTTCGATCCTATGATTGGCCGGGCAATGTGCGCGAGCTCAAGAACGTCATAGAGCGCGCGGTTATTCTGTCGCAGGGCAAGGTGCTGCGCCTGGATTTGTCGATGCCAACGCTGAGGCGCGAAGCCGCGGAGTTGGGCGAGACTGAAGCCCACCAGGAAGAGGTTCTCACCGAGCAGCAAATTAAGGAACTGCAGAAAGCAAACCTGATCAAAGCATTGAAGCAGACGAACTGGCGGGTTTCCGGTGCTGGCGGTGCCGCCGAATTGCTGGGCGTGCGACCGACTACGCTGGCAGATCGGATCCGCAGCTATAAAATCAAGCGACCCGTATCCTGATAATTGAGAGAGCAAGTTTCTTGAATCGAACATTAATCAACAGAGTTGCGCTGACGGCCGTATTCGTGGCGCTGGCGTACAGCCTGTATACATTGCCGTTTGCCGACTGGATCGCAGTCATCGTCGAGTGGTCGAAACTGCATCCGATCGCCGGCCCGGTTCTGTACATATTGGGCGTCGTAATTGCGACCGTGTTGTTTGTCCCGGGGTCCGGATCGATGATGATTGCCGGTTTCCTGTTCGGGCTCCTGCCCGGGATCGTATTTGCCGCAGTGGGTATCGCGGTTGGCGCGCAGTGTGCGTTCCTGGTTGCGAGGCTCGGGGCCCGGCATTGGGTCGAGGAAAAAGTCGCAGGTAATCCGCGCATGCAGGCGATTGAGAAGGGTCTTCGGGAAGAGGCTTTCCTCATCATTGTGCTCACCCGGCTCTCGCTCGTGATCCCTTTCAACATACTCAATTATTCCTATGGCGTGACGTCGGTAACGGCGCGGACGCATCTTGTTGCAACGACGCTGGGAATGCTGCCGGCCGTCGGACTGTACGTTTACCTCGGTACACTGGCACGTGACCTCGGCCAGATTCTTTCCGGCGAGGCGACGCCGTCGGATCTCGGTTACTGGATTGCCGCCGCCGGTATCACTGCGATCGTGATTCTGACCTGGGCTATACATCGCACTGCGAGCCGCGCCCTCGCACGACACTTGCCGACCCTCGAGGTCGACGATGCGAACTGAGGCTATGCGACGAGATACCGGTCGCATGAAACAAGTCCTCTTCGCGCTCCTTCTGGCAGCAATGCTGGTGGGTATAGCACGCTCTGAAGACTCGGATCTGCCGGTCGGCGTTCAGAGTGTCATGAACCTCCGCCAGCTGCCCTATGAGTCGCTTAGCATTTACGCTGCAGATGTCGAGACCGGCGAGGTTTTGCTGCGCTGGCGAGAGGGCGAAGAGCGGAACCCCGCATCGACAATCAAACTGCTCACGACGTTGGTGGCGCTCGATATTCTCGGACCTTCGTATCGCTGGAAAACAGATGTCTTCCTGCGAGGAGAGGTAACGGGTGATCGGCTTGACGGTGACCTTTTGCTCAAGGGCTACGGCGACCCCTTTCTCGTCACAGAACGTGTCTGGCAGCTGCTACGCGCGATTCAGCGCATGGGAATACGCGAAATTACCGGTGACCTGCTGATTGATGACAGCTACTTCGACGTCGGCGATCATGATCCCGCGGCCTTCGATGGCCAGCCTTTGCGTGCGTACAACGTTGCGCCCAATGCACTGCTGATGAACTTCAAGGTTGTGCGGTATTGGTTCGAACCCGATCCGGAATCCGGCGGCGTACAGGTACAGCTCGATCCATCGCTGGATAATCTGCGCATCCGTAACCGACTCGGACTTGCGGCGCGTAGTTGCCGTGGATATCAGCGCGGCATCACGATTACGACCAATGAAGCCGTCGATGAAGTCACTTTCTCGGGCAAATTTCCCGACGGCTGCCGGCGATACGCGCTGGATCGCACAGCGCTTTCCCATAACGAGTATGTCTACGGTCTTTTCAAGTTGCTATGGAGCGAGCTCGGCGGTCGATTCGACGGCGGCTGGCGCAACGTGGACGTCAGCACAAGTGTTCCCGAAGACGCGGAGCCATTCTTGTCCTTTGACTCACTGCCGCTTAATGAAGTGATTGCGCGCGTCAACAAGCACAGCAACAACGTCATGGCGCGACAGCTCGTCCATACATTGTCGGCGGAAGTGAACGGGCCGCCCGGTACCGAGGGTGGCGGCAGGGATGTTATCGCCCAATGGCTGACCGACAACGACCTGGAGTCGTGCAAGTGCGCGATCGAAAACGGCGCAGGACTTTCACGAGATTCGCGCATAGCCGCGGCGGATATGTTCTCGTTGTTGCAGTTCGCCTGGCGGCAGCCGTATATGCCCGAATACCTGGCCTCGATGTCGATTTCCGGCCTGGACGGTACGCTGCGGCGTCGCTTCAAGGGCTCACCGCTAATTGGCAAGGCGCACCTGAAGACCGGGTCAATGGACCATGTGACCGCCATTGCCGGCTATTTGCAGACGAGATCGGGGCGGCGCCTGGCCGTTGTCGCCATGCAGAACCACACCGACGTGCATCGCGGACCGGGTGAGGAAGTCCAGGAAGCGCTGCTGCGCTGGCTTTACGAACACTAGTGGGCTGCTTGGTAAATTCATACGCTTTCAGAGTGAACAGTCAGTGTCAGTACAAGGCGCGAGTTGTGGGCATAGCACCGCTATGGCCGCGGCTCGCAACGCCGTAATGGCGCAGTCTGTTCGCTCCCGGTGGGCGTGCACTGCCGGCCCGCTGGTCGGCGTTACGTCGCTTGGCAAGGGCTCGTCATTACCGGCGCGACATGCCTTGCCAGCGAACCGGCAGTCCACGCTGAAAGCGTATGAATTTACCAGGCAGCCCACTAGCTCACTTCGCACAGGTATTCTGTGTAGTACACTCGCGGCCAGTAACGGAGATTGAAGATGCGTTTGCTAATAGGAGTCCTTGCGCTGCTGCCGATCGTGGCTGCTGCTGAGACTGCGTACATCACCGACAACCTGCGGCTTGGCCTGCACCAGGCCGAAGACACCAGTGACCGCGCTTTTCGAATGCTCGAGAGTGGCCAGCAGCTCGAGATCATTTCGCGGGATCGCAACTATGCCAACGTGCAGCTTCCCGACGGAACGAGTGGCTACGTTAAGGCCGCCTACCTCGTCGACGAGAAACCCGCCAAACTCATTGTCGCGGAGACGGCCGCAGAGCGAGACGCACTGGCAGCCGAACTGGAAGAAACAAAACGCGCGTTCGCGGGCCCCGCTGCGACGATTGATGGTCTGAAAGGTGAAGCGGCTACCCTGACTGAAAAACTGGCAGGCGCTGAGTCGGAGGTTGCTGCGCTGCAGGCAGAGAATGCCAGCATCCAGGGGATGAAGGAGCGCTACAAGGGCAGCCTGCCCTTAAGCTGGGTTGGCGCGGCTATTGGCGTCTGCCTGATTGGCGGATTTCTCACGGGCCTGTGGTGGCTTGATCACAGCAGCAGGAAGCGTCACGGCGGCGTGCGTATTTATTGAGTTTGTACCAACGGCTTCACTAAGCGGCCGCGTTGGCGCCGTCGTCACAGCCACCGCGAAGTGGCAAGGTTGCGTCGCGGAACAGTCGGTCGATCGTGTCCTGCGAGGCGGAACGTCGAATTTCCTCGATATGCTTCGCCGTCACGTGCGGGGCAAACAGCTGCACGAATTCCGTCATGTAACGACGTAAAACGGCATCCTTCCGGAAGCCTATCCACGTCGTGCTGCGCGGGAAAAGTCCGGCAGCGTCGAGGGCCTGAAGGTCCTTTCTGTCTGAACAATCGGCGGCCATGCTGGCGACAACGCCGACACCCATGCCCATACGCACGTAGGTCTTAATGACATCGGCATCGCGGGCAGTGAAGACGACATTGGGTTCGAGTCGCTCGTCTGAGAAGGCACGTTTGAAAGAGCTTTGTCCTCCGAAGCTGAACACGTAAGTCACCAACGGGTACTTTGCGAGATCACTCAGCGTTAGCTTCCGATCCAGATGTGTTAGCTCGTGTCCTTTCGGGACAATGATTGAACGATCCCAATGATAGCTTGGCACGAGCAGCAGTTCTGAAAAGAGCTCCTTCGAGCCCGTCGCAATTGCGAAGTCGATGTTGTTTGCCGCAACCATGTCCGATATTTGTTCCGACGTTCCCTGGTGAAGATTCAGGCTGACTTTCGGGAATCGCTCGCGAAACTTGCCGACGATATCCGGTAGAACGTAGCGTGCCTGGGTATGTGTCGTTGCTATGGCGAGCGAGCCTTCCTCTTGCTCGAAGTACTCCGATGCAAGGCTGCGGATGTTCTCGACTTCCTGCATGATCAGGCGTGCGCGCCTGATTACCTGCTCCCCGGCGGGCGTCACCCCGTCCAGACTTTTCCCCTTGCGTGTGAAAAGCTGCAGCCCGAGCTCTTCCTCGAGGAGCTTCAATTGTTTACTAACGCCGGGTTGTGACGTGTAAAGGCGCTCGGCGGCCGCCGTAATGTTCAGGCCGTTGTCCGCGATCGCAAGCAGGTATTTTAGTTGTTGCAGTTTCATCGATTGGGTTGCCGGATGAATACTCAGTATCGGACTAAGGATATGTCATTCAGTTGCAACGGCATGGCGCCGCCAGCCGGTAAGATATAACAGATAAAGAACGAAGTAGGCTATTGTGGGCTGAAAGCAGGATACTCAGAGAGGACCGCGCTTCGTTGCAAGTGGCGATGCGGGACGAAAAACAGGGGACGAAAAAATGATCTATAACAACATCCTGGAGACCATCGGCAATACGCCGATTGTGCGTCTGAATCGTATGGCGCCCGCTGGCGTTGAAATGTACGTCAAGGTGGAATCGTTTAATCCAATGGCCTCCGTCAAGGACCGACTGGCGCATGCAATCATTGCCGACGCGGAAGCCCGCGGCGCCCTGAACCCCGGGCAGACCGTAATCGAGGCGACCTCGGGCAATACGGGCATTGCACTTGCGATGGTCTGTGCGGCCAAGGGCCACCCTTTCGTGGCGGTTATGGCGGATTCCTTCTCGATCGAGCGGCGAAAGATTATGCGTGGGCTCGGTGCGAAAGTGATCTTGACGCCGGCGGCAGAGCGCGGCTCGGGGATGGTCAGGAAGACGGAAGAGCTTGCAGAAAAGCACGGCTGGTTTCTCGCGCGCCAGTTCCAGAACCCGGCAAACCCGGAATATCACCGGCAGACAACCGGACCGGAAATTCTGCGGGACTTCGCGGGCAGGCGGCTCGATTACTGGGTTACCGGATACGGCACCGGCGGAACGATGACGGGTGTCGGGGAGGTCCTCAAAGTCGCGAGACCCGGCGTGAAGATCGTGGCAACCGAGCCTGCAGCAGCGCAGCTGCTTGCCGGTGAGGAATGGAGCCCGCACAAAATCCAGGGCTGGACTCCCGATTTCATACCGGAAGTGCTCAACCGAGAAGTCTTCGACGACCTGGTGCCGGTCACTGATGATGAGTCGATCGCCGTATCGCGTGAGCTTGCCGCGAAGGAGGGCATCTTCACAGGCATTTCCGGCGGTGCCACACTGGCGGCCGCATTGACGATAGCGAGGCAGGCACCGGAAGGATCCGTGGTTCTCGCCATGCTGCCGGACACCGGCGAGCGGTACCTGAGTACGCCGTTGTTTGAAGGTGTTAACGAGGGGTCCGACGACGAATGGCTGGCCGAGCAGTGATCCGGGGCTTCTGCCCAAGCCGCATCGAATGCTGCGCTATTGGGCTTAATCGCACGTAAACGCCTGAATTGACAAGGGTAACAAGTTACAGCTGAGACTTAAGTCACAGCGTCGCACCGCCGTCGCTGGCATCGTAAGGCACTGATGATCGCGCATCATGGATTGGAGCGCTCGTGCCGGACGAAAAGTCTACCCAGAACCTCGCAACGGATGCAGGCAGGGCGGTTGCCCTGCTGCAGTCGCTGGCGCCGAGAGCACAGGCATTTTGTTTCTATGACCGGGCACGACGACGCGTCTGGAACAGCGCAGACGCAGACGACTTTGAAGTCGATAATTTCGTGGCTGAGCTGCCCGAGCGTGCCATTGCGGGACTGAAAGGTAGCGCCGAGGTTCTGAAGAAAACGCTGCCTTCAGCGAGGACTGTCCTGATGCTGCCGGTCTACGACGATGCTCGTGAAATCAACGGCGTTCTGCTCTCCGTATTTTCAAAGAATGTCGGACAGTCTTCGTCGTTCAATCCGGCCTTGCTCAAGACTATTCTCGAGCCTGCCCTGGAGCTTATTGGCGAGAACATCTGTATTGCAGGGAATCTGCTTCGGAAAGACGGCCGGGTGCAGCAGGTCGAAAGAGAGCTGCAGCACATCTACGATGTAGACGAGAAGATTCACCACGCGTCTCGGAGTCACTCCAGCCTGGCGGAACTTGTTGGCCAAAGTGGTCGGTATCTCGGCATCAATTACAGCGTATTATTGATCCCTGCGAAGCGCATCCGCATCAGTGCGACGCACTCCAGCTGGAAGAACGTCAATCGCAAGGTGCTGGATCGCTACCTGACCGATGTGCTCATGCCAAAGCTTGAAGGCGATCGGCAGCCGCGCGTATTCGAAATTCCGGCCCTGCAAGGGTCAAAGAATGAGTCCGAGCAGGGCTACCAGGCCTTGTTGACTCCTGTCTGCGACAAGCACGGCAACCTGGAGGGCGTTTTCGCGCAGCTCGGGCGCGTCGACAAGCAGGACGTCTCAAACAGTGACCGACGTTTCATGTCGCATATCGCCCGCAAGGTTGAGTACGTTATCGAGCAGTCCTTCGATTCGATGACCGGGCTCGTGAACCGCTCCGGATTCGAGGCGCAACTGAAGGAATCCTGGAAGGGCCTGTCATCCGCGTCGGACACGCACCAGCTGATCTATTTCGATCTCGATAATCTGCAGCTGGTTAACGACAGTTTCGGTACCAAAGCGGGCGATGAGGTCTTGATTCGGTTTGCCCGGGTTCTCGAGGAGGACCTGCCGCACAGCGCAGTACTGTCTCGCCTTGCCGGCGATGAATTCTGCATCCTCCTGACGCACGCTGACTCTGAGAAAGCGCTGCAGTTCGCTAACGACATTCGCGAGAAGAAATCCGCGTTGCGCTACCTGCAGGGCGACAAGTCACTGCAGGTTACGATGAGTATAGGTATCGCCGAGTTTTCGCATGCCAACGGTGACGACGGTAGCGCATTGACGACCGCGCGAATGGCTTGCGAGTCGGCGAAGGACCATGGACGCGATCGCATTGAAGTGTTTGACGATGGCAATCAGAGCATTATCCGGCGCTACGATGACATGCAGCTGGTGTCGGAAATACAGCAGGCACTTGACGGTGAAGGCTTCGAACTGCGAGCACAACCTATCGTGAGCCTGAACGGCTGTTCGAGTAATCCGCGCTTTGAAATCCTGCTACGTATGGCGGATTCGGACGGCAACGCCGTACCGACGGACGCGCTACTGTCCGCGGCTGAGCGCTATCACATCATGCCTCGAATCGATCGCTGGGTTATCTCGTCGACCATCGCAGCGCTTGTGGAATTCAAGGATGCCATACAAGACAGTGGTGCGATCTTTTCTGTCAATCTCTCGGGGCAGACACTGGGCGATGATGACATCTTCAGCTTTATCGAAGAGGAGCTACAGCACTCCGGCATCAAGGCGGAATCCCTGTGCTTCGAAATCACCGAATCCGCGGCGGTATCCAACCTTGCGAAAGCGCAGACTTTCATCGACAGTTTGAAGGGACGCGGCTGCACAATTGCGTTGGACGACTTCGGCGCCGGACTGAGCTCATTCGCCTATCTGAAAAACTTCAATGTTGATACGCTGAAGATTGACGGTGGATTCATCCGGGATATCACTGACAACCGTATATCCGAGGCCATGGTCGCGGCTATCACGCAGGTTGCCGAGGTTATGGGGTTGCAGACGGTTGCCGAGTACGTCGAGTCGGACCTGACGCGACAGCTGATAACCAAGCTGGGTGTCGATTTTGCCCAGGGTCACCTGATCGGCAAGCCCGAACTCCTTGACGAAGTACTGTCGGGTTTTGCGGAAGTCAGCCAATCCAAGGCACTGTAACGGCTTAGAAAACGCCCGCCTCGATCCCGGCCGCCATGGTCAGGCCCAGTTCTTCGCATTCGGCGAGCCTCGCCTCGTCGAAGTCGCCGCTGATAAGAACCGGTTCCTGGACCTCGCGAACGGCGAGGCCAGTGAGTATGCGGCGAATGCTGGCTATTGCGCCCGACCCGTCGTTTCCGGCGCGCACGAACAGCGCCCAGGGTCGACCGTTGATCTTGCCTTCACAAGGGTAGAAGACACGGTCGAGAAAATACTTCATCGCGCCGCTCATATAGCCGAAGTTTTCCGGCGTGCCGAGAATAAAGCCATCTGCCCACAACAAATCGTCTGCGTCCGCCTCGAGCGCCGCTCTGATGCGCACTTCGACACCGGAAATATCCGGGTGCGACGCACCGCCGATTACGGCCTGCGCCATACGCTCGGTCGAGCCGGATTGGGAGTGGTAGACAATGAGCAGGTGTTTGTCGGGCATGCCATCAATAGTGCCGGAGTCGGGTCTGTTTTTCGATAGACTGCAGGTCATGGAAGCTACGCTGAAGAACCATGCTGTCGCCACGATAGGAGGCCTTCCGCCGGATCTGCAGGATCACGTCCTGAAATGGCTTGAGCGGCTGGAAGAACAGCATGGCGCTGTCTCGATGGCCAAAGAACACACCGAATCACTGCTGCGTGTCGTTGCCTGCAGCGAGTTCGCCGGCGCAGTGTTACTCAGGGAATGGCAGTGGTTCGCCGAACATGTGGACACGTTCAGCGAGGCAACGGACCTCGGAGCACAGTTCGGGAAGGCGGCTTTCGCCGACGATATCGAAGCACTGAAGTCGGAGCTTCGCCGTTTTCGAAATCGCAGTCTGCTGCGTATTCTGTGGCGAGAGATATTCGCGCTGGCAGACCTGGATGAAACACTGCTGCAGCTGTCACTGCTCGCGGACCTGATGCTCGACGTGGCAACCCGCCACGCGGAGCGGTCACTTCAGGCGCGTTACGGCCGTCTGCGCGACGACGAAGGGCAAGTCGTACCGTTGATCATCCTTGGCATGGGCAAGCTGGGCGGCCGCGAACTCAATTTTTCGTCCGATATCGACCTGATTTTTCTGTTCCCGCACGAAGGCAAAACCGACGGTCCGCGTGCGGTCAGTGCGCAAGAGTACTTTGCGCGCCTGACGAGGCAGATTATCGCACTGATCGATGAGCGTACCGCCGATGGATTCGCCTTTCGTATCGATACGAGGCTGCGCCCTTTTGGCGACAGCGGGCCGCCGGTCGTCAGTTTTGCTGCACTCGAGTCTTACCTGTTGCAACACGGACGAGGGTGGGAGCGCTATGCCTATGTCAAAGCGCGCATCGTTGGCACGCAGCCTTCGCAGAGCGTCAGTGAGGAACTCCACAACGGCTTAATACGGCCATTCGTTTATCGACGATATCTCGACTACGGGGTATTCGAGTCCTTGCGAGAGATGCGAGCGATGATCGCAACAGAGGTTGCGCGTCGCGAGCTCACCGACAACGTCAAACTGGGGCCCGGCGGAATTCGCGAGGCCGAGTTCATCGTGCAGTCCTTTCAGCTCGTCCGCGGTGGTAGCGATATCGCACTGCAGAGCCGCGAATTACAAAAGGTCTTGCCCAAGCTGATCAGTCGCCGCGGCTTAGCGGAAGACAGCGCAGAAAAACTCCGGCTGGCGTACCGTTTTCTGCGTCGCGTCGAGAATTTCATTCAGGCAATTCGCGATCAGCAGACACACGATCTGCCCAGGAGCAATGTGGATCGCGCGCGACTGTGCCTCGCCATGGGCTATCCGGATTGGGGTCACCTTGAGAAGGATCTCGCGCGACATCGCGCCGCAATCTCGCAGGAATTTGATCGCGTCGCCCTGGCTGACGATGTTGACGAAAAGCCGTTGCGACAGCAGCTGGCGCGCGCATGGGAGTCGGCGGCCGACGAGCAGCAGTGGCAGGAGTTGCTGCAGCGCGAAGGCGTTACGGACACGGCGAAGCTGGCATCCCGCATCGTGGCTTTCGCTGCCTCGCCGGCGACACAGCAGATCGACGCGATTGCCGCGGAGCGGCTAGGTCGATTCGTGCCGACGCTGCTGCTGAAGATCCTGGAGACTACGGAGCCTCTTTCCGCCTTGCATCGCGCGCTCGATGTGACGGCAGCCATATTACGTCGTAGTGCCTACCTCGCCCTGCTGAACGAGAACCCCGGCGCGATGACGCGGCTCGTCGAGTTTTGTGCCCGAAGCCGATATATCGCAGATCAGATTGAGAGACAGCCGGCGTTGCTGGATGAGTTGCTGGATCCGCAGCTGTACTCGAGCACTGTATCCAAGGTGGACCTCGAAGCCGAGCTCGCGGCGCGCATGTCAGCCATAATAGCGAGCGACAGTGAAGCGCGCATGCAGTCGATCGTCGGCTATCAAAGAGCAACGAAGTTCCGTATTGCGGTCGCCGATTTTACAGGCAGCCTGCCCATAATGAAGGTCAGTGACGGCCTGACCTGGCTCGCAGAAACGGTGCTGGAAGAGGCGCTTAAAGTTGCCTGGCGGGACATGACTGAACGGCACGGCGTGCCGTGCTACGTCGTCGATGGCATAAGGAAAGAGGCTGGCTTCGGCATTATTGGCTATGGAAAGCTCGGCGGGCTCGAGCTGTCCTACGGGTCTGATCTCGATATCGTCTTCCTGCACGATTCGAATGGGGATTCAGCTGCAACGGACGGTGAGAAACCCCTCGATAACACAATGTTTTTTGCCCGCCTCATCCGCCGGCTGGTACTTTTCCTGACGACACAGACGGGGACCGGGAAGCTGTACGAGATTGACACGCGATTGCGCCCCGACGGGAATTCGGGCCTGTTGGTAACGAGTACGGAGGCCTTCGAACGCTACCAGGAAGACAATGCCTGGACGTGGGAACACCAGGCCTTGCTGCGAGCGCGACCCGTGGCCGGAAGTCCCGGGGTTTCCCAGGAGTTTGAGCGCATTCGCAAAGATACGCTGATCAACCGAGTGAAACGGGATTCGCTGCGCCAGGACGTGATCTCTATGCGCCAGCGGATGCGCAAGGAGCTGGATCAAAGCAGCAAGCGGCAGTTCGATCTAAAGAACGGCCTCGGGGGCGTCGGAGATATCGAGTTTCTTGTCCAGTTCCTGGTGCTCAGCAGGGCGGAAACGGATCCTGGCTTGATCGAATTCACAGACAATATCCGGCAACTTGATGCGCTCGTTGACAGCGCTACGCTTGCGTCCGATGTGGGTAGACGCCTGCAGGATTGCTACCGCAGCTACCGCCTGCGACAGCATCATCTGGCAATCGACGATCAGCCACCGCTCGCCGGCGCCGCGGAATTCCGTCAGGAACGCGAATTCGTCGAGGCTATCTGGCGGCAATGGCTCGATTGAGCATGGTCGCGGCGCGACGCAGCGCATATAATTTGTGGCCAACGAAACACACTCTATAGAGGAAGCTCGTGGCTGCCAGAGCAGGAACTGTTGACCAGAATCTCATCCCGGCCAACGCGCAACACAAATACGGCGTTCGTTCCAAGGACCTGCCATTGAGTTGTCCGATGCCCGGCATGTACCTGTGGAATTCGCACCCCAAGGTGTTCCTTCCTATTGAAGAGACGGGCGAGGCGAAGTGCCCGTATTGCGGCGCCCAGTACCAAATGACCGCGGCGGACGACTAACCGCGGGACCAACGCATCCCGCAGGGAATCAGCATCATGCATATCGTTACCGGCGGCGCCGGCTTTATAGGTAGTAACCTCGTGCGTACGCTCGTCGATCACGGCTACGACGATATTGTTGTCGTCGATGATCTCGAAGACGGTCACAAGTTCGTCAATATCGCGGACCTGCCGATTGCCGACTATCTCGACAAGGACGACTTGCTGCAAAGGCTTAGTTCGGACAAAGCGTTCCGCAGCGAGATTAAGGGGCTGTTTCACCAGGGCGCCTGTTCCGAAACAACCGAGTGGAACGGTCGATACATGATGAAGAACAACTACGAGTACTCCAAGCGGTTGCTGCATCATTGCCTCGAAGACGGTACGCCCTTTATCTATGCGTCGTCGGCCGCCGTTTACGGCGGCTCGAAAAGTTTCGTCGAGGACCCGCTTTTCGAGAACCCGCTGAATGTCTACGGATACTCGAAGCTGCAGTTCGATCGCTACGTGCGGCGCGTCGCGGCAAATCCGGATAGCCAGGTCGTCGGCTTGCGCTACTTCAATATCTACGGCCCGCGCGAGCAGCACAAGGGCGCGATGGCCAGCGTCGCGTTCCACTTCAACAACCAGGTTCAGGACGATGGCGAGGTACGGCTGTTCTCGGGCACGGAAGGCTACGGGGATGGTGAGCAGCTGCGCGACTTTGTCTACGTCGACGATGTCTGCGCCGTCAACCTCTGGTTCCTGCAGAACCCTGGTGTGTCGGGTATTTACAATACCGGTACCGGGCGGGCACAGACTTTCAACGATGTCGCCAGCGCCGTTATCAACTGGCACGGCAAGGGGAAGATCCGCTACATACCATTTCCCGAGCACCTGGAGGGCGCGTATCAAAGCTATACGCAGGCTGACCTGAAGGAGCTGCGCGCGTCGGGGTGTGACGTCGAGTTTCGGCCTGTCGAAAACGGGGTAAAGGACTACCTGGATCAACTCGGCGATCGGCAAAAACCCTGAACCCCGCAACGCTGATAGTGGGACCCTCCTGGGTGGGCGACATGGTCATGGCGCAGGCGCTGTTCAAGCTGCTGAAAGCCCGGGACCCGGAGTGGCCGCTGGATGTATTGGCGCCATCCTGGTCGTTGCCCATCGTTGCTCGCATGCCTGAGATCCGCCGCGGGATTGCGGCCGAGACCGGTCACGGTGAGATCGGCCTCGCCAAACGCAGGCGTATCGCGCTGTCCCTGCGAGACGAAGGCTACGCGCGAGCGTTAGTCATGCCGCGATCCTTCAAGTCGGCGTTGATTCCATGGCTCGCGAAAATTCCCCGGCGAACCGGCTTTCGAGGCGAATCCAGATTCGGGCTCATCAATGATGTCAGGGCCTTCGACCTGGCTGTTCTGGATCAGACGGTGAAACGATTCCTTGCCCTGGGCGTTGGCGACGCAGCAAGTGATGCGCAACCGCCCCCCGAATTGCACTATCCGCGGTTGACCGTGGACAAGGATCGCCAGCGCGGGCTGTTGGCAACGCTGCAGCTTGAAAGCACCATGCCAGTCGTGGCGATAATGCCGGGTGCCGAGTACGGTCCGGCGAAGTGCTGGCCACTCGATTATTTTGCGATGCTTGCCGGGAATCTCGACGAGGCCGGGTATGCGGTCTGGGTGCTGGGCTCTGAGAAGGATCACGGCGCCGGCGAGGTCATTGCGGCGAACAGCGCGGCGATCAATCTCTGCGGCAAGACGTCGCTCGCCGATGTGATCGATCTACTCGGCTTCGCCGAGCAGGCGGTCAGTAACGATTCGGGGCTCATGCACATTGCGGCCGCTGTCGGCACCCACGTGCATGGCATCTATGGTTCATCGTCGCCACACTTCACGCCGCCGTTGACGGAGCATTGCGACGTGCACCATCTGGACCTCGAGTGCAGCCCGTGTTTCGAGCGGGTTTGCCCGCTGGGGCACTTGCGGTGTCTCAATGAATTGCAGCCGGAGGCAATCCTGGAGCGCATTCGCCACGCCAGCGACAATGCCGGCGCGTTCGGCGATAAAGTCGACAATACTTAACTATTTCGCAAAAAAATCGTCGATTTTGCTGCTAACGTCGGCGATTGTGATTAGATCCATTGCTGCCGGATCGCGCACACGCTGCCCCCATCGAAGCGCGTCAGGCTCGCGTTTGAGGTGTTTTCTGACGGCGTCAGGATAGCGATTGACGGTCAGGTGACGCGACAGGTACGGACCTGTGCGGTCGGGATTGGAGGTCGCAAAAAGGGCGATGACGGGCGTATTCACCGCCGCTGCCATGTGTGCCGGACCAGAATCCGGACAAATTACCAGGCGTGCGACGCCGATCAGCGCGAGCAGCTCTTGCAGCGAGGTCTTGCCCATCAGGTTCACGGCGCCCGTGCCGGCAAGCGTCGTGCCGTAGCGCTGCTCGGTCTCCGAGTTGCCGCCGGTCAGCAGCACGTTGCAGTCGTAACTCTGCCTCAGGTGCTGAATTATTTCAGCGTAGTTGTCGACGCTCCAGTTGCGAAAATTGCGACTGCGCTGGCTGCTGCACGGGCTGAGCACAACGAGCGGCCGACCGGAATCAAGAAACTGGCCAGGGAACTCGCTGGCGCTCTCCGGCAACGGAATATCCCAGCGCAGGTCACGGGTCCCGGCGCCAATCGCCGTTGCAAACGCCATCATGGCCTCGAGCGCATGTTCCCCGTGGGCTGCCGGTATGCGGCGGTTGGTGAACAGCCACTGAAAGTCGCGCGCCCGCGCCTTGTCGAAGCCCAGTCGGATGTTCGCCGGAATACGGCGGCAAACTAAGTTGGCTCGCAGGGAGGCGTGCATGCACAACGCAACGTCAAAGCGTCGCCCCGTAAGCTGTGCGCTGACATCCTTATAGGCGCGACGGCCACGGGACTTGTCAAAGACAATGAATTCAATGTCGGTGATGCCGGCCATCAGCGACGCCTCAGTCTTGCCGATGATCCAGGTGATCCTGCTGTCTGGCCAGTTGTCCTGCAGGCGCCGGACGACGGCAAGTGCGTGGCAGGTGTCGCCAATCGCTGAAAGTCGCAGTACGCAGATTGACTCTGGCTTCGAATGGACGGCTAATTCAGGCATCATCAAATCAGACTAGTGACATAGAGGGTGGGAGGTTTGACAGAAACCGTCGAAAAAACAGCGACCGGCGCCATCCTATACGATAAGGCAATTATCAACCAGATATCGGAGGAGCTCTTCACCCCCGGTGCCTGGCCGCATGCTGAAGCGCTGACCGGTGCGCTACGCTCCAGCGGCCGCGGTAATACGATGTTCGTCGGCAACGTGCCGCGGCAGTTCGTACTGCGCCACTTCATGCGAGGTGGATTGATCGGCAAGCTTGTAAAAGACACCTTCATTTACTCGGGGCCCGATAAGACGCGGTCTTTCCGCGAATGGCGATTGCTGGACAAGCTGTCCTCCAATAACTTCAACGTGCCCCGTCCGGCGGCGGCGCGCTACTGTCAACATGGGACGTTCTACACGGCTGATATCATTACGGTGCGCATACCCGACGTGATGCCGTTGTCGCAGTACATCGCAGAGAACGAACCCGACGATGCGTTCTGGCAGTCGGTTGGCGCTGCAATTCACGACTTCCATGTGGCAGGCGTCTACCACGCCGATATGAACGCCTATAACCTGCAAATCGACGACTCCGGCAAGCTCTGGATGCTGGACTTTGACAAGGGAGCGTTGCGGCCACTTGGCACATGGCAGCAGCAGACGCTGGGTCGTCTGCATCGCTCGCTGCACAAGATTGTCGGCCTCGACCCGAAGCTGAATTTTCGCGCCCGGAGCTGGGAACAGCTTCTGGAGGGCTATTTCGACGCCTCAAGATCGGCGTAGTAGTCGGGATAGCCATCCGGCAGGTCTTTGAACTTGCGGTGCACCCAGAAATATTGCTCGGGGCAGCTGCGTACGTGCTGTTCCAGGAGGTCGACGTAGCGCCTGGTATCCGCAACCGGATCGTCGCTCGGAAAATTATCGAATGCGGGGTACAGCGTCAGTTCATACGTCGAGTCCCTGCGCCGCCGCGGAAAAAACGGCACCACAGCGGCTTTTCCCAGGCGCGCAAGCGTAGAGGTTGCGGTCGTATGCATAGACGGAACGCCGAAGAATGCGATGACTTCCGAGCCTTTGCGGTTGTAGCTTTGATCCGGCGCGTACCAGACTGAGCGGTTGGCGCGCAGGGTTCTGATCATCTGCTTGATGTCTCGTTTCTCGATAGTTGATTCCGCCGAGCGTTCACGACCGGTGCGCTGTAGTTCTGTCATGAATTCGCTGCGGTTGCGGCGGAACACCGCGTCGAATGGTGGCATGTTCAGCGCCAGCACGCGGCCCATGATCTCCAGCGTCGTGAAATGCGCGCTCAGCAGTATCACGCCTTTGCCGGACTTCAGCGCTTCCTGCACGTGTTCGATACCGGTGAGCTTGGTAATCGACGCCAGGTGCCTGTCCGTGGCCCAGCGGCCCAGCCCCATTTCAATCACGGTCATACCGAGCGCCTTGAAATGATCGAAGACCAACGCGTCATGCTCGGCAGGCGTTAACTCCGGAAAGCACAATTCGATATTGCGCCGCACAACGGCGCGCCGGGAGCCGCCGACGGCGTGTGCGAGGCGGCCAATGGCGCGTCCCGTCGCAAGGGCGAAGCGATGCGGTAACAGGCAGATCAGTCGCAACACGCCCATGCCGAACCAGACGGGCCAATGTTGCGGGTGCCAGTAGCTTGACAGGGGTTTGCGTACTGCGCTCATGAAGGACGCAGTTTACTCGGACATACCGTCTACGTAACCACCGGTGCCTGGTTTTTGTGGGATTTTCGGAGCGGGCTCTTCACTGACAATGTCGTCGGTCTGGATGCCGACATGAAAAGCGGCGAACCCGGGCATGACGACCTGGTTGCGCGCCAGGCCGATGATGCGGCCGGCGTAGGGAGAGAAAAGCTCCGTGCGCTGGTTGCTCATCGGATCCGTGATGGTGCCCAGCAGGTCGCCCTTGCGAACCGTGCTGCCAAGGCTGACATCGGCAAGCAGGATGCCGCCATTGTCCGCGCGCACCCAGGACGAACGATAGTAGACCGGCTCCGGGTCACCCCAGAAGCGCTTCTTCCTGATCATGCCGAGCGTACTGAGTAAGGTCTCGATGCCCTTTACGCCGTGTTTCACCTCCGCCAGCTCAAGCTGAGACGGTCCGCCGGCCTCCACGGTCACTGCCGGGATTCCAGCCAGGGTTGCCGCATGTCGCAAGGTCCCAACCGTTGGTGAGCTGTGCAATACGACCATCGAGCCGAAACCCTGCGTAAGCGTGAGGACGTCCGGGTTTCTCAAGTCGGCGCGGATCTGCGGCAGATTGGCGCGTTCGAAGGAGCCGGTGTGCAAATCGACGAGCGCATCGCAGTGCGCAATAATATCGTTGAAAAATGAATTGGCGATGCGGGCGGCGGCGCTGCCATTCGGGTTGCCGGGGAAGTAGCGATTCAGATCGCGCCTGTCGGGAAGGTAGCGGGACCCTCTGCGAAAACCCTGTACGTTGACGATAGGCACGCCGATAATCGCGCCGGACAATTTGCTGGGCGCGATTTCGTGCATGACGCGGCGGACCATCTCTATGCCGTTAAGCTCGTCGCCGTGTACGGCAGCAGTAAGGCAAAGGGTCGGCCCCGGGAGTGCGCCGTTCACGACCAGCACCGGTGTCGAGACTGGCACGCCTTCAAACAGCTCTGTCGCCGACCAGGCGAGGCGGTGCGCGGTGCCCGGCATGATCACCGCGTCGAGAAGGTGCAGCTCTGTCGCCGTACCCTCTGCGGTGGTTACCGCATCTGCCAAAGGTACAAGGTGCTCGTGAGCAGGCACGGCCTCAACCAGTTTTTCTGCAGCGGCCGACGTTTCGCTGGAACGTGAGTCGGTATCGAATGTCGTATCTTCAAGTACGTCCGTGCCGTTATCGGACGGCTCGATAGCCGCTTCACCCGCCGTTGCGTGACTGGCCGGCAATAGCAGCAACAGGCATGCCAGGTATTGGCAAATGCCCGTACAAATGTCAGATTGGCGGTCGATGCTGTGCATAGGTATGGTCTACGTTACGACAAAACGCCGTACTTTTCCGTGAACTAATCAATAATTTACGATTGAAACTTGAAATAATGCAAAAGACAAGTATTCGCCTGTACCTGGTGCCGCTCCTGCTGCTCATCGCGAGTACTGTGGTAGCCGACGATATTTTCCCTGAGCCCCCCGAGTTGAAGCCTGACGTCGATTTCTGGGTGTCGATCTTCACGCGCTATTCCACCGATGAAGGCATTCTGCACGACAACCGCAATCTGGCTGTCGTCTACGATCGCATCGAGATGCCGTCGAGCCTGTCCCGACGGGAACGGCAAAGGCGCGTCGAGGCGCAGCGCAAGAAGATTCGAGCGGTCCTGAAAACCCTTGCCTCGGGCAAGCGTGACGCGTTGAGTAAGGAGGAAGCACGGGTGCTTGCGCTGTGGCCGGAGGGCGTCAGTAACAGCACGTTGTCGGCGGCGACCAAACGAATCCGTTTTCAACAGGGCCTGCGCGACCGTTTCAGGGAGGGGCTTGAGCGCTCGGGCCGGTGGCGGGAATACGTGAACGAGCAGTTCACGTCGCTGGGTGTCCCCACCGAGATTGCAGCGCTGCCGCACGTCGAATCGTCCTACAACCCGGCCGCACGTTCGCATGTGGGCGCATCCGGCATCTGGCAGTTTACGCGCAGCACCGGGCGGCGTTTCATGCGCGTGGATCACGTCGTCGATGAACGCAACGATCCTTACGCGGCTACGCGCGCCGCTGGCCGCCTGATGGCTTACAACTACTCGATCACCGGCAACTGGCCGATGGCGATCACAGCCTACAATCATGGCCTGGCCGGCGTGCGTCGCGCGATGCGCAAGCATGGAGACACGGCTTACGTTGATATCCTCAGGAACTACAATGGCCGCACGTTCGGATTCGCGTCGCGAAACTTCTACGTCGCCTTTCTGGCGGCCAAGCAAGTGGACCTGGATGCCGGGAAGTATTTTCCGGGTCTCGTTTTCGAGAAGCCGATCGACTATTCCAGTGCAACGCTGCCCGCCTACGTCTCGGTTGCAGGTGTGACCAGCACGCTCGGCACGACGGCCAGGCAGCTTGCAAAACACAATCCTGGCTTGCAGGCGACGGTCTGGCAGGGAAGCAAGCATCTTCCGAAGGGCTATGAGTTGCGCATGCCGGCAGGCTCGATGAGCCAGCCTCTCGCCGCCCTGCTGGCAGGTCTGCCGGCGGATAGCGTCTTCGACAAGCAGCTGCCTGACCTCTTTCACAAGGTGGCCCGCGGCGACACCTTGTCGCAGATTGCCGAGACGTATGACACACGAGTATCGACCCTGGCAGCGATCAACAACCTGAACAGCAGGCACCGTATTCGTATCGGCCAGAACCTCAGGCTTCCGGCCGCCGGCCCGGCACCGGTGACCGTCGCAGCCTCGCCTCCGCCGCCCACCCCTGTTGCGCCGAGTGTGGCGGAGAGTGTTGCAGTCAGCGTCGCAAGCAGCGAGGAGGAAATAGAGGTCGCCGAAGTCACGCCCAGCGCCATGGCGGGCGATCTGGCGCCTGCTCTGCCGGTAGCGGCGCAAACTGACTTGTTATCCGATCCCAGCGACTACAGCGTCGCGGTGGGCGGCAGCATCGAGGTTCAGCCGCTGGAAACACTGGGTCACTACGGCGACTGGCTCCAGATCAAGACGCAGCGTCTGCGCGATCTCAATGGACTTGCTTTTCGCACAGCCGTCGAGGTGGGGCAGCGTATCAGGCTGGATCTCGACACAGTCGATGCCAGGACTTTCGAGGCGCGCCGCATCGCGTATCACCGCCAGCAACAGGACGACTTTTTCAAGCACCATGTGATTATCGGGGTTGCCGAGTACACGATCAGGAACGGCGATTCCATCTGGGTGCTCGCGCTCAGGAAGTACAACGTGCCGTTGTGGCTGTTTCGCCAATACAACCCGAACCTTGATCTGCAGAAGATCCGCCCGGGCACTCGAGTACAGTTCCCCGTGATGACAGTCGACCAGTCCGGCTGATGGCTGTGCCGCGCAGGATCGCATTGCTGAAGCTATCCTCTGTGTTGCTGGTCATCCTGGCGGCGGCACTCTGGTTTGCCGATGTCGAGAAGGGTGAGCCCTACCTGCCAAGAAACCTGTTGCCGCTGCTGGTCCTGTTGCTGTTGGCTGCGCTTACCCTGCATCGTGGCAATGGCAGCTGGTCGGGAGCTGGCTGGCGCATGCCGCTTGGCACACTCGGTTTCGCGGTTCCGACGCTGGGTCTGTCGGCGTACCTGCACTACGCCTACGCCGTCAATCTCGGCGACATGTTCGGCGATGCGCCGTACCCGGGCCGCATCTTTCGTTATCTGCCGATCTACACGCTCGTAGCCGGCACGATTGGTTTTGTGATCGGCTGGATCGTTGGCCGCAACGTCTAGTGTCCTGTTTGCTGAGTTCGCTTACTTTCAGAAAGCCTGCAAAGCGTCAATGCAAGGCGCAGTCTGCCGGTAATGGCTAGCCCTTGCCCAGGGCTGCAACGACGCAGTAGCGCTTTGCAGGCTTGCCCTCCGGGCGCTCCCGGCAGCCCGTCCTGCCGCGTTGCAGTCGTTTGAAGTAGCCCGCTAATCCTGCACCTCGCAGGATTGGCTGCCAATAGCGCTGAGAGTTAGCGAACTCAGCAAACAGGACACCAGACGCACGTTGGCCGTTCCCGTAAATCAGGGCCTGTTGTGTGATTTGAGCCATAGGCGGCGGGTACGAGGTTTGTTACGCTTGCCGCAGAGCTAATGAATATACTTGCTATGAAAAAATCCGCGTCCGCAAAAGTGCTGCTGAGTCAACTGCTCGTGAGCCTCGTTGTGACGATGCTGCCCATGGCTATCCAGGCCGGTGATTTTCCGGTTGCTGACAAAGTCATAATCGAGAAAGCGGCGCGCAAGCTGCACCTGTTGCAAAACGGCAAGGCGTTTCGGACCTTCAAGATCGCGCTCGGTATCCGACCGAAGGGCGACAAGCAGAAGGAAGGCGACTTCAAGACGCCAGAAGGCGGGTACCTCCTTGACAGCCGCAATCAAAATAGCGATTTCTTCCTGTCGATCCACGTCTCCTACCCGAATGTGATCGACCGACAGGAAGCGAAAAAACTCGGTGCCGAGCCGGGCGGCGCTATCATGATTCATGGCCAGCCCAACGAGCCAACCAGGTCTGAGGCTTACTACCGTACGCAGGACTGGACCAATGGTTGTATTGCACTCTCGAATTCCGACATGATCGATATATGGCTCATGACGGGCGAAAACACGCCGATTGAAATTCTCCCCTAGGACGACCCTGCCCTGTGCTGAATAAAACGACCCAGTTTGTCGACGCCGAAGTGTGGCCCGAGGGCAGCCTCGAAGTCCTCTCCCAATTCGAAGTCGACCAGCTGAGAAACGGCGGCGCTGGCGGACTGTACCCGCTGCTGCGTCGCTGCATGCTGGCCGTCCTGCATGCCGATAGCCAAAGTGACGACGCCCGAACGTTGCTCGAGACCTACAAGGACTTCGAGGTTGGTTTCATCCAGCAGGATCGAGGGCTCAAGGTGTCGTTGACGAACGCGCCGGGCGAGGCGTTTGTCGACGGCAAGATGATTCGCGGTACGCGGGAATTGTTATTCGCGGTGCTGCGCGACATCGTGTTCACACGCAATGAAATTATGGAAGGCGGCCGATTCGATCTTAGCGCCGCAGACGGCATTACGAACGCGGTCTTCCACATCGTACGCAACGCCAAGATGTTGACGCTGCCGGCAGAAGTGAACCTGGTAGTCTGTTGGGGTGGGCATGCCATCAGCCGTGACGAATACGATTATTCGAAGAAGGTCGGCTACGAGCTTGGTCTTCGCGCTTTGAATGTCTGTACCGGCTGTGGTCCCGGCGCAATGAAAGGGCCTATGAAAGGCGCGACGATCGGCCACGCGAAGCAGCGTCTTCGTGGCGGCCGCTATATCGGAATTACGGAGCCCGGCATCATAGCCGCCGAATCGCCGAACCCGATCGTCAATTCGCTCGTAATTATGCCGGATATGGAAAAACGACTTGAGGCCTTCGTTCGGTTGGGACACGGCGTGATTGTATTCCCGGGCGGCGTCGGCACCGCCGAGGAGATTCTCTACCTGCTTGGTGTGCTCATGCACCCGAACAACCAGGGCCAGCCCTTGCCGATGATCATGACAGGGCCCGCGTCTTCAGAGGAGTACTTTCGGCAGATCGACGAGTTTGTCGCCGCGACGCTCGGTGATGAGGCGAGGGAGCGCTACCAGATCATCATCGATGACCCACTGGAGGTTGCGCGTCGGATGAAGCAGAGTCTCGAGGACGTCCTCGCATTCCGGGATCGTCATGGCGATGCCTATTACTTCAACTGGCGTCTGCAAATCGACCCGCATTTTCAACAGCCGTTCGTGGCGTCCCACGAGACCATGCGTGAGCTCAACCTCAACGAGGGTTTGCCGAAGCATGAGCTGGCTGCGAACCTGCGCCGCGTGTTTTCCGGAATCGTATCGGGCAACGTGCGTGAGGACACAGCCGAGATTATTGAACGTAAAGGCCCGTTCGAGATCGATGGCTCACAGAGAATCATGACCCTGCTCGACGATCTGCTGGCGGGGTTTGTTGCCAGCAAGCGCATGAAGATTTCAAGCGGTGAATACCAGCCGTGTTACGTGATTAAGTAAAACCAACACTTAACTTACTGAAAATAATAATAAAAAAGGATTTCGCATTGTGATGTAGTTCCTGTGAATCTGGCGTTTTCAGCCCTAGTATTTAGTCAAAGGATTGACCGAGAATACTCAATGTCAGATAGCAAGAACATGAGATGGGTTGATGGTTTTGGCACGGACGCTGAAGCTCCCCCCAAGAACGAAGATGCAGCCGCGACCATGGTTGAACCAGCCGCCAATGATGCGGATGGCTGGAAACAATATCGCCGCTGGATCTCGAAGGCGCCGGCAACGCGCAGCCGACGCGCCGGCATCGACCCGGCGTTGTATTCCTGGAAAGGCTATCGCGACTGGTCCGACCAGGTGAAACGCAACTGGACCAGAAAGCCCGACGAGGACTAGGCAACCGGTTCAAGCGATGCAATCCAACATATGTAAAACGCCGGCGGCCGCCGGCGTTTTGCGTTGTGTTCGGAACAACAAATGACGGGCTTAGTAGTGTGAATTACGTCCCTTTAAAAACGCGAACTGCGTCTGGTTTCCGCACAATTTCCGGGCCGCGCGCGGCGTCGTGCGGCAAGCTGTGATCTGCCTCACGGCCGTGGGATTTCCGCGGCCCTATAGTCGACCTTCATGATTGACCAACGTTCTGAATGACGAGTATGGCAAACAACTGCAAGAAATCCGATTCTCCCATCGACGCGCTAAAGAACGAGTCCGCTCGGCAGCGTTGGAAGCTATTCCACCGCGCTATCGCGCACGCCAAAGAATCCAACAACGCCTCACTGCTTGATGCCGACACCCATAGCGGTGACGCGGATAGCGCCGGGCCTCTGCTTTCGATTATCCGCTAGGAACGACTGCATGGAATGTGTACTGCTGTACCTGGACGATATCGATGACCTGGTTAGCACCCTGGGCCTGATCTACGAGCCGATTCGTCGACTGTTTCTCCGTATTCTGGCTGCCTCGGCAAGCCTCACATTGATTGCGTCCGGGATCTGGCTGGCACTGTCTCATCCGCCGTTGGCGCTGGCGACCTGCCTGCTGCTGTTCGTGACGCTCCTCTATCGTACCGCTACTGCGCCTACCCGCGGACCTCTGCAGGCGTCCTGATAGCCGCGAAAACTGCCCGATTCCGGGCTTGAAATACTCCCAAGAGCCCCCATCGTCTCAACCTTTGGAAAAGAGGTAATGCCGGTGGCCGACAGTTCTAAGCGGGAAACGCTCGGGTTCCAGACCGAAGTCCGTCAACTTCTGCAGTTGATGATCCATTCTTTGTACAGCAACAAGGAGATCTTTCTTCGTGAACTGATTTCCAATGCGTCCGATGCGACCGACAAGTTGCGCTTCGAGTCGCTGGCGAATCCCGAGTTACTCGGCGACGATACGGAACTGGCTGTCCGTATCGAAGTCGACGCGGAAAAGCAGCAGGTGGCGATCATCGATAACGGCATCGGAATGTCGCGCGACGAGCTGATCGACAATCTTGGCACTATCGCGCGATCCGGTACGGCCGAGTTCCTGCAGCAGATGACCGGCGATAAGCAGCATGATGCTCGGCTGATCGGGCAGTTCGGCGTAGGCTTCTATTCGAGTTTCATTGTCGCGGACAAGGTCACGGTGGAAACGCGCCGCGCGGGGTTAGCAGAGCAAGATGCCATTCGGTGGGAATCCGATGGTAAAGGGGAATACACGGTCGAAGAAATCGAGCGCCCTGAACGCGGCACTCGCGTTATTCTGCATTTGAAGAATGATGAGACGGAGTTCGCCGACGCACTCCGCATCGAATCGCTGATACGCAAATACTCTGACCACATCGGCTTCCCGGTCTCGCTTGTTGTGGCAGGTGCCGAGGACGAGGAGCCCAAGCTCGTGAACTCCGCAACCGCGCTCTGGACGCGGGCACGAAACGAGATAAGCGACGACGAGTACAAGGAATTCTACAAGTACCTGTCCCACGACTTCGCTGATCCGCTCGCCTGGAGTCATAACCGCGTTGAAGGTAAACGGGAATATACGAGCCTGCTCTATATTCCAGCCGCAGCGCCATTCGACCTGTGGAATCGCGAAGCGCCGAGAGGTCTCAAGCTCTACGTACAGCGTGTCTTTATCATGGATGAGGCAGAGCAGTTCCTGCCGCTGTACCTGAGGTTCGTGAAAGGCGTCGTGGATTCGTCGGACCTGCCGCTGAACGTATCCCGCGAACTGTTGCAGCAAAACCCGGAGCTTTCTTCGATGCGCAGCGCGCTGACGCGACGCGTGCTTGATATGTTGCAGAAAATGGCCTCCGGCGAAGCGGACAAGTACGAGACCATCTGGCGAGAGTTCGGCCAGGTTCTTAAAGAGGGCGCGATCGAAGACCATGCCAACAAGGACAAGCTGGCCAAACTGCTGCGTTTTGCCACGACCAATGGTGGCAAGGAGGATCAGAACCAGTCTCTCGGGGACTATGTCAGTCGCGCCAAACCGGGGCAGGACAAGATTTACTACATCCTCGCTGAAAATTACGAGACGGCTCTGGCGAGCCCGCACCTGGAGCAGCTCAAGAAGCACGGTTTCGAAGTACTGCTGCTAACCGACCGGATTGACCCATGGCTGGTCGACGGCCTGGCGGAGTTCGACGGCAAGGCGCTCGTTGATGTCACGGGGTCCGAACTGGATCTACCAGAGGCTGAGGCCAAAGAAGCCGAGGAGCAGACGGAATCCGGCGGGCACGAGGCGTTGCTGAAGAAGATCACCAAGGCGCTCGAAGACCGGGTCGATGCTGTGAAGGTCAGTCGGCGCCTGGTTGATTCACCGGCTTGCGTTGTTGCCGGTGATAATGATCTGAACCCGCAGCTGCGGCGCATGCTGGAGGCCAGCGGCCAGGAGATGCCGGCATCCAAGCCGATACTGGAGATAAATATCGAGCATCCACTCGTCGATCGACTCTCGAATGAAGCGGACAAGGGACGTTTCAAAGACCTCTCTAACATAGTTATGGATCATGCGCTGCTGGCCGAGGGATCTCAGCTGGATAATCCGGCACAATACGTGCAGCGCATGAATAAACTATTGCTGGATATCGATGCGGGGGCGGTTAATGAGTAACAACACAGACGATTTGCGGGGCAAGCTCACCGAGGAGCAATACAAGATCACGCAGAATGCCGCGACAGAACGTCCGTTTACCGGCAAGTACGTCGACCACAAAGCTGATGGCAGCTATCGATGTATCTGTTGTGATGCGCCGCTTTTCAATTCGGACCATAAATACGATTCAGGATCCGGCTGGCCGAGTTTCTGGTTGCCGCTGGCGGGCGAGGCGGTGCGCACAAAGACCGATGCGTCGCACGGTATGACGAGGGTCGAGGCCGTCTGTGCCAACTGCGATGCACACCTTGGACATGTCTTCGAAGACGGACCACAACCAACCGGCCTCAGGTACTGTATCAACTCGGCATCACTGGATTTCAAGGA
>CAYTTZ010000003.1:0-48172 GCA_964440945.1 uncultured Woeseiaceae bacterium
GCGCGTGGTAACCCGCCCAGGTTACCCGGATCTCGTACCAGGTCGGCAGACCCTGAATATTGGATGGAAAGTAATTCTTGCCGACAACCGGCACACCCATGCGAAAAATGGACTTGCGCAACAGTCCGTTGGCGCTCGCAGAACCGGTACCGTTAACGGTGCCAATCTTGATAACAACGTCATTTACGGTCGCCACTCAGAAGCCCTTATTTAGCGACGCCGCCCGCGGCGTTTTTGCCCAGAGGGGCCGGCGTTTCATCGCTGGCGTATGGAATCAGGATTGTCGATTTCTGCATATCCCAGGCACCGGTGGGGCAGCGCTCGGCGCACAGGCTGCAGTGCACGCAGATATCCTCATCCTTGACCATGACTCGCGCCGTGTGCGGCAACCCGGCAGATACGTACAGCGCCTGGTCGCGATTCTCAGCGGGCGCCGAAAGCCGTGTGCGCAGATCGTCCTCGTCACCATCCAGTGTGATGGTCAGGCAATTCACCGGGCAAATATCGACACAGGCATCGCATTCTATGCAGAGGCTTTCTGTAAATACGGTCTGGATATCGCAGTTGAGACAGCGCTCGACTTCCGCAATCGCCTGTTCCGCCGTAAAGCCCAGCTCGACTTCGATATCCAGCGTCTTGAAACGCTTTTTCAGGTCGACATGCGGCATCAGGCGACGTGAAGACGGATCGTAGTCGTTGGAATAGCTCCACTCGTGCATACCCATCTTCTGGCTTGCGAGGTTCAGTCCCGTCGGCAGACGGTCTTCGATGTCTTCGGCCTGGCAATGTTTGTGAATTGAAATCGCCGCTTGATGGCCATGCTCGACGGCCCAGATGATGTTCTTCGGGCCGAATGCGGAATCGCCGCCAAAAAAGACGCCTTCCCGACCGCTCATCATCGTGGTCTCGTCAACGACCGGGCATTCCCATTTGTCGAACTCTATACCGAGATCGCGCTCTATCCACGGGAACGCGTTGTCCTGCCCTATCGCGAGCACTACATCGTCGCAAGGAATGATCTTTTCGCCAGTCACGCGGCCACGGTCGATGCGCCCGTTCTCGTCGATCTTGTATTCCATGAGCTCGAACTTCATGCCAACGAGCTTGCCATCCTCGATCACAAATTCTTTTGGCGAATGGTTGACGAGGATCTCGACGTTCTCCTCTTCTGCATCGTCCAGTTCCCATGCGGACGCCTTGAAGAACCCGCGGGGTTTTCGTGCCATGACCTTCACGTCTTTCGCGCCAATCCGCAGCGAAGTTCTGCAGCAGTCCATTGCAGTATTGCCGACGCCAATTATCAGCACGCGCTCGCCGATGGACTCGATGTGCTCGAAAGCGACCGATTCCAGCCAGTCAATGCCGATATGAATGCGATCGGAATCATAACGGCCCGGAATCTCGAGATTCTTGCCGCGAGGCGCACCGGTGCCGACGAAAACCGCGTCGTAGTCTTCGTCCAGCAGACTCTTGAGGCTTTCGATCGGGTGGTTGAGCTTGAGATCGACGCCCATATCGAGGATGTAGCCAATCTCCTCGCCGAGAACCTTCGGCGGCAAGCGGAATTTCGGGATATTCGTCCGCATCAGCCCCCCGGTTGAATCGAGCGCCTCGAATATCGTCACCTCGTAGCCCAGCGGGCGAAGGTCGTTGGCAACCGTCAGCGATGCACATCCAGCGCCGATCAACGCGACATGCTTGCCGTTGTTCTGCGCGGGCGGTTTCGGCAAACGATCTGTTATGTCGTCACGATGATCTGCAGCAACCCGTTTCAGGCGGCAAATAGCAACGGGCTTTTCCTCAACACGACCACGTCGACATACGGGCTCGCACGGACGATCGCAGACGCGCCCGAGAATGCCTGGAAATACGTTGGATTTGCGGTTCTCCATGTACGCGTCGCTGAATTGCCCCTGGGCAATCATGCGAATGTACGCGGGAACATCGGTATGCGCGGGACAGCCCCACTGGCAGTCTACGACCTTATGAAAGTACTCGGGATTGGCGGTATCTGTTGGCTTCATTCCGATGACTTACCGGTATGGTCCCTCGTGGCCGGTGCGAATGTGGCGTCGCATAAGTGACGCTAGCATAACGGGATCAGGCTGAAAGTAAACAGTTTTGGGAGTGTTACCGCGCGCGGGTGAATTCAAGTCGGCGGCCAAGGATCCGATCGCTCAGCTTTCCATCCTGGTAAGCGACCTCACCATTGACGATGGTGGTGTCGATTGACGCTGAAAACTCGTGGCCTTCGAACGGCGACCACTGGCACTTGCTCAACAGATTTTCTTTATTCACTTTGTAGGGTTTTGCGGGGTCGACAATCACCAGGTCGGCGAACCAGCCTTCACGCACATAGCCGCGTTCGACCACGCCGAAAAGGTCAGCCGGGGCGTGACTCACCCGGTCCACCAGGAGCTCCAACGTGATCTGGCCGTTCGCAACCAGGTCGAAAAGAGTCAGCATGGCATGCTGTACCAGTGGCAAGCCTGCCAGTGACTTGAAGTAGCTCCCGTCTTTTTCACTGACGGTATGCGGCGCGTGATCAGTGGCGATAATGTCGATGCGCCCTTCGTTCAGCGCTGTTATCAAGGCACGGCGATCATCGGCGCTCTTGATGGCGGGATTACACTTGATCCGTGTGCCAAGTTCATCGTAGCGAGATTCGTCGAACCACAAATGGTGCACGCACACCTCGGCGGTTATTCGCTTTTGCGAGCGGTGAGCGTCAGAGAACTGCGGCATCTCCATCGCGGTCGTCAAATGCAGGATATGCAACAAGGCGTCATGACGGCGCGCAAGATCGATGGCCATGCTCGAAGACGCAAAGCAAGCCTCGGCCGAGCGTATCTTCGGGTGCTCCGTAAGCGGCACATCGTCGCCGAACTTCTGCCGTGCCTTCGCCTCGTTCTCCCAGATCATTGGCGAATACTCGCAATGAGTGGTGACCATGATCGGCGAATGCTGAAACAGCTTTTCCAGGACCTCGGGATCATCAACCAGCATGTCACCGGTCGAAGCACCCATGAACGCCTTCACGCCGCAGGCTTCGCCAACCTCGAGCGCCTTCACTTCTTCGATATTGCCGTTCGTAGCACCCAGGTAGAAACCATAGTTCGCCGCACAACGTCCGTCGGCAATGCGGTACTTGTCGGTCAGCGCCGCCCGGGTGGTTGTCTGCGGATTGACGTTCGGCATGTCCATGAAGCTCGTGATCCCGCCGGCTACCGCTGCGGCCGACTCGCTTGCCAGGTCGCCTTTGTGTGTCATCCCGGGCTCGCGAAAGTGGACCTGATCGTCGATCATTCCCGGCAAAAGGAACTTCCCGGCGGCATCGATATGGGCTGCGCCCGACGGCAGCGACAATCCGGAATCGACCCTGGCTATCCGATCGCCTTCGACCAGAACATCTGCGTCGCGGATCTGCCCCTCGTTCACGAGGCGCGCATTCGAAATGAGAAGTTTCTTCAAGAAGCAATCCTCCGGGTCTGTGGGTGCCAAAATATGTCGGTACCGGACCGCCATTATGAAAGGACCGGCCGACTATTGCTACGGCAGCGCTTTGCGGTTAATCGCCGGTTATGCGATAACCCGGAGAATACTCACTGCCGTTGAAACTGATGAACCCCGCCGACTACCTGGATTTGATTCGTAACGCCAAGGTCTACGACGTTGCGTTGCGCTCCGCGCTCGAGCCAGCAGTGAACCTGTCGAAACGACTGAATAATCGAATCCTTATGAAACGCGAGGATTTGCAGCCCGTGTTTTCCTTCAAGCTCCGCGGTGCCTACAACAAGATTGCGACGCTCGAGGCTGACGCACTGCAACACGGCGTAATTTGCAGCTCTGCCGGCAACCATGCACAGGGCGTCGCGCTGGCCGCCGGGAAGCTCGGCGTACGAGCGGTCATTGTCATGCCGGTAACGACGCCGAAGATCAAGACAGATGCGGTACGTGCGCTCGGGGGCGAGGTCGTGCTGCACGGCGACGCTTATGACGATGCCTACGGGCGCGCGTGTGAACTCGCGGAGAGCGAGGGACTGATATTCATCCACCCCTTCGATGACCCTTACGTCATTGCAGGCCAGGGCACGATCGGCGTCGAGATTCTCGAGCAGGTGGATGGCGACATCGACGCCATTTTTGTGCCAATAGGCGGCGGCGGACTCATCGCCGGGATAGCAACCTGGGTCAAGCAGCAACGACCCGACGTACGCATTATTGGCGTTGAACCTGAAGACTCGGCGGCGATGAAACTGTCGCTTGAGGCCGGCGCCCCTGTAACGCTCGAACACGTAGGCATATTTGCCGACGGCGTAGCCGTGCGTCGCGTGGGCGACGAGACATTTCGGCTTTGCCAGCAATTTGTCGACGAGATCATCACCGTCGGCACGGACCAGATCTGTGCCGGAATACGCGACATCTTCGAAGACACCCGCTCGATCGTCGAGCCGGCGGGAGGCCTGACGGTTGCGGCGGTCAAGAAATACGTTGCCCAGCACGGCATCATCGGCCAGACGCTGGTGACCATCAACTGCGGTGCAAACGTGAATTTCGACAGACTCCGTCATATCGCCGAGCGCGCGGCGGTGGGTGAAGAAACCGAAATGCTGCTCGCCGTGGAGATCCCCGAAGAGCCCGGCAGTTTTCGGCGCTTCTGCGAACAAATCGGCCGACGTGGCATTACTGAATTCAACTATCGCTACGCGGACGAGAAGAAGGCGCATATCTTTGTAGGCGTACAACTCACGAACGGCATGCAGGAGCGCTTATCACTGATTGCGCAGCTCCGTGACGCCGGTTTTCCATTGGAAGACCTGAGCGACAACGAAATGGCCAAGCTGCACGTGCGGCACATGGTGGGTGGACGCGCGCCGGCGGTAAGCAATGAACGTATGTTCCGCTTCGAGTTCCCGGAACGGCCAGGAGCATTGCTGGAGTTCCTCAATGCCATAGGAACGGACTGGAATATCAGCCTGTTTCATTACCGCAATCACGGATCTGATTACGGGCGGATTCTCGCTGGCATTGATGTGGCGCAGGAGGAAACGGCCGAGCTCGAGGCGCACCTGGCGGACCTCGGCTACCCGCACTGGGAGGAAAGCGACAACCCTGCCTACACGATGTTCCTGTCCTGAGGCTCGGACGAAGCCCTCGGCCTGCGACCATTTCCGCCGCAGGTGCATCTAACCAACCAAGTTATTCGAATTTCACAAAGAAACGTTTGAGGGAGTCAGCATGCGAGTCAGATCACTCATAGCCGGCCTGTGCGCCGTACTCCTGGCGACCGCTGCCCAGGCGGACCAGGAACAGAAAACGAAGATAAAAATCGCCGTTAGCGACAACGGATCAGACGAACAGACCTTCGTTTTTGACAGCCAGGATGCGGGCTTCGACCTGCAAAGCATGCTGGTAGGCGAAAGCCGCAGCGTTACGGACCGGAACGGGACGACGGCCGATGTGCGACGCACCGCAGGCGGTTTCGAACTTGATCTCGGTGGCAAAACCATCGAACTTCCAGACATGCAGGTCCATGAGGGCATGCACGGCGAACACGACGTAGAAATTCTGATCGATTCCGAAGACGGGGATGTCGGCAAGGACGTAACAAAGGTCAGGAAGGTGAAAGTGATGAAGTCAGGTAGCGCCGACGGCATCACCATTATTTCCGGCAGTGAAATCGATGCGGCAACCCGGAAACGCCTTGCAGAAGCCCTTGAAGACGCCGGTCACAAAGGCGAGATCATGTATATCGACGACGAGATTCACGATGGTGAGCACCAGGCGGGCGCCAAGCGTGAAGTTCGCATCATCAGGAAAAAGGTTGCCGTAACAAACTAGAAATCCCTTATGCTGTTTGTTTCGTAATGACTCGCGGTGGCACATGCTACCGCTTTTTTTCACCACATTTCCCGCATGCGCGCACCGACATCGATGCGCCTGTCCGAACCGTTACCGAGCCGGCCATCCTCGCCGTCTTTGCGGCCGCGAAAATCTTTTTCCATGGTTGCCAGCAACGGCTCCGACATAAAACGGCTGCGCGCGCCATACACATGTTTGTCGCCGTCACGTCGCTGCTGTGTGACGTGATAGCGCAGCGGTGCGACCAATGACAGTGATTGCTTGGCACGCGTCATGGCCACGTAAAGAAGGCGTCGCTCTTCGTCGATCATCTCCGGCTTGCCCGTCGCGAACTCTGACGGAAAGTTTCCGTCAGACACATTCAGTATGAACACAGACTCCCACTCCTGACCCTTGGCCGAATGCACGGTTGAGAGAATCAGGTAATCCTCATCCAGAAACGGATCGCCGGCACGGTCACCGACGGCACTCGGCGGATCCAGCGTCAGTTCGGTAAGAAATCGTTCGCGAGTCGGGTAACGCCCCGAGATCTGCTCGAGCTGCTCGAGGTCGGCTTCGCGCGTGTCGAGACTGTCGTACAGCCTCTCCAGCTGCGGCTGGTACCAACGTCTCACCTGGGTAATTTGCGTGTGCCAGTCCCGCTCATCAAATTCAGCGCCAGAGAGGCTCTCCAGTAGTGCGCAGAAAGCTGGCCAGTCCTCGGCTGTTGCGGCTGGCGGTCGAAATTCTCGTAGCGATGAAAACAGGTGGCCTCCGAGCACGACGTGCTCAAAACAACGGGATGCGTTCGACGGACCCATGCCGGGCAAAAGCTTCAACACCCGAAACGCGGCAACCTCGTTTTTTGGATTCTCGGCCCATTTCAGCACGGCAAGCAGGTCTTTCACGTGCGCCGCTTCCAGGAATTTCAGCCCACCGTATTTCACGTAGGGTATGTTGCGGCGCACCAGTTCCAGCTCGAGACGGTCGCTGTGATGTGAGCCACGAAACAGCACCGCCTGTTCCTTGAGCGCCATCCCGAGTTCGCGATTCCTGAGTATCTCGGTGACAACGTACTCCGCCTCCGCCTCGCCATCTTCGACAGTCACGTATTGCGGCTTACTGCCATTACCGCACTCCGAAAACAGGTTCTTGCGATACTGCCGCTCACTTTCGGCGATAAGGCAATTGGCGCTATCGAGTATTGACTGCGTTGAGCGATAGTTTTGCTCGAGCGTAATGACCTGGGCAGAAGGCATGAACTGGTCCGGAAAGCCGAGGATGTTCTCGACCTCCGCCGCGCGAAACGAATAAATCGACTGTGCGTCATCACCGACAACGGTGACGCCATCGCCATTCGGTTTCAGCGCCTTGATGATATCTGCCTGCACCAGGTTGGTATCCTGATATTCATCGACCAGCACGTGATCAAAGCAGGCGCCGATCTCCTCAGCAAACTCTTTATCCGCAACCAGGTGCTTCCAGTAAATCAGCAGGTCGTCATAGTCGAGCGCCTGGTTTTGCTGTTTGCGAAGAACGTAGTGCCTGAACAACTCGGTCAGTTCGTTGGTCCAGTCACTGCACCATGGATAGGTCTTGTCGAGCGTCTCACTCAATGGCCTCAGCGTATTGACGCAGCGCGAGTAGATGGCAAGGCAGGTATCTTTTTTCGGGAAGCGCCTGGCGGTTTGCGTCAGTTTTTGCTCGTGCCGTACGACATCCATGATGTCGGCCGAGTCGCCCCTGTCCAGTACGGAGAAGCCTGGATCCAGCCCAAGGTTGCTGGCATAACGTCGCAACAGGCGGTTCGCGACGGAATGAAACGTGCCGGACCAAGGTAATCCGCCCGACGGCAGGGCTGACGCCTGTACACCCGCCGTCGATTTCCTGAGGATTGACTCGACCCGTCGGATCATCTCCTGCGCCGCGCGTCGCGTGAACGTTAGTAGCAACACACGCTCCGGGCTAACGCCTGACTGCAACAGGTATGCCACGCGGTGGGCGAGCGTCATCGTTTTTCCGGTACCCGCCCCGGCTATCACCAGCAGCGGGCCCGCCCTCACGCCGCCGTCGTCCGGCACCTCACCGTACTCCGCAGCAATGCGTTGCGCCGGGTTCAACATGGCCATCGGATCGACTTGCTGTATAGCCTGCTGCACGGTTGCCCCTCAAAAGTCTGTATTTTTATACAGTACTGGATGCATTTACAAGGTCGGCAGCAGAAAATCCTCGATGGCCGTGGCCAGAGCGGCCGGTGTCTCGAAATGCAGCATGTGGCCGGCGCCCTCGATAACGACGGTCTCGGCCTCCACAAACATCGGCGCGCTGCTGGCGTGCGGTAATTCACGGGCAAAACGACTCTGGCCACCGATGACGAGCAACGCAGCAGCCGTGGCGGCGCGCCAGCAGGCCTCAGCTTCGGCACGTCGGTACAGCACCGGGTTCGGCAGCTTGTGCCACGGATCGGCGCGCAGTCGTACTTTGCCGTCAGCTCCCTGTCTCCCCCACTCTTTTGCTACGAACAGAGCCTCAGCTGCCGTCATGCCCGGATGCCGCTTGCCGATACGGAATGCCAGCGCAGCAAAATCATCGTAGTCGGTAAATGTCGGCCGCTCGGTCGCCGCTTCTATCCAGGCGCGATATCGCGAAGGCGCGTCAGCCGGCTTGCTATCAGGAAGCCCAAACCCTTCGACGTTGACAAACGCCCTGACGCGCTCGGGAAATGTCCCTGCAAACAGTGCTGCGACGTTGGCGCCCATGCTGTGCCCTACCAGCCGGACCGGTGCCGTCGGCGAGATGACCTGGAGCAATGCGTGCAGATCCGCGAGATAGTCGGGAAACCAGTAGCTGGTGCTGCGGCAGGGCGATCGCCCGAAGCCACGCCAGTCCGGGGCGATCACCCGCCACCCTGCTTGCAGCGCATCGACCACAAACTGAAAGGTCGCACCGGTATCACCCCAGCCGTGGAGGTAGACGACCAGGGGAGAATCCGTACTCCCCCACTCGTACAGACAATAGTCCACTCCGCGAATCACGAGCCTGCGCTCCTCACGCATGGCTTTTGGCTGGTAGATAGCTGCTTCTGTCATCAATCTGTCCTTGCACTACATCTTCACGCGATAAATCGCTGAACGCCCTGAAAGACGCGCCCACACTACGCTTTTTGGCGTCATGTCGTGTATAAACGTGCTGAATATGCTCATCCTGTACCGCGACCCACCTGACGCTTGAACCAATGACCTTCGAAATCGCATTGGTCCTCGGAATACTGGCAATTTCGCTGGTCCTGTTTATCAGCGAAGTGATTCGCATGGACCTTGTGGCGCTGCTGGTGCTCGGCGCACTTGCCGTAACCGGACTGGTTGATTCCAATCAAGCCTTCGCAGGCTTTAGCAACAGCGCGGTCATCACCGTCTGGGCTATGTTTATCCTTAGCGAGGGCCTCACGCGAACGGGCATTGCCGACATCATCGGCCGACAGGTAATGCGGCTCGGCGGCAAGCGCGAAGTCCCGATGATCCTCGTGATCATGATTACCGGCGCCGTGCTCTCGGCGTTCATGAATAACATCGGCGTTGCGGCGCTGATGCTGCCGGTCGTAGTCGGGGTGGCCCGTCGCACTCGCATCCCGGCGTCTCGACTGCTGATGCCGCTCGCTTACTCCACCCTGCTCGGCGGCCTGACGACCCTCATCGGTACGCCGCCCAACCTGCTGATCAGCGAATCGATGGTGCTGAACGGCTATGCGCCGTTTGAGCTTTTTGACTTCACGCCGATGGGCGGCGTGGTCATGATTGTCGGCGTTGTGTTCGTTGCGCTGGTCGGGCGATTCCTGCTACCAAAAACGCACGGCGAACGCGGCAAGCACGTCAGTCAGCGAAGCCTGCGTTCTCGCTACAAGCTGCAGGAACGCACGTTCATGTTACGCATCCCAAGTGATTCGATACTCGTCGGCAAGTCGCTTGCAGAAAGCCGTATCGGGTCTTCCACCGGGCTTATCATCCTCTCGCTGCTGCGAGGCGGCCGCAGCGAGACCCTGCCGGGCCGCCAGACCATCATTCGGGGTGGCGACGGCATCCTTGTCCAGGGCCGACTCGATCAGTTTCGCGAGCTACAACGCTGGAGCGACCTGGTTATCGAACGAGAAGCGCCGGTCCTCAAATCCATGGTGGCTTCGAAGGTCGTGTATGCCTCTGTAACCATCGCTGAAGGATCACCCGTTGTCTCGGAGCTGGTCCGCCACGCCGGCTTTCGGAAGCGGTTCGACGTCGCCGTCGTCGGGCTGCTGCGTCGCGATGGCTATCGCCTGACGAATCTCGCTTACGTACCGGTCAAGGCCAACGACAAGGTCCTGGTGCAGGGCGAAGTCGAGGCGATCGAACAACTCGAGAAATTCCCGGACTTCAGCGCCGTCGAGGTCTTTACGCCTGAACAACTCGCTGAGACTTATCACTCCGACGAACGCATGTTTGTCGTCCGATTGCCGAAGCACAGCGGACTCGTCGACGAGACTCTTGGCAAGAGTCGTCTCGCCGATGTCTTCGACTTCCGTGTCATCGCCGTGTTTCGTGATGGCGAACTCAAGGTCATGCCGCGCGGCGACGAAGTCCTGTTGGGCGGCGATCTGCTGCTCATTGAAGGTCAGCACAATGATCTCGACGTGCTCCGCGGGTTGCAGGAACTGGAGATCGATACCAAGGTTTCCGCCAATGTTTCGGCCTTCGAGTCAGAACGCCTGACATTGATGGACGCAACGCTCGACCCCCGCAGCACTCTCGCCGGTCGGTCGATCGGCGAACTGAATTTCCGCGAACGCTATGGCATTGAGCTTGCGGGCATCTGGCGCGAGGGAGAAACGGTGGGTACGGATCTCGCCAACGAGCGACTGCAGGTGGGTGACGCCCTGTTGCTTCTGGGACCGCGCGATCGCCTGCAGCTGCTTTCGTCGGACTCCGACTTCCTGATACTGACGCCACTCGGCCAGGAGCCGCCCGACACGCGCAGAGCCCCGCTGGCGGCCTTCATCATGCTTGCCGTCGTTGTGACCGTGATGCTCGGCTACGCACCCATTTCTATTGCCGCGGTGATTGGCGGAACCATCATGGTATTGACCGGCTGCCTCAATATGGAGCAGGCCTATCGGGCGATCGACTGGCGCGCTATCTTCCTGATTGCCGGCATGCTGCCGCTCGGCACGGCTATGCAGGATACAGGCGCAGCTACCTATCTTGCCGATCAGGTCATGGAGCTCCTCGGGGACGCAGGACCATGGCCCGTCATCATGGGCCTTTACATCCTGACGGCGATGGCGACGATGATCATCCCAACCGCAGCACTGGTCGTCCTGATGTCCCCGATCGTCCTGTCCGCCATGTCCGACATGGGCCTGGCGCCCGAGACCGCAATGATGGCCGTTGCCATGGCGGCCTCCGCCAGCTTCACCAGCCCGATTTCGCACCCGGCCAATATCCTTGTCATGGGACCGGGCGGATACCGGTTTGTCGATTACCTGAAAGTCGGCGTGCCGCTGACCATCGTCGTCTTCATAACCGTGATGGTGCTACTGCCGATCCTCTGGCCGTTGGCGCCAGCGGTATAGACACGCAAAGCGGTAACGCCAGTAACCCACCAAGGAGCGTCGCAGTTGACCACCAGAATCGTTATAGCAGGAGCCGGACATGCCGCGGGCCAGGTCGTTGCGACTCTGCGTCATGAGAAGTTCAAAGGAAAGATCGTCCTGATCGGTGACGAACCCTACCTGCCCTACCAGCGCCCACCGCTATCGAAGAAGTTTCTCGCCGGCGAAATGCCTGTCGATCGACTGTTCCTGAAGCCCGCCAGCTTCTATGAAGATCCGCAGATAGAGTTGCAGCTGGATACGACGGTCACTTCCATCGATCGTACCGCCGGTTCACTGGCCATCGAGGGCGGCGATGCCATCGCCTACGACAAACTCATTCTTGCACTGGGTTCGCGTGCGAGACCTCTGGCCGTCGAGGGGACCGGTCTGAAGCACGTTCACTACCTGCGCGGCATCGCTGACGTTGAGGCAATTCGTGCGGAGTTCGAGGCCGGGCGGCGGCTGGTCATCGTCGGGGGAGGATACATCGGGCTTGAAGTTGCCGCCGTCGCGCGCAAGCTCGGCCTGGACGTAACCGTCGTGGAGATGACTGATCGCGTCATGAGCCGGGTTGTCTCTCCCGAGATATCGGATTTCTATCAGATCGAGCATACCAACCAGGGCGTCAAATTCCGGCTTTCGACCAAGGTCAGGGCATTGCGAGGCAAGAAGCGCGTCAAACAAGTGGTGCTGGACGACGATAAAGAAATCCGTGCCGACTTTGTCATTATCGGAGCGGGTATCCTGCCCAACACCAAACTTGCCCGGGAAGCCGGTCTCGACGTAGCAGATGGCATTGTTGTTGATGACCGCTGCCAGACCAGCGACCCAGACATCTATGCCGTGGGCGACTGCACCTCACACCCGAACGATATCTATGGCCGCCATCTGCGCCTGGAGTCAGTCCACAATGCCCTTGAACAGGCCAAAACCGCCGCAAACAACATTTGCGGCAAGGAAACCCACTACTGTGAGGTGCCGTGGTTCTGGTCGGATCAGTTTGATCTGAAGCTGCAGATTGCCGGTCTTTCCGACGGCTACGACGATATTGTGATCCGCGGCAATCCGGCGGAGCGTTCTTTCGCTTGCCTGTATCTCAGGAAGGGCCGTTTGATTGCCGTTGATGCCGTCAATTCGCCCAGGGATTTCATGCAGTCCAAAGCGCTGATTGCGGCACAGATGATTATTCCGTCACAGCAACTCGCCGATCCCGAGAATTCATTGAAGGAGCTTGGCGCCGCCTATTGATGGCTGCGACGGGTCATTCGACGGCCGATATGGTCTCCGCCTCAACGGCGCTATCGGGCAACTCGATCAGAAGTCGGCCGCCGGCAGCAATCGGCCCCTGGTCGGCGGAGTACGCCTCTGCGGACAGAGATTCCACACCCTCCGTCGTGAGCCCACGAAACGAGCCGCTTCCTCCGGTGACCAGCGCGGTACCCAGAACCCCGGGACCAGCCGTGAGATCTCCGTTCCATTTACCTTTCCAGTTGTTGGCGCCGTTTCGATAGGCAGGCCAACCCACGTCACGCAGGAACGTCCAGTAATTTTCAGACTGTTGGAAAATAAAGCTGCCACGGTCAGGCAGATACACATACCAGACACTGTCGACCAACGCGTCACCCTTCAGTAACCGGGTTCGCTCCGACAAGGACGAAAGCTTCACACCAATTCCAGCCGTCTGGCCGCGCGCATTGCGCATTATTGTCGCCATCGCCTGGGTCTTGCGAATGGGCGCCTCCCAAAGCTGCTGGACTTTCGACGGTTGCGGCTTCTGCACCGAATTACCGTCATTCGTGAAGACGATCGCGTCGGCCGGAACTGCCGAGAAATTTAACGCAAAAACTTCAACATCGCTGACGGCCAGCGGACTTATTCCACGATCTGCCATGAAAGGGTTGTAGATCATCGCAAGGACGAAAAGCGCCGTGCCTGTGAAAATGCCGAGCAAGAGTGCGATCAGGAACTTCATCAGGTTTCTTCCTGGAAACCAACGAACGCCGTGACCAGCTCGATGCGGCCAACAGGGGCATCCTCTTCGCCAGACGAGTTCCGAACCCAACGTTCGGTCATGCCGCCGCCCAGCCGGGAGAATTCGCGCGAGCCAGCGAGAAGCTCACCCTGACGATAGCCACCCGCCAGCGCTTCCGGACGCATGTTCACATAAACGGAACCACGAGCCGGAAGGTGCAGGACCCAATCGATTAATTGTACGGACCCGTCCCTGGCCGCTGTTCTCGAGGCCACGCCAACGACCGTGTCCCTTTCGTTGCGAATCTTGAACAGTTCGACGCGGACATCCTGGAGCACCTCATCAGTGGGCCACTCCATGCCCAGCGGCAGCGGTTTCTTCTGGCCCGGAGCGCCAACCATAATCCGGTCCATCGGCACGTTCACATGGAACGACTCCACGTTGCCGCCATTGGGAGCCACCGAAACAATCGATGTCTCACGATGCTGGTCGACGACCGGGTACAGATAGAGCCCGGCTGCAGCACCTGCAATTCCCAGCACGATTCCAACAATGAACGTCTTAAGCAAAACAACTCCAACTGGCGCCTTTCGGGCGCGCTTGTACATATAATTGCCGAGTTTAGTTAAATTGAAGGGAACGTCACACCGAATCAGACGATTTTTGTGACGGAACGCACAACAATGGGACATCCGCTGGCAGCCGGGGATCGACGGCCGGGACCTGACAACCTTCCACGATCCTGAAAAGCGCCGTTACAATCCGATAGTCGGGCTCGCCTGGGAACAGGAACGAATAACAATGACAACGCCAATCTGCCTTTGGTCAGGCCCCCGCAACGTTTCTACTGCGCTGATGTACAGCTTCGCACAGCGCAGCGATATCAGCGTCGTCGACGAACCGCTCTACGGCCACTATTTGCGTACCACTGGCGCGAGACACCCGGCCCACGATGAAGTCATGGCCACCATGAACTGCAATGGTGAACTCGTCATGCGCGCAATTATCGAGCGGCAAACGGTGAAGCCGTCGCCCCGCCTGTTCCTGAAGCACATGGCACACCACCTCCTCGACCTCGACCTCGGGTTTCTGCATCAAACCACCAATATCTTCCTGATCAGGGACCCGCGGGATATGTTGCCATCGCTGACGGTGCAGCTGCCGCACGCCTCTCTGACGGACACTGGACTGAAGCGTCAGTGGCAGCTCTTCGAGGAACTCCGGAATACCGGTCAGACACCGGCCATTCTCGATTCAAGGCTGTTGCTATCGGACCCGGCGGCGATTCTGCAGCAACTTTGTAACCACCTTGGTCTCAATTTCGATACCGGTATGCTGCGTTGGGAAGCGGGCGCACGACCTGAAGACGGCGTCTGGGCGCCACACTGGTACCATGCCGTGCATCAAAGCACAGGATTCGCGCCGTACCGTCCGAAAAAAGACTTTCCGAATGCACTGCTTGGGCTGCTTCAGGAATGCCGGCCGTGGTATGACCGCCTGTTCGAACATGCCCTTGGCAACAGCACGAAAGGAGATTAGCGGGTGAATGCAACAGATCCTCGTAACGCGGACATTCTCGTTAGCATTAACGGACAGCTAAAGCCGCGGGCGGACGCACGCGTATCTGTATTCGACAGTGTGGTTCAGGGCGGTGATGCCGTCTGGGAAGGCCTGCGCGTCTATGACGGCCGAATAGCCGAGCTCGGCGGCCATCTGGCGCGGCTGCAGGAATCTGCGAAGGCACTCGCCTTCGCAGAGGTGCCATCCTCCGAGGATGTGCGTGCAGCGATCTTCGAGACTCTTGAAGCAAACGGCATGCGGGACAATGCCCACATTCGTCTCACGCTGACGCGCGGCGAGAAAAATACATCCGGAATGAACCCGCGCTTCAACCAATCAGGCTGCACGTTAATCGTTTTGGCGGAGTGGAAACCACCCGTCTATTCCGACGCCGGGATCCGCGTGGTTACCGCGTCGACCAGGCGCAACACGCCGCAGTGCCTCGATTCAAAGATCCATCACAACAACCTGCTGAATAACATCCTTGCGTCGATAGAGGCGAATGTGGCGGGCGTTGACAGCGCCATAATGCTTGATGTCCATGGATTCGTCTCGGAGACCAATGACACGAACCTCTTCCTGGTGAAAGACGACGTTGTACTCACGCCTCATGCCGACAGCTGTCTGCCGGGCCTTACGCGAAGCATGATTTTGACGATCTGTAGCGAACAGGAGATCGCCGCGACCGAGCGCAACGTATCGCTAACTGAGGTCTACAACGCGGACGAGGTGTTCACCAGCGGCACGATGGGGGAATTGACACCGGTACTGGAGGCCGACGGTCGAACGATAGCCGACGGCACCGTCGGTCCCGTGACCGCTCGCCTGCAGCAACTGCACCGTCGCTTTGCCTACGAGCACGGCGAACCTCTGCCATTCTGATCAACAATTCCTGAAGTAGCGCTGCAGGTATTCATCGAGGCCAATTTCATCCGAAGCCTCAATGGTTTGCTGGCGCAAAATGGAGTCAGCGACCTCCTTCCTGAAAACCTGGTCGCGCGCATCGTCGAGCGCCGTAATTGCGCCAAAATAGTCGCTATGGCTCCGGGCCAGCGACAGCGAATATTCAAAGAAGCTGCTTTGCGTTTCATCGAGATCGGCAAGCACTCGAGCTGACGGAGTCTCCTCGACGTTTGCGACCAGTTCCTGCATCAGCCGAACAGACTGCGCGTAACTGTCGCTCTTTTCGCAACCATCGATGACCTCTGCGACAGCCAGGACTTTGGACAAGATTTCGTCTGCCCAGGACGCAACGGTTACTGGCTTCCCGTCCCTTATCAGGCGAAATTCGGGATCGCGCCCGCGCTTCGCAGCACCCGTATGGTTGCTATTGATTTCGTCAAGAGACTTATCATTCAGCTTCGGGCTGTCCTCGAGCGCACAGTAGATGAGGAGCGCCTCAACGAAGCGCATGGTGTTCTGATTGATCCCTGCCGGATCAAATGGATTGATATCAAGTGAGCGGATTTCGACGTATTCGATGCCATCACGGCGAAGCGCGGCTGTCGGCTGTTCTCCGGATCTGGCGACCCGCTTCGGCCTGACCGGCGAGTAGTATTCGTTCTCGATTTGCAGCAGGTTCGCGTTGAGCTGCCTGTACTCATCGTTCACCTTTACACCGATTTCTTCGTAGCTTGGCTCCGGCGTGCAGATAGCGCTGCTCAGGTCTCGAACATATTCGTCCAGACTGTTCAACGAGATATTGATTCTCGACTGGTTTTTGTTGCTGTAACCGAGATCGCTCATACGCAACGAGGTGGCGTAGGGCTCAAAATAGGAATCGGCGTTGAGCGACTTCAGGCTCGCGCTGGCAGCGCCTGAAAAAGATTTGCACAAGGCTGGAGAGGAACCGAACAGGTAAAGCACAAGCCAACCGAGGCGACGAAAGTTCCTGATAAGTCCAAGGTACTGATCCGACCTGAACGCTTCGATAGTCAAATCAGAATCCAGAACCTCCCGATACACGGGCCAGAAACCCTCCGGCAGCGAATAGTTGAAATGCACGCCTGCAATAACCTGCATCTGCCGGCCGTAGCGGTAGCCGAGCCCGCGTCGATAGATGGTCTTCATTCGCCCGACGTTCGAGGTGCCGTACTGCGCCAGCGGGATGTCATCATCATCCGGAATCAGGCACGGCATGCTGGCCGACCAGAGCATTTCGTCACCGAGTTGCGTGTACGTAAACTGATGGATATCGCAGATACACTGCAGCGCTTCCCAGGTCGTCGGAAACGCCGGTGTTACGAACTCTAACAGGGCCTCGGAGAAGTCGGTCGTGACGTATCGATTGGTCAGCGCAGATCCCAGTCTGACGGGGTGGGGACGCGTCGAAAGCGAACCGTCAGCGGCCACTCTCAGCGATTCCTTTTCGACCCCCTTCAGGCCACCGTGTAGCGCATCGCTGTTTGCAGCAACGATCGCCGCCAAGCGCTTTTCAAATCGTTGCTTCAAATCCTGTCCTTTGGAATTAACGCCCGCCCGGCGCCCGCTGACTGTTTTACCATAACTGTAGCTCTCGCGCGTGACCTCGGCCAATATCCCGTTTGTCCTCCGGCAGTGCAGATATCAGCACACTTTTTGATTCCCCCGGGGGTGGGTTGCCGCCTTTGCGGAAGGACTATTCAGCGCTTTTGCGACGATGCCGCAGAACACGCCATAGAATTCCGCTATTCGCGTTAACAAAACGTCGCAACTCCCGGTACTATTCACCCTCAACGATCGAACACACGACTCGGAGCATTGGGCATGAACGAGACAAAGCGTCGACGCCTGCGCGACCGCGCGTCGGGAGCGGCAACGCTGATCAACGAAGGCTGCAAAATTACGGGGCTTATCGGCGGCGACGGCGATTTCCTTATCAACGGCGAGGTCGACGGCGACTGTGATATCAGCGGTACCGTGACCTTGGCCAATGACGGTCGCTGGCGCGGAACGATCAAAGCCGATGCCGTTGTTGTCTCAGGACACCTGGAGGGCGATATCATAGCCCTTGGTAAAGTCGAGATCACGGCTGCCGCGAGAATTGTCGGCACGGTCAGCGGCGAAGCTATCGCTGTCGCGGAAGGCGCGGTTGTTGAGGGTGTTATGAAGACGACCGGCCAGTCGGACCCCCTGGAATTCGTCGAAAAGCGCGATCTGGACGAGTAGCCCAGCCGCCAAAACACCGTTTTGTCCTGCCGTTCCGGCTTGCCCCCCAACTGACGAAATATAGTCCGCCCCGGAAAATTCTCTCCCTTCGGCTCCGAATGCTACACTGGCATCGTTTTATTGGCCGAATAATAAATAAAAATGATCGGCAAGAGATTTCCGCGAGTCTGGATATTGGCGGTGGCACTCAGCGTTGCCGCTGCGGGCATTATGCTGTCAATGTTCTATGGCCAGTACCGGTGGCTCGCCGACGAAATAGTGACGGCGAGTTCGGATCAACACTACGCGTTGATGCGAGGTGGTTTCGAGCGCCGTGCACGCGCCAGGATTCGGAACCTCGCAGAGAACTTGTCGGCGAGAGATGTAACGGACGATAGCACTGCGATGAAGAACCTCCTGGATCGCGCCGTGGAGTCCGGAGACGGCCTTACCGGACTGCAGTTCACTCTCGTGTCCGGCGAAGCGCTGAGCAGTGGTGAACCTGTGTCCGACCTGGACTCGCGTGATGTCGTCTGGTCGGACCATCAACTGCTGATGCCCTATCCCGTCATCAGCAATGAAGCAAGAGTCGGCTACCTGAGCGGTGTTTTCAGCCTGCAGGAGCTGCACGATGACTACGCGTCATTCGGTGAACAGTTGATGACCACCGAAATCCAGAGTCGCCACAAGAGTTATGCGTGGATAGTCGGCGGCACACTGGCCGTGCTGATATTGTGCGGCGCCATCGTATGGCTCTTCTTCCGTAATCAGTCACAACGCATCGAGCGGCTGAAAATTCAGGCTGAGAAATTTAGTGACGCCGATTTCGGCGAGCCGTTGCAGGAATCTCGCGATGACGAACTAGGGGAGCTGGCCGCCGTCTTCAACGATATGCGCGAGCGATTGCGGAACACGACGATCTCACGTAACTACGTCGATACGATTCTCTCGGGCATGAACGAGGCGATCATTGTTACGGCTGATGATGGCAAGATTCAGCGTATCAATGCCGCCACGACACATCTCCTGGGTTTCGAGGACGACGAACTTATTGGCATATCAATTGATGTCCTGGTCGACACCAGCAAGGGCAGTTCTCTGGCCGATCTGACACCATCGGGTTTGCCGAAAGAGGCCACGTTCGAATCCAAGTTCGGCGAGTCAATTCCAGTATCCTACACCTGCTCGATCATCGACAGCAGCGATGGCAAGACGATCAATCGAATCTATGCGGCGCAGAACATTACAGAGCGCCGGCGGGCGGAAAAGCGGATCCGCTACCTGGCACGTATCGATGCGCTCACCAAGATACCGAATCGCATGCAGTTTCAACACCTGTTGCAACGCAGCATCGCGCGTGCCCGCAGGGCCCGTAACCCGCTTTGCCTTTTCTATGTTGACATCGATAACTTTAAGGAAATTAACGACACATTTGGACACCTTGCCGGCGATACGACGCTGGAAACGGTCGCGGAGCGATTGGCAGCCGCCTTGCCAGAGCACTCCATAATTGGCCGCCTCGCTGGTGATGAGTTCGCCGTCATGGTCGATCGCCTCGGTCCGAGCGGCGACGGTCTGAAGGCGACGCGCAAACTCGCACAAACCCTGCTCAATCGCCTGTCCGATCCCTTCTTCGTGCAGGGACACGAGGTATTTATGACGGCTAGCATGGGCGTCGCGTTTTATCCAGAAGACGCGGTGAACGTAATCGATTTAATCCGTAACGCCGACGCAGCCCTGTACCACGCCAAGAGGAACGGCGGCAACGCCTTTTCCTTCTACGAACCAAAGATGAATGAGGCTTCAGTCGACAGACTGATGACCAAGAGCAAGCTGAAACGGTCGTTCGAACGCGATGAATTGCTCGTCCACTACCAACCCAAGTACAACTTGCAGACCGGCGAAGTATTTGGTGCGGAAGCGCTGGTCCGCTGGGAGCTACCTGAACGCGGCCTGATTATGCCGTCAGATTTCATCCCGATCGCCGAGGAATCCAGCCTTATTATTGAAATTGGCGAGTGGGTACTGGACAAGGTATGCGAGGACTTCCGCATCTGGCAGAAAAGGGTGTCTTCACCGGGGCGCGTCTCAGTGAATCTGTCATTGAAGCAGCTGCGGCAGCTAAACTTCATCAACCGAATCCAAGCGATATTGCATGGCCATGAGATTTCGCCAACGTCGCTCGAGCTTGAGATTACTGAAACGACCTTGATGGAGAACCCCACCCGTACGATCAAGTTGCTGGATCAACTGTATGGACTGGGCCTGCATCTCGCGATCGACGATTTTGGCACCGGCTACTCTTCTTTGAGCGCAATGCAGCAATTTCCGATAAGCACATTGAAAATAGATCAGTCCTTTGTCCGGCATATCGCCACAAATCCGGACGATGCGACTATCGTAGATACCATCATACAAATGGGACGCAACCTTAATATGGACGTTGTTGCCGAGGGCGTAGAGGAAGAAGAGCAGCTCGTGTTTCTCCAGGAGCATGGTTGTACTTATGCCCAGGGACTGCTCTTTGGCGAGCCGATGAGTGCCGACAACTACCTTGAACTGCAATTGGCCCAGGCCGACGGAACGGACTCGTTTCGCGCACTTTTCGCTTGATTTAACCGCTCGTCGTCGGCTTCGATCGCGGCTATTCAACGCCGGAAATATAGCCGCAAGCCTCTGTTTTTAATTTCTTTTTGCACGACTATAAGGGCGCTTTGAAATGCGCATTTGTCTTGCACCGAATCGGCAAGACCCGGTAGAGTTATTGTCTTGCTGGCCTTATCAAGTAGACCCTATGAACATGACTGGAAATATTCTTCTTTCTGCGCTTATTTTCTTGAGCACATCTGCCGCGTTTGCCTGTGATTACCCGCATCGTGCCGATGTCCCCGATGGCACGACAGCCACCAAGGATCAGATGATTGAAGGCCAGCGAGGCATCAAGGCCTATATGAGTGCGATGGAGGAATACCTGTCCTGTATTGAGGTCGCCGAGCAAGAGACTGTCGCGGGAGGGGACGACATCGACGAAGCTACCAAGCAACAGCGCATTGAAATGTATAACAAGAAATATAACGCGGCTGTAGATGAAATGAATCTCGTAGCAGAGGAATTCAACGTGCAGGTTCGTGCTTACAAGGAAGGCGGTCAGTAGCCACTTGATTCCAGCCTGGGAAACTGAAAACGCCCGTCGTCAGACGGGCGTTTTCGTTGGGGCACTGTTGTTGGCGGAGACGCTATTCCAGTTTGCTGATTTCACGACTTAGATCGTATTTATTCTCGGTCACAATACGCTCGAGGACACGGATGCGCTCCTCCAGTCGCTCGATCTGGGCAAGTGTTTCCTCGAGTTCGGGATCCTGTGATGCCCGTTCCTCGTTCTTTATCTTCATATATTTCTGAATGGTCTGCGCCGTGAAAACGATTGCAACGATGCAAACGACGTAAAAGAGTGTGTTCATTGGCAGGCCCCTCTGTTAATTCTGTTCATTAAAGTTTTCGAAATTCCTGTTCCAGCTGAAACCGTGGGGACGTTACCTGTTTCTCAAGCTCCGCAAGGCGTTTGTCAAGAGAGCTGTAACGCTCACGCACGTCCTTGATGCTTGGTCCGGACACCGTTCTGTCGGGAACTTCACGCGATTCGGCGCGCCGCTCTTCACGACGTCTCGCTCTGCGCCTGGCTCGACGCGTTCCCCAACCACACCTCGCCCCGCCGACCCGGCCAGAGTCGCCGCGCGATTCTGCCGGAATCAGAAAAACCATCGCAAGATAGCCAAATACGGCGAACGGCATAGCCATAAAAAACGCAACTATAGCGAGAAATCTCGTCACCTTGAGGTTCAGCCCAAAGTAGCCGGCGAGCCCGGCGCAAACGCCACCGAGCACCGCGCAATCGGTATCCCGATACAAGCGTCCCCCGGATGTTTCGCTATACGTGCTCATGAGCGCCTCCAATGATCGCTACGATAGGTTCGCCAGAAGTCATACTCCGTCCGTCGCCCTGAATAGACAAGCGGCCTTTCTTTTATCAGCAACGTTGCTGCCAGGTAGATCGCGGCTGTAAGCCAGAAGAACAACAGCAGGCTGATAACCGCGATTACTCTTACGGTGCCCAGTCGGAAATTGAAGCGGTCCGCCAAACCCGCACAGACACCGGAAACCCAGCCGCTTTCACGGTCGCGGTAAAAGCCCCGCAGCGGTCCGTGATCCGTATCCCATGTTCCTCGACTCATTGTCTGCTCCTCCCAAAAGCTCCTGTTACCCGGCCTCAGTGTTTCGATTCCTCTCTGCCGCGACGCGCTCCTTCAGCTCGTCCAGCTCCTTATTTACCGATTCCTCAGCCTCAAGACCCGCGAATTCATGATTGAGGTCTTTCGGTAACCCAAGGTCATAGGCCTCGACACGACCTTCCACGTCGTCGATACGGCGGGTATATGCTTCAAATCGAACCATCGCGTCGTCAATCTTGTAATCGTGTATTTTCTTGCGAGCCGCCAGTCGACTATTTGCCGTCTTGTGGCGTGCCAGGAGCGACTTCTGCCGTGTCTTGGCATCCTCGAGCTTGCTTTCGAGGCGTGCAATATCCTCATTCAGTTTGGCAAGCCCGTCGTCGACGGCCAGGTAGTCCTCCTTGAGCACATCGACAGCGCCCGATACCCGGGACTTTTCGATCAGGGCTGCCTTCGCAAGATCCTCGCGCTGCTTGCGCATCGCCAGCTCGGCCCGGTCATTCCAGTCGGCCGTTTCGCGATCGAATTTCTCGATTTTGCGATTCAGGTCTTTCTTGTCTGCAATCGACCGTGCTGCCGCAGAACGAACCTCGACCAGCGTGTCCTCCATTTCCTGGATCATCAAGCGGACGATCTTCTCCGGATCCTCGGCTTTATCGAGAATGGCGTTGATATTCGAGTTCACGATGTCGCTGAATCTCGTGAATATGCCCATGACTCTGTCCTCTTTTCATGTGAATCCTGCTTATAAACATTGCAGCATTCGTGCCAAGCACGTGGAAACCCACTAAGTCGCTGTTTTTTAACGATAAAAAGATAATCTATTGTCTCTCTATCACAACTTAGAAATGGTATTTTCCACCACTATCTGGCTATTTTGACTAACTTATGGCCTAATCAACCAATGCCTTCAGCTCCCGAAACACAACAGATCATCGGCGAAGCGCCGGCTTTCCTGGAGATGCTCGAACACGTCTCCAGGGCAGCAACCCTGTCGAAGCCGGTGTTGGTGGTCGGTGAGCGCGGTACTGGCAAGGAATTAATTGCATCCCGCCTTCATTTCCTTTCGGATCGCTGGGAACAGAGCGTCGTCAAGGTCAACTGTGCAGCACTAACGGAGAGCATTCTCGAGTCTGAACTTTTTGGGCATGAGGCCGGGGCCTTCACCGGCGCAGCAAAGACGCACATCGGACACTTCGAACGAGCAGACGGCGGCACTTTGATACTCGACGAACTCGCTACGATATCGCTCAGGATGCAGGAGAAGATCCTGCGCACGATCGAGTACGGCGAAGTTCAGCGCGTTGGCGGAAATGAAACGCTCAGAGTGGACGTGCGTATTGTTGGCTCGACGAACGCCGACCTGCAGTCGCTCGCCGCGGACGGACGATTTCGAATCGACCTGCTTGATCGACTTGCTTTCGACGTCATCACCGTCCCTCCGCTCAGGGAACGGGTCGAGGATATTCTGCCCCTCGCCAATGCTTTCGCGATTCACATGGCGAGCGAACTGAAGTGGAGCTACTTCCCCGGCTTTAATCCGCGGGCGTCCTCTGCGCTACTGCGAAATCAGTGGCCGGGCAACGTTCGTGAGCTGAAAAACACGATCGAACGCAGCGTCTATCGCGCCGAGGATCCGGAACAGCCGATTTCGAGTATTGCGCTGGACCCGTTCGATTCGCCATTCAGAATAACGCAAAGTGAGTCGATCCCGCCGGGGGCTGGCGCCACAAAGCGTCGCAGCTTCTTGCTTCCGACCGACCTCAAACAAAGACTGGTGGATATGGAAACGGAACTGCTGCGAGCGGCACTGGAAAAAGCGCGCTTTAATCAACGATTGGCGGCCGACCTTCTCGGCCTGGGTTACCACCAGTTTCGGGGCAAGCTCCGTAAGTTCGAAATTCGCAGTAAACCCTGATCCGGGCTGTTCACAGCCGCGAGATTATCGACCCAGGCCAGAGGGACGCCTAACTCTCATCGCGGTAGCGGCGCACGTAGGTCGCCGCCGTCCCGAAGAGGCCGCAAACAACCACACCCGCCCACGTCGCCGGGCTGGTCAGGAACTGAACAACATCGAGATGCTCCAGCAGGCTGATGCTGTCGATACCGGCGCGCCAATGCTCTTTTTCGAAAAACGTCTCAAAGTCCAGCGCCCTGAACAACGGCATGGCATCGCCGCGATCCAGCACACCACTGGCGAAGAAACGCGTTCGCAAGAAAATCCATTCCAGTAGCGGTACCAGGACCAACGGCATGAATGCCATGAGGAGCGGCGCGCGCTTGGTCCAGGCCGAAACGAACAGGAACCACCCTATGAAGGGTGACATCCAGATACCGGATGCGATGAGGACAATGAACGCCGTCAGCCAATTATCGAGTAATGGCACCGAGCCCCATATCAACAAACCCGCATCGCCGCCCTTCATCGATACCCAGGCGCTGGTGATGATGAGATTGACCAGGTGGGTCGCGATGATGCCGAGCGCCGCAACGACCGGCAGAACAAAGACCGCCGTCAGCAGCTTCGAAAGCACCGTTTCGGCGTCGGTGATGGGCAGAGACCGCCAGAACAGTATGCTCTTGTCTTTGCGCTCACCGTACAGCGTGTCGAGACAATAAAACACGGTAAGAATTGCGAGGCCGACAAGGAACAACCAGGAAGTGCCCACGAAGAACGCCGTCAGTGCGGCTTTTCGCTCACCTTCCCCGGCCAGGTTCGAGGCTCCGAAGATCGCAATATCAAGCTCTTTGGCAAAGCCGGACGCAAACACAAGCATCGCCAGTACGCTGAGAGAAACGATGCTTCCGATCGCGACGGGCGTAACGTAGATCGATCGATGTTCCCAGATCTCGCGTTTGATCAATGCCAGTTGATTAGCGATCATTTGCGCGCCCCCTTTACCTTTGCGACAAACAAGTCAGCAACCGACGGTGTTCGAAGCTCACCGAGTCCCTCAAGGTTCTCGCGGTTTACTCCTTCGAATAGCAGCACGGATTTGCCGAACATTTCGTGTTCGGCGATCGGCCCCAGCCCTTTTGCCTTGGCCGCATTTTCGCCAGACGTCAGCAGCTCTACGTAGGTATCTGGAAGTGCATCCATCGGCTTATCGAGAATAATCTTGCCGTCGTCGATAAACATGATGTCGGTCAACAGGTTTTCGACCTCTTCGACCTGGTGAGTCGTGATCAGGATGGTGCGTTGCTCGTCGAAGTAGTCATTCAGAAGATTGCCGTAGAACTCTTTGCGAAAAATAATATCGAGCCCCAGGGTCGGCTCATCAAGAACCAGCAACTTCGCGTCGATAGCCATGATGATGGACAGGTGCAATTGCGTCACCATGCCCTTGGAAAGCTCGCGAACCCTGGCATCTGATCGGACTTTGGTCTGGCTCAGAAAGCTCTCCGCACGTTTTCGCGAAAAGTTTGGATGAATAGCCTCGACGAAGTCGAGAAGCTGGGTAACGCGTATCCAGCGAGGCAACACGGCAACGTCGGCGATAAAGCAAATGTTCTTCAGGAGTTCCTTGCGCTGCCGGAATGGATCCAGCCCCAGCACAGAAAGCTCGCCGTCAAAGTCCGTCAACCCGAGCACTGCCTTGAGCAGGGTGGTCTTACCGGCGCCGTTAGGTCCTATCAAGCCAAGAATCTTACCCTGCTCTATCTCGAAGCTAACGTTATCCACCGCGCGAATGGCGCCGAAGTGCTTGGAAACGCCGCGAGCACTGACAAGGCTAGTCATTCTTATCTCCCGCTTCTTTTGTTGTTGGGATGGAGCGCAACAGGTCGGCCTCATCGAGTCCAAGTCGCTCGATAGTCGAACGGACTTTCGGCCACTCCTTCTCCAGGAAGCGCTGTCTTTCAGCTTTGAGGAGATTCGTGCGAGCGCCGTCATTGATAAACATGCCCCGGCCGCGCTTTTTCTCCACCAGCCCCTCGTCGACAAGTTCCTGGTAGCCCTTCAGCACCGTGAGCGGATTGAGGCGATACTCGGCGGCTACGTTGCGCACTGAGGGCAAAGCGTCACCATCGCCGAGAACGCCTTCAAGGATCATCGCAACGACGCGATCGCGCAGCTGGCGATAGATCGGCTGATCTTCATCCCATTTTGGGTCCATTAAATATCGCTTCCTGATTCTTGCTAAGTGCGTTGCCGATAACCTGGACGGCGGCCGCTCTCACCTGTCCGGTGAATACAGGCCTGCCGCCGGTCTAGTTGCTCTGGATACGGAAACGGCCAAAGTGCGCCATGGTATCGATCGAGACGGTCAGAACCTTGCCGTTGAAATGCCCCTCGATAGTTGCTGTGAAAGGCATGTCTGGCGAGTCCAGGCCCTCTGTTTGCTCCATTGCCGCCGCCCTGACATCCTCTTGAATCGTCGCGTCGGCCTGGCTGGCCACCAGTGCCATGACTAACAACAGCATCATTGTCAGGCCGATTATCTCGTTGCTATGCCTAATTTGTTCGAACATCGTCGGTCTCCCGGACCTTTCTCTTTGCCTGCCGATCAGCTTAGTGATCTAGTGTTATAGTCAACTATAACACTGAGAAGACGCATTGCAAGCTTTTTTGAGGCTCCTGGTAACCCCGCCGGTCGAAATTCCGCGTTTACAGTAAATCTAAGGGACGAAACACGATGGCGGCGAACCCAGAATCGGTGGCAAGACCGGCAAAGACACTTTTCAGCAGTGTGAGCCTCGCCTATGCTCCCGTTATGGGGCACATACCCGACGACAGCGCGCTGATGTTGCGCTACAAAGACGGCGACACGGCGGCGTTCGAGATCCTCTATCGACGGCATACCGATCCCTTGTATCGGTATCTCCTGAGGCTCTGTCGCCATCGGGACACCGCCGAAGACATATTTCAGGATGTCTGGGGCAAGATCGTCAAATCGCGCGCCAGCTACCGGCCGACCGCTAAATTCACGACATTCCTGTACCGCGTTGCGCACAACTGTTTCATCGATCATGTGCGCCGCAACAAACGCCATTCGAATAACACCGAGATGGAGGTGGAACTGCACGCTCATCCGGGCGAGACGCTGGAAACAGCAACAGAGCGCAGCCTGGCGAAGGAGCGCCTGGCAAAAGCGCTGTTCGACCTGCCCGATGAGCAACGCGATGCGTTCCTGCTTCATGAAGAAGCGTGTCTCAGCATTGACGAAATAGCGATGGTCACCGGTATAAACCGCGAAACTGCCAAAAGTCGATTGCGCTACGCAGTAAAGAAACTGCGCGCAGCGATCGACGAAAACCCGGAGCGATTATGAACAACGAGCGAGAAAATCGCGCTCAGGATTCGCGCGTTACGGAAACCTACCGGGCGCTGGCCGACGAGCGTACGCCGGATCATTTGACTGAGCAGGTGCTGAAGCTGGCGGCTGGCGTCCGAACGCCTTACGCGCGGGCGCGGGCCTGGATGCGCCCCGCCGCCTGGGCGGCAACCGTAGGCCTTAGCCTCGCGATCGTCCTTGAGCTGACGCAATTGCCGTCGTCGGACCCGGATTACGTGAGCGTTTCGCCGGCGGCTGACAGCGATGCGCCCGTGGATCGCCATGCCCGGGACGACGATGCTGCCCTGCCTGCACAAAGCGTTGTGGCCGAGTCGCCGGTACCCGTATCGACAACGCAAAAAGATATTGCCGCCGAAGCAAAGCGAAAGCGCGCCACAGCGCAGGCTCCGCTTACTCTGGAAACGCCGTCGAACGAGGAATTCGCGCCACGTGCAGAGAAAGTGATGCGAGAGGCGGAAGCACTGGCAAGAGCCAGGACAGGATCAGATACAGGTTCCATCGGAGCCCCTGCTGAGGCCGATGTCCCCGCTGCTGAAACCCGGCTCACGGAGCAAATGTCGACTGATCTCGCTGCGGCCCACCGCGATGCGGCAGACAGGCTCGCGGCAAAGCAGGTCTCCCAGGAGGCTCGGAGCGCAGCCGCTTCCTTCGCTGCGATGAGCGCCGCAGCAAACTCCGATCAGGCGTGCCCCGAACCCGAGCGTGAGACGGCAGACGCCTGGCTGGCCTGCATACTTAAGCTCAGGGAAAGCGGGCGGGACGAACAGGCAGACGAGGAATACGAGGAATTTCGACAGGTATATCCTGAATTCGACGATTCGATCACCGATAAGTAGTCAACACCCGTGTCTGATAGCCGCGCCGATGCTAAAATCGGTGGGCAATCCGCGCATCCCGAATCAGGAAACCAACAATGAAATCACCCGTTCGCGTCACTATTACTGGCGCCGCCGGCCAGATCGGCTATCAGCTCGCCTTCAGAATCGCATCCGGCCAAATGCTGGGTCCGGACCAACCTGTCATATTGCAGCTCTTGGAGATTCCGCCCGCACTACCCGCCTTGAACGGCGTAGTTATGGAACTCAACGATTGTGCGTTTGCAACGCTCGCCGGGATCGTCGCAACGGATGACCCGAACACCGCGTTCAAAGACAGCGACTACGCCCTGCTGGTAGGCGCACGCCCTCGCGGTCCCGGCATGGAGCGCAAGGACCTTTTGCAGGCCAATGCGGCGATCTTTTCAGTACAGGGCAAGGCGATGAATGATCATGCCAGTCGTGACATCCGCGTCCTCGTGGTCGGCAATCCGGCCAACACGAATGCCCTGATTGCGCGCAGCAACGCTCCTGACATCGATCCTCGCAACTTCACGGCCATGACCCGGCTCGACCATAACCGTGCAAAGGCGCAGCTGGCCGCGAAAACCGGCAGCCATGTGAATGACATCCGCTGCCTGACGATCTGGGGCAATCATTCGGCGACGCAGTATCCCGACATCAATCATGCGAGCGTAAGCGGCCGGGCCGCGATGGAACTGGTCGACCAGTCCTGGCTTGGCGACGAGTTCATTCCCGTTGTGCAGCAACGCGGCGCAGCGATCATCGAGGCACGCGGCGCTTCGTCTGCCGCATCTGCAGCGTCGGCCGCTATCGACCACATGCACGACTGGGCGCTCGGCACGCCGGATGATGACTGGGTCAGCATGGCGATCCCGGCCGACGGCAGTTACGACGTCGAGGCCGGCATCATCTATTCCTACCCCGTGCGTTGTCGCGACGGCCAGTACGAAATCGTGCAGGGACTTGCCATCGACGACTTCAGTCGTGATCGCATGGCCAAGACCGAGACCGAGCTTCGCGAGGAGCGTGCCGCGATCGAGGAACTGCTATAGAGTGTTTTGGGGCGTCGCCTTCAGGCGGCGCCGTTCAATGTTGACCCTGCGAGGTGTACGACTTGTCCGGTTTTCTTGTTAGTTTGTTCTGGCTGCTGCTGTTCGTTGGCGGTGGAATCTATCTTGCCTACCAGCGTGTTGATCTGCGCACATCGACCATCGCGACAGCAATTGCGCTGCTCGCCTACTGGGTTTTTGGCGATGGTCACTTTCTCTGGAAGCTCCTCCTGACGCTGTTTTTCGGCCTGATGATCGTGCCCAACCTGATCGAGGTGCGACGCGAGAAAATCACCAAACCCCTGCTTGCGATCTATCGCAAGATGCTGCCGTCAATGTCGGATACCGAACGCGAAGCGCTGGAAGCCGGCAATGTCTGGTGGGATGGCGAGCTGTTCTCCGGAATGCCCGATTGGGACAAGCTGATGTCCTACCCTGCGCCAAAACTCTCGGATGAGGAACAGGCGTTTTTTGACGGCCCCTGCGAGGAACTCTGCCGGATGCTCGATGACTGGGCCATCTGTCATGAGCACGCCGACATGCCGAAAGAAGTCTGGGATTACATCATCGAGAAGAAATTCTTCGCCATGATCATTCCAAAGCAATACGGCGGCCTCGAATTTTCAGCCTATGCGAATGCAGCGGTCATCTCCAAACTCGCCAGCCGCAGCGCGACAGCCTCGTCCACGGTCGGCGTGCCGAACTCGCTTGGGCCCGCCGAACTGCTACTGCATTACGGCACTGAAGAACAGAAAGACCGCTACCTGCCGGGTCTCGCCGCCGGCACCGAGATTCCCTGTTTTGCGCTGACGTCTCCGCAAGCGGGATCAGACGCAGCTGCGCTCATCGACAGCGGCGTCGTCTGCAAAGGCACGTGGAACGGCAAGACCATTACCGGCCTACGCCTTAACTGGGACAAGCGCTACATTACGCTGGCACCCGTAGCCACGGTGTTGGGCCTGGCGTTCAAGCTCTACGATCCGGACCACCTTATCGGCGAGAAAAGCGAACACGGCATTACCGCCGCGCTGATTCCCACCGATACACCGGGAGTCGAGGTCGGGCGCCGTCATTACCCACTGTCCGTTGCCTTCCAGAACGGCCCCACGTCCGGCAAGGACGTCTTTGTTCCCCTCGATTACATCATCGGCGGCCCGGATCTGGCCGGCAAAGGCTGGAAGATGCTCGTCGAGCTGCTGTCCGTCGGACGAGCAATCACGTTGCCGTCGACGGCGTCCGGCGGTGGGCAGGCGGCTACTTATGCCACCGGTGCTTATGCCGTCATTCGGAAGCAGTTCAATACATCGATCGCCAACTTCGAAGGTGTCGGCGAAGCCATTGCGCGCATTGCCGGGCACACCTACATCATGAATGCGGCCGTCGCCGTTACGGCCGGCGCTATCGACCAGGGCGAAAAACCGGCGGTGCCATCTGCAATCCTCAAGTATCACTGCACGGAGCTTGGTCGGAAGACGGCCAATGACGCAATGGACGTGCACGGCGGCAAAGGCGTCATGATGGGGCCGAGCAATTACCTGGCTCGCAGTTACATGGCGACGCCGATAGCAATCACCGTAGAGGGCGCGAACATCCTCACTCGCAGCCTTATCATTTACGGTCAGGGCGCTATTCGCTGCCACCCGTTCGTGCTGCGGGAGCTGCACGCTGCGGCTGACGAAGATCAGGATCGCGGCCTTATCGAGTTCGATGATGCGCTGTTCGGCCATATCGGCTACGCAATCAGCAACCTGGCGCGTTCTTTCTTCCTCGCGCTCACGCATGCCAAGTTCAGTCGCGTGCCGTTGAACACGCCGACGCGACGTTACTACCAGAACATCAATCGATACAGTGCCGGCTTTGCGTTGGCGTCGGATTTCGCGATGCTCACGCTCGGCGGCGCACTGAAGAAGCGCGAATTGTTGTCTGCGCGGCTTGGTGATGTCTTGAGTTCGATGTACCTAGCATCGACCGTGCTGAAGCACTTCGAGAATCAAGGCAGGCGCGCAACCGATCTGCCGCTCGTGGAGTGGTCGGTGCGAACGCTTATGTACCAGGCGCAGGAATCTCTGCATGCGTTCCTGCTGAATTTCCCGAACCGGCCGGTTGCCGCAATGCTGCGCTTCTTTATTTTCCCCCGCGGCCGCACCTATTCGTCGCCGTCGGACGAAATTGCCTCCAGGGTTGTCGAACTCGCAACAACACCCGGGGAGGCACGTGACCGCCTCAGCGCTCTCGCCTATACGACGCTTGAGCCAAGCAACCCACTAGGCCTGTTGCAGGAAGCTCTGGAGCTGACCAAGAAGCATATACCGCTCGAGCGTCGTCTGCGGCAGGCTCAAAAAGAGGGACTTATCAAGACCGGTTATCTTGGCTCGCAGATTGACGAGGCGGAAAAGGCGCAGGTCATCAGCAAGGCCGAAGCCCGCGGCTTGCGCGAATACCATGACAAGGTTGCCGCACTGCTTGCCGTGGATGACTTCACGACCGACGAGTTGGCGCGTGTTCATTCGAGCACTGCTGAGTCTGCTGCAACGAAGAAACCGGTCGCGAAAAAGTCCGCCAGCAAGAAAAAACCGGCGGTCAAACGCGCGGCAAAGAAGAAGGCATCGAGCAAGAAGAAAACGCGAAACGCCTGATACGGCCCATGAACGCTGCTGTCGGCCCACTTTTCGAACTGAACTTCAAGGTTGATCCTGGCGCAGCCGAGGAGTTTCGGCAGTGGGTTCTGGACCTCGCAAGCGAGGCCCAGCAAGAAGAGGGCGTTGCTCACGCGCGTGCCTTCGAGTCTCATAATGATCCCGACGGCAACCAGTTCTGGACCTGTCAGTTCCAGTGTCAGGATGAGATGGCTTTTGGTGAATTGAGCGACGGGCTCTTCGCCAGCAAAGAATCCGCACTCGAGGAACGATTTGGTACGGCGGTCGCCGTATCGCGCCGCGTGCTAAGAGAAGAAGTGTCCGAGGAATTGCTGGCCGTAGAGAGCCCGGACTGCCTGAACTGCGGTGCTCACCTGAAAGGCCAGTACTGCGGGGTCTGCGGTCAAAGAGCGCGAAATCGGCTGATCAGCCTCTGGGAACTCATCAGTGACGCGTTTGGCGACCTGCTCGAAATTGACTCGCGACTGTGGCGCACGCTGATACCGCTGCTAAAAAGCCCGGGTCAACTGACACGAGACTATCTCGAAGGGCGCAGGGCGCGTTACATGCCGCCCTTCCGTACTTACCTCGTACTGAGCGTTATTTTCTTCGTCGTAGCGTTCTTCGATCCTCGCGATGACCTCAGCCTGTTATTCGAGCCGGCGCCCGTACCTACGCCGGAGGAGCAGGCAGAAGAAAATGCGCAAGCTGCGGCCGCCAAGAAAGAAATCCTGGACGAACTCGCCGCCGAAGGGATCATCGTCGGCAATAACGTTGTCGAGGACGAAAAACAAGGTGACGAAGAAGCCTCGGAGTCCGCCGAAAACACTGACGACGATTTCGGAATCAAGGTCAACGAGCTGGGCGACACCGGTTTCAACATCCAGCTCGATGACGACACCGGCGACTGCAACGTGGAGGCCGGTGATCTTGATGAGCTGCCCGAATGGTTCAAGAAACGCTTTACAGTGGAGAAGATCAAGGAGGTCTGCGAAAAGGTCACCGCAGATGGCGGCAAATCGTTTGGTGACCTGCTGCTCGACAATATCCCGGTTGCCCTGATCGTCCTGCTGCCCCTGATGGCGCTGGTCTTGAAAGTACTCTACCCGCTGTCACGCCGTTATTTCGTTGAGCATATTCTGTTCGTTATCCACTACCATGCTTTCTTTTTCCTGATTCTCATCCTGCAAATACTCTTTGCCAGGTTCGCGGCATTGATTCACATCCCGGAACTCATCACAACGCTCACTATCGTTGCGGCATCCTTCTATATACCCGTGTACCTGTACATGGCGATGCGCCACGTCTATGGTCAGGGTCGGCTCCTGACGTTTGTGAAGTACCTGGTGCTGGTCGTAGCCTATAGCATGGGTACCGCCGTGACCTTGCTCGGCGCGCTAATTTTTGCGCTGATTTCGGTCTGACTATTTCTCTGACAGGGAAACCAAAATGCACACGATGAAATTCGCCGCGACGTTGTTGACACTCTCGCTCTGCCTTGCGGCCTGCGGCAAACCGGCTGCCGAAAAATCGATCGCCGAAAATGACAAGGCACCGAGCGAGTCGGAAACGCTACAAGCAGCTTCTAAGCCGGTCGCCATCGCACGTACACCTTCGCCAGAGGGCGCCCACGTATTTTTCATAACACCGGGGGATGGCGACACGGTCACGAACCCGATAACGATCGAGTTCGGCATCGCGGGCATGAGCGTCACAAAAGCGGGCGATGACCAGCCAGACTCGGGCCACCACCACCTGCTGATCGACACAGATCTTCCCGATCCGGGCTTGCCCATTCCGGCCGACTCCAATCATGTGCATTTCGGAGACGGCAGTACCTCGACCCGGATTAGCCTCGAACCGGGCACTCACTCGCTGCGAATGCTGCTCGGCGATCATCGACATATACCGCATGATCCGCCCATCATTTCGGAGCCGATCACGATCACGATAGAATAAATGGTTGAGTGAGACCGCCGGGACCACTAAAATCCCGGGGCTACGTCAACCTCAGTCATACGACATGTCGAAATCCAACAAAGCCATCGGAATCAGCGGCCTCGCCGCCTACGTCCCGCCCTATCGGGTGTGGCTCGAGGATTGGTGTGACTGGACGGATAACCAGTGGCCGAAGATCCGTGAGGTTGTAGGGCGCAGTTTCCGGGTCCGTGGCCCCAATCACAGTGTTTACACCATGGCCGCGAATGCGGTACTGCGACTGATCGACCAGTACGACATCGATCCTGCGCGGGTCAAATTCTTAGGCTTAGGCACCGAATCCAGCACCGACAACTCGGCGGGAGCGATCGTCGTCAAAGGCATGGTCGACGCGGCGCTGGTTGCGCGGGGCAAGCCGCCCATATCGCGCAGCTGTGAAGTCCCGGAGTTTAAGCACGCCTGCCTCGGCGGCGTTTATGGCATGAAAGGCGCTATTCGGCACCTTGCGCTGGATGGTCGCGGAAGCCAGGCGATCGTCGTCTGCGCCGATATCGCGGAATACGCACGGGGCAGTTCAGGCGAACCCACACAGGGCGCTGGCGCGGTTGCCATGCTGCTCGAAGAAGACCCGAAGCTGGCCGTGGTCGACCTGATCGGCTCAGGCTCTGCATCGGATTATCGAATCCTGGATTTCCGCAAACCGATGCTACGGTTTTGCGGCCAGGACCGCTCGGAGTCGCACCAAGTCCAGGACTACCCCGTGTTCAACGGCAAGTACTCGACAACGTGCTATATCGACGAGACCCTGCATGCGCTGCACGACATGTATGTGAAGCGTGATCTGGATCCGAGTGAATACCTGCGTTCGCTGCGTACCGTTTTCATGCATCGGCCTTACCGGCGCATGCCTGAGACAGGCTGGGCTGTTTCCTACCTGTTCGCACTGAGTCACGGAACCACCGCCGATCACGCGGAACTGGCGTCCTACTGCTACGAGGCCGGTGTCGACGTGCAGGCGATGCAAGCGGAGATGGCAAGCAAACCGGAGATAGCCTCGTTCGCCAGTCCGGAGAAACTGCAGTATGAAGCGTACCCGCTGACCATGGCCGCGCTGCGCGCCTTCCGTGCATCACGGCGTTACCGTAAGGAAATTCTGGACAAGCTGGCGCTGGGCAGTGACACGATGCTGGACCTCGGCAATCTTTACACGGCGGCGTTGCCGGCGTGGATGGCCGCTGGTTTCGAACAAGCGCTGGACGAAGACTCACTGCGGGCCGGCGAGGAAGTACTGACGCTGGGCTACGGCAGCGGTGACGCCGCCGAAGTCATCCCTTTCTTCATTGCCGACGACTGGCGCGAAGCCACGAAGAAGATCCGCTTTGCGGACGCCATGCAGCTTGCCGTCGATCTCGACCGCGAGCAGTACGAGTCGCTGCATGATGGCCGGCGCGTCAATGGCCTCGACTATGTGCCTAGCAATGAGTTCATCATTGACCGCGTTGGCAGTAGCGAAGAACGGCACTTTACCGACCTGGGTATCGAGTACTACAAGTTCATCGCCTGAGCGCGTTGCAGGCCCTGCAACTGGGCATAGCAATCACGCCCGCGATTTCCGCTTGCCCGGTATAGCCTGCGCTCTTTCCTGACCCTTGGGTTTTGCCTTACAGGGCCCGCCTTCCATTCAGGTACTCAGGCCGGACCGCAGTACCTCGCGAGCCTTTCAGGATAATTGGTCGTCAGTTCGTGCCACTCCTGCTTGAACCAGGGCGTGAAGCGCCCGGCACTATTCGCGAGCTCCTGCGCCACGTTGCTTGCCGAGACGAAGCGCACACTGGATATTTCGCTTTCGTTTGGCTGCATCCTCCCGCCCACCCGACCAAGGTAGACGTGGCACAACTCATTCTCCGAGCCGGCCTCACCGAATTCGGCCGTATAGCAGAACCGGTAAATGTGCTCCAGCTCCGTCTCGATATTCAGTTCGTCGCTCAGGCGCCGCATGGTCGCAATCTCCATCGACTCGCCGCGACGTGGATGACTGCAGCAGCTGTTTGACCAGTAGTCTGGCCACAGTCGCTTGCTCTCGGCGCGTTTCTGTAAAAGCAGTTCTCCACTATCGTTAAACAGGAACAGCGAAAACGCCCGATGCAGAACGCCGGCGCCATCGTGACAATGCGCCTTCGAAAGATAGCCGATTTCCTGATCGTTGCTGTCGACGAGGATCAGCTCCTCGCTCTCTGACGATACTATTCTGTTGCTGTCGTTCATCGCTCAAGTACCAACGTTCGATATCCCGCATGCTGCATCGCGGCCCTGACCTTATCCATCGTTCCCGGGCATAGCGCTATGATCGAGCCCCCGCCACCCGCCCCGGTTAGCTTGGCGCCGGCCGCGCCGGAGCGTCTCGCCAGCGACACCATGCGCTCAAGCCCGGGTGTCGAGACCTCCAGCGCATTCAATAGGCCGTGACAGATATTCATCGACAGACCCAGCTCCGCGTAATCGCGTGCTTCCAGCAACGCCACGCCGGCAACGCTCATGCGATCCATCTCATCGAACAGCGCGTCATAGCTCCCGGGTGACTGCGCGCGGCGCTGCCTGACGCCGGCGACCTGCTTGTTCGTCAGCCCCACCTCGTTGCCGTATGCGACAAGAAGCGGTGGGGCTTCTGCCAGTTCAAGCGGCTCTATAGTGAGTCCGCCGTCATTTCTGAACAGCATGGGTTGTGCAAACGTGGATAGCGTATTGTCCACGCCGGACGGCGTGCCGTGCGCGAGTTTTTCACAGGCGAACGCGATAGCGTTGACGCGGTCGTCACCAACACTCAGATCCATCGCTTTCGACATCGCCCTGGTGACCGCGACGGCGACGGCCGCCGACGAGCCCAGGCCCATTCCTCTTGGCAGTTGCGAATCGACGATTATCGAGAAGTGCGAATCCGCAAGGCCCAGTTCATCGCGAATCAACGCGACAGCCGCATCGACGCCCTGCGGCTCGTCGAAATCGACCTGGCCGGATACGTCCCACACGGGAATCGACAAAGTCGTGCAAGACTCCTCGGCCACGTCGACGCGCGCGTGCACAGCGCCAGGCACCGGCAGCGCCAGTGCGTGACGTCCGTACACAGCGGCATGCTCACCAAAGAGAATTACCTTGCCGGCTGCCGTGCCATTGGGCTCTATTCGCGATTCGACCGACGACTGCAGTTCACCGAGTATCTCTGCTGCTTTCCAGCGTTTGATCTCGCCGCTGTCGACGAGGCGCAGAACGAGTTCGTCGAACTGCTCCTCTGGCGGATTGACCGCGGCGGCAATGCTACGCGCATGCAGTTTCATGTGGCCTTCCTGAATGCCACTGCCCACCAGCGCACGCAAAGCCGCGAAATTCTGCGCGAGACCGACAGACGCCATCAGCAGTGCCAGTTCTTTGGCCGTCTCTGCGCCGCTAATCCCCAGCCCGAGAGCGGCGGCAGGGTTGGCCTCAAGCGTGCCACCGACGGTTCCGACTTTTAAAGGTATGCGCACCTCCCCGGTCAGGTCGCCACCGGGTCCCAGGGCCCATCGCGTCAGCGGCTGGTAGGTCCCGCCAGCTGCGGCGAAAGCGTGCGCGCCTGCTTCGATGGCCCGCCAGTCATTGCCGGTCGCGATAGCCATCGCGTCAACGCCGTTCATGATGCCCTTGTTGTGCGTCGCGGCGCGGTGAGGATCGGCGCAGGCGATGTCGTTGGCCATGATGATGGCGTCGCGAATCCGCTCGCCATCGGATTCGCCGCTTGCGAGCTCTGTCGTTGCTATGTTTACCGCGGCCGTAACGACGGACCGATCGACGAGATTTGACAAGATGCGCAGGGCAACCTTGCCCTCGCAAAGCCTCGCGATTTCCGGCGCCACCGCTTCGCATATTGTATTGACCAGGTTTGCGCCCATGGCATCGACCGTGTCGACCAGCACGTGGACGACTAACAGGGGGTCGCCGCCGGGCAACTCGAGCAGGCGAAATTCGAGGTCTCGAACGCCGCCGCCTCTTGCACTGAGCCTGGGGTGGATGGCATTTGCGGCTTTCAGCAGCGAGTGCTTCTCCGCCTCGAGTTGTCGCAACGCCGCGTCGGAATCCGCGACGCCCGTCACATGTACCTGCCCCGCCAGCAGCGATTCTTCGCAATGCGCGACGAAGCCACCGCTTTTCCGGAAAAGTCGTGCGGCGCCACTGACCGCCGCGACGATAGACGGCTCCTCGACAACCATCGGCACCATGTAGTCGCGATCGTTGACCAGGAAATTGGGCGCCACTGCGAACGGCAGCCCGAAAACACCGACGACGTTCTCAATGATCCTGTCGGCCCCGCCTGCCAACAGCACCTGTTGGCCCGCCTTCAGCTCGTCCGCCTCACCGGGCGACAGCCAGCCAGCACGCCGCAGCGCATCAATGCGCTCCGGCACACTCAGCCTGTAAAGACCGGCCAGTCGGGAGTCGTTCAACGTTGCTCCCAGGCTACGCCTTGCGTTTCCAATCTACTCTCCAGGATCCGGCATCCGGGATGCGGCTGCCCGGCCAAGAATTCATCCAGCTGTTCGCCGTGCGTGCCGAGCAAAATACCGACATCGCCGCCGCCAGCGCCACAGGGCTTGTAAACCAGTCCCGCCGTATGCGCCGCGGCAACGAGTTTATCGTGACCGGCGTCGAAAATACCGAGATTGTAGTCTTCGCTGAACTGTCGCAACGTTTCAACGTAGCCGGGCAATTCGGCAAGCACTCCGGAAGCTGATTGCCAGGCCTCCACCATGCGGGCCGCCGAGCTGACCAGCGCGTCGCGTGAGCGTTTCGGGCCTGTGCGATGAAACTGTTCCAGCTTGCCGGCCGTGCTGGCAGGCACCCCTGTCCAGACCAGGCGATAGTCGAGCCCGGCCGGCCAACGGAGCTCGGCAGTTTGCGCGCCTTGCATACGGTATTCGAGCAAGCCGCCGTGCACTGAAGCTGCAATATCGACCCCGCTACCAACGCCGGACTGAAACCGTCGGTGGATGTTCAATGCTGCGCCGAAGACGTCGCTCGACCGGCTCAGCGCCGCCGTCAGCGCAACCGTCAATGCCGCACTGGAGCCGAGGCCCAGCTTCACGCCAGTTGCGTCATCGAAAAAGGCCTGCGTATCGAGCTCAATCGTCAGGCCGCCGTCGCCGCAGTTGTCGAGGGAGCGCCAGGCGGCGTCGACGAGCGTGTACTCATCCTCACCCTGCAGCCACTCAAGCGCCGCGCCGTCCGCTACGAAGCGCCCTTCCACGGACGAGTAACCTGGCGCGGATACGGAATGCCAGGCCCTGTCCACGCGTGTGACGCTAACGATCGCCCGATGATTGACGGCCATACAAATCGCCGGTGCGCCGTGCAGCACGGCGTATTCGCCCGACAACACAGCCTTGCCCGGCGCGCTGGCGAGAACGCAGCTCATGCGACATCCAGGAGGCGTGCCGCCTCACCAATCCCGGTCAGCATGACGTCGAGCACGCCGTCCGTCGCCGCCAGGGCAGTACGGACTTCCTGTGTGTGCTCCGGCAGGCAAACCGCCTTGATCTGTGGACCCGCATCAATCGTAAAAAACACTCCGAGTCCGGAGCGCTGCAGCTTGCGCACTGTCTGCAGGCAATGCATCGTCGCCGAATTCCAGTAGACGGTTGGTGGCCGCGACGCCCACATCATCGAGTGCATCTTCAGGCAATTGTGTTCAGCGACCGCCGCCAGCTTCAGGAAGTCCTTCGTTGCGATGGCATCGCGGGCCAGTGCCAGGTCCTCATCCTGCTTTTCGATCCAGCTCGAATAGAAAGGCGACGTCTTGCGGCTGATTTCCATCGCCTCCGTGGAGCCAATCGGTTTCGGCCCTGTTTCGGTGATCGCGACAACGACCTGCAGCGGCCAGCTCGCGGCATCGCGCAGCGCACTCACCGCGACAGCTTGCTCGCGATTCTCCAGCTCGACGAAGCCGCCGTAAAGCGATCGCGCCGCCGACCCGGAGGATCGACCGGCCAGGTTTGCGAGCGCGGCCGTATCGAGACGACGACCAGCGGCCTCCGCGGCGGCGATCGTAATCGCGGCAAAAGCGGATGCCGATGACGCAAGGCCTGCTGCGATCGGAAAATTGCAACGGCTCGCAATGCTGGCACGCGGCCGATCCTCGCCGGCAACGAGATCAAGGCAGGCGGACAGACGCGGCAGCATCGCCTCATCGGCGGCACCGTTGACCATTAGCGTGTCTGCGTCCAGGTTCGTATCAAGCTCAACCTGCATTTCGGTGAACAGATTCTCCAGCGTGATCGAAATGGATCCGACCGCCGGCAGGTTTCTCTCGATGTCACGCTTGCCCCAGTACTTGATAAGCGCGATATTTGGTTGGGCGATAGCCGATGCCCGCATTGCCAAAACTCTCGTTGTGTTGTCGGTCAGGGATCGCGGATTATAGCCCAGCCCGGCCTGCGCACAGCGGCATAATTCGGTGTAATCTACACGGCCCGGCTAACAAGGTTGCGCGCCATTGTCTGACTCTTTCGCAGATCGAATTGCGGCTTATACGGCACGCGTGGATGCGAGACTGGACGATGCCCTTCCACATGCATCAACCACTCCGGCTCGCCTCCACGAGGCGATGCGCTACGCCGTTCTCAGCGGCGGCAAACGCGTGCGTCCCCTGCTGGTTTATGCCACGGGCGAGTGCCTTGGCGTCGATGCCGATATCCTGGATGCGCCCGCCGTCGCCATTGAGTTGATACACGCTTTCTCGCTGGTGCACGATGATTTGCCGGCCATGGACAACGACGACCTGCGTCGTGGCGAGCCCACTACACACATCAAGTTTGACGAGGCGACCGCCATTCTTGCTGCCGACGCTCTTCAGCCGCTGGCGTTCGGGGTGCTCGCCAGCATCGATGGCGTTGCGGCAGGCACACGAGTTCGGCTGGTACAGCTCGTCGCACAGGCCAGCGGTTCGACGGGCATGACGGGCGGACAATCAATCGACCTTGCCGCCGAAGGCGGCTCGCTGAGTGCTGCGGCACTTGAGCACATGTATTCGCTCAAGACCGGCGCGCTCATTCACGCCTCCGTCGTGTCGGCCGGCATGCTCCGGGAAGATCTCACAGACGATGCTGCCGCTTCGCTCGACGCGTTCGCTCGTGCGATCGGCGTGGCGTTTCAGATCAAGGACGACATTCTCGACGTCGAAGGCGAAACCGAGATCATTGGCAAACAGGCCGGAGCCGACGAGCGCCTCGGCAAAGCGACCTATCCCGGTCTGTTTGGACTCGACAGGTCCAGGCAGCGCTGCGCCGAACTTCTTGACGGCGCCCTTGCTCACTTGCGGCATCTCGGTGACGCAGCCGCACCGCTGGAGTGGCTGGCCCGCTTCATCGTTGAGCGAGGCCGCTAACGCGATGTTGCCGGCAACGCGCAGTATCCTGCACGTTGATATGGACGCGTTCTACGCGTCGGTTGAGCAGCGCGATAAACCTGAGCTGCGTGGCAAGCCGGTGGTCGTAGGCGGCACCGCAAACCGCGGCGTGGTTGCGGCGGCGAGTTACGAGGCGCGAACCTTCGGCATTCGCTCGGCGATGCCGATTGCCGAGGCGCTGCGTCGCTGCCCGGGTCTTTGTCGGGTAAAGCCTCGCATGTCGCATTACAAGTCCATATCCGATCAGATTTTTGCGGTGTTTCGGGAGTTCACGCCGGCAGTCGAAGGCCTGTCCCTGGATGAGGCGTTTCTCGATGTCACGGCGAGCGTCGCCCTGTTCGGTGCGCCCGAAAAAATCGCCAAGGCCGTCAAGAAACGCATCCTGGAGGAAACACAGCTGAGGGCATCCGTCGGCGTCGCCGAAAACAAACTGGTCGCGAAGATCGCGTCGGACCTGGACAAGCCCGACGGCCTTGCGGTCGTGCTTCCGGAACACTATGAATCGCGGCTCGACCCGCTGCCCGCCGCCGTGATACCGGGTATTGGACGCGAAACGCTGAAGCGTCTTTCTGCCGCCGGCATTACAACTGTCCGCGAACTGCGAACCGCCGGCGATCGCACCCTGGAACCCATCTTCGGGCGCTACACGCAGAAGACACGAGATCGTGCTTCCGGCATCGACACGCGCCAGGTTGTGTCGTCGCGCGCTGAAAAGTCCATCAGCGCCGAGGAAACATACGACAAGGACCTGGACTCTCGCAAGCAAATGGACCGTGAATTGTTGCGCCTCACCGAACGCACGACTGCTCGCCTGCGCAAGGCCAACCTGGCCGCCAACACGGTGCAGATCAAGATTCGCCAGTCAGACTTCACGACTCAGACCCGACAACGCAAGGTTACGCCGCCTGCGAATAGCACCGACCAGATCTACGCCGTTGCGCGAGATCTGCTGCAGACCTGGTTGGCACGCAATCCCGACGCCAGGATCCGGCTCCTCGGGGTTGGCGGTAGCGAGCTCGCGCCGGCGCAACAACTGGACCTGTTTTCGGCGATCGCGGAAGAAACGTCTGCCCCGATCGATCGCACGGTCGACGAGATCCGCGATCGATTCGGGAATACCGCTCTCGGGCGGGCGAGGACCTTGGACCGCCAGTGATTGAGGTAGAATCAGGGGTCAGATAACCCCGCTGTGGGAATCCATGTATACCAGCTTCTTCGGACTGAATGAAAAGCCGTTTTCAATAACGCCTGATCCGCGCTACCTGTTTATGAGCGAGCGGCACGGCGAGGCGCTCGCTCACCTTGTCTACGGTGTCACGGAAAGCGGCGGTTTCGTTCAACTGACGGGTGAAGTCGGGACCGGCAAGACCACACTCGTTCGCACGTTGTTGCTGAATCGCATGCCCGAAAACGCCGACGTTGCCGTCGTGCTGAACCCGCAGCTCTCGGTCCTGGAGTTTCTTGCAACCATATGTGAGGAACTGCACATCGATGTGCCGCACAACAAAGGCAGTATCAAGGCGCAGACCGATGCACTCAACCGACACCTCCTGAAAGCTCATGCTGAGGGCCGGCGCACCATCCTGGTCGTCGATGAAGCGCAGAACCTTTCGCCGGCGGTTCTTGAGCAGGTCCGTCTGCTGACAAACCTGGAAACGGCGAAACAAAAGCTGTTGCAGATCATCCTGATCGGTCAACCCGAGCTTCGCGAGTTGCTGGCGCGCAATGATCTTCGGCAGCTCGCGCAGCGCATTACCGGGCGCTACCATCTCGAACCGCTCAGCCGCGACGAGACGGCGCAGTACATCGAGCATCGTCTGAAAGTCGCCGGTGCGGTTGGCGAAGTATTTGATAACGGCGCGAAGAAGGAAACGTTTCGTCTTTCCCAGGGCGTGCCTCGACTCATCAATGTCATCTGTGACCGTGCACTGCTGGGCGCCTACAGTCGCGAATCGCGGCGCGTCGATCGCCGGCTCATTCGCCGTGCTGCCGCGGAGGTGCGGGGACAGGCCGAACGTTCGCCGTGGTTGCGCCCGGTTGCGTCTGCCGCCGGTCTCGTCGGCATTGCCATTATTGCGGCGACCATCTGGTCTGGCATGCGAGCCCAGGACCCCTTGCAACCGTCCATAGCGGCGGCGGCGGAGACACCCGCGACGGAGGCCGGCCGGCCGGCGGACACCCCGCCAGCTGTCGCGAACGAACCTCCGCCCGACTCGGAGATCGAGGCGAAGATTGCCGAACCCGAGCCCACGCTCAACGATCACCTGCAGCTGGCAAGAGACCTGACGAACACGCCGACCGCGCTCGGAACACTGTTTGAGGCCTGGGGTCTGACCTACGATCCCAGCCGCAGCGGCTGCTCGCAGGCCAGCGATTTTGGTCTCGCCTGTCTTTACCAGCGAGGCTCCTGGGCCGGATTGCGACAAATGGACAGGCCGGCCGTGCTGACGCTTGTCGATGATGCGGGCGGAAGCCATGAGATCGTGCTGTTGGCTGTTCACGGAAACGCCGTCGACTTGTCGATCGGTGGCGTGTCTGCGACACACCCGGTCGAAGCGATAATGAGCGCCTGGTTCGGACAGTACATGTTGTTGTGGCGCCCACCCGGCGGCAGCGCGGTTTCTCTTGCGCCCAATACGCGCGGTGCCAACGTGCTCTGGCTACGCGAGAGTCTTGCCGCGATCGACGAGCAGTTTGCTACGAGCAAGCCGGGCTCGGATATCTACGACGCCGAACTGGAGCAGATCGTGCGGGCGTTTCAACGCGCTCATCGGCTGGATGTCGACGGCCTCGCCGGGCAACAGACACAGATCGTTGTCAATTCCCTGCTCACGGTCGACGGCACGCCGCGGCTCAACTCAGCGCTACTGGCGCAGGAATAGACGATGTCTTTCATACTCGACGCCCTCAAGAAATCGGAAACCGACCGCCAGCAACGAAGCTCCGCAGAATTCTCGAAAGTGCCAGCCAGCAGTGGGCCTGGTCGCGCGCCCCGATGGCTACTGGTGCTGGGAATCCTGCTCGCCGTCAACCTGGTCGTGCTGTTGGGACTGTTCTTGAGGCCTGCCGGTGACGCCGAGGTTCTACCGTCCTCTGCATCCGGCGAGATCGGCACTGCACCGGCGACGGAGTTGCGTGTCGTCGAGCCGGAAGCAACCCAGGCCGCGGATGATCAGCCGAGCTTCGCCCGGCAGGTTGCCGAAGCGAAAAGCAACAGGCCGCCCGCCAGCGAAACAGGCGTAGCGCCGTCGACATCCGTGCCCCAGCCCGCCGCGCCGCGGCCTGAAGTCAACGAAGAGCCCGCCAGGCAGACCGCCGCATTGCCAACGATCTACGAGGTCGTCGCCAACGGCAGCATCGTGCTGCCCGAACTGCATCTCGATATTCACGTCTACAGTGAAGTGCCAGCGGAGCGCTTCGTCTTTATCAATATGTCGAAGCAGCGCGAAAAATCGCAGCTGAGCGAGGGCCCGCTTGTCGAAGAGATCACGCCCGACGGCGTGGTTCTGGCGTATCGCGGCAAGTCATTCCTGCTGCCCCGCGACTAGGGCGAAAATCTTGGCGGATTCCGTACTTAAACACCTCGATGGCGACACACTTGCCATTGCGCTGACGTCGGGCATTCACCAGGTGATGGGCGAGCAGGAGCTGCTCAATCACATTAATGTCTTTCCCGTGGCAGATAGCGACACCGGTACCAACCTTTGCCTGACCCTAAGCGCTGCGCTGGGCATCCTCGACGCCGAAGAAGGCAAGCATCTCGGCACGATGCTCGCAGCGATGGCCGATACGCTACTTGACGGTGCGCGCGGTAATTCCGGTGCGATCGTCGCGCAATTCTTCCAGGGTATGAGCGATTCGGCTGGCGAGATAACGCGTTTCACTCCCTACACTTTCAACAAGGCCGTCAACCTGGGCAGTGAGTATGCGCACGATGCGCTCTCCAAGCCGCGTGAAGGAACGATCATCACGGTCATCGCGACGTTTGCAAACAGCATCGCGCACCAGGTATCAGAGTCGAAGGAGGACGATTTCCGTGTTCTTCTGCCGGCGGCGTTGGTCGATCTCGAAGAAGCGCTTGCCAACACGCCAAACCAGCTCGACGTATTGAAGAAGGCCGGCGTCGTGGATGCCGGCGCGAAAGGCTTCGCGGAACTTGTTGGCGGCATGTGCCGATACCTCTGTGACGGCCATGCGGTACCTGTGCCCGACACGTCCATGTTTGACGATATGGAGCCGGCGATTGCATTTTCAGAAGCCGACAACGAGTCCCGATTCCGGTTCTGCACCGAGTGCCTGGTCAGCGCGGAAGACATCGACCGCCGAAAATTGCGGGAAGCACTCGCGAAACTCGGCGACTCGCTGGTTCTTGCCGGGACCAAACGCAAGGCGAAGATTCACATTCACGTGGATGACCCGGACGCTGTGTTTGACCTGGCTCGAGAGTTCGGCGACCTAAGCGCCGAGAAAGCCGATGACATGCATCGCCAGCAGCACAGCATGCAGGCGACCGCGCGCGGTTTCGCGGTAATTACCGATTCGGCGGCCGATATTCCGGATGACGCGATGGAACGCCTCGACATACACATGGTGCCTTGCAGAATCCAGTTTGGTAAACACGGCTACCTGGACAAGGTCAGCATTACGGTCGATGAGTTCTATGCGGAACTCGCGGCAAACAGCGAGCATCCCACAACGTCGCAGCCCGCTCCCGGCGATTTCCGCCGCCAGTTTCAGTTTCTTGCCAGTCACTTCGAAAACGTGCTGTCACTCAATCTGACGAGCCGTGTCAGCGGCACCTATGAGGGGGCCCGGCTCGCAACCGAGCGTACCGGCGCGCCTGGTCGCATCCACGTCATCGATACGCTGAACGCCTCAATGGGCCAGGGCCAGCTGGTCGTGCTGGCCGCGGAATGTGCGAGCCGGGGGATCGATATCGATACAACCATCGAACTGGTGAAGCGACAGATACCGAAGACACGCACGTTCGCTCTGCTTGACGACCTGCGCTATGCCGTGCGCGGCGGTCGCGTTCCGGCGTGGGTCAAGACCGTCGCTGACTTGCTACATATTAAGCCGGTCATTGCGACGAAGCCGGATGGAAAGTTTTCGCTGGCCGGTTTCCTGCTCGGCCGACGCAACCGGGCCAGTCGCTTCGCGAAATTCATCGCACGGCGGGTGCCGGAAGGCGAGACAATCGAGGTCGGTATCGGGCATGCAGTCTGTGAGGAAGAGGCCCGGCTGCTGCAACAGCAGATTCGAGCGCGAATTCCCGCGGTGGACAGAATTGTCGTCAACGGACTGGGGCCCGGGCTTGGCGCACACGGGGGGCCCGGCACGCTGCTCGTCTCGATCAGCCCTGTCGTCTCACTCGATGATCTCGCCGGCAGCGTGGATTAATTCTTCGCTTTCATTGCGCGCATTGTTCACGCGTCGGTCGACGGGCCAGGCCTTCAGCTTCGGCGTCCGCACGGCTGCTTGCTCCAGCGGTTCCGCGGAGCCGGCCAGCCACTCGTTAGCCGTGTCCGACTGCAATATGACCGGCATCCGGTGATGCAGCGGCTGCATGAACTCGTTTGCTTCTGTCGTGATCAAGGTCGTCGTCTGCAGCGACTCGCCCGTCGTCTTGTCGGTCCAGTTCTCCCAGAGCCCGGCCAGCGCGAAAGGCTCATCGCTGGATAGTGAAATAAAGTACGGCGTCTTGCTGTCGTTTTCACGTTGCCACTCGTAGAAGCCATCGGCGAGCACGACGCAGCGCCGATGCCGGAATGCGGCACGATAAGAGGGCTTCTCCGCCACGGTTTCGGCGCGAGCGTTGATCATGCGATTGCCGATCGAAGGGTCCTTGGCCCAGAACGGGACCAGTCCCCAGCGCAGCATGACGAGTTCACGTTCGTCGGCCTGCCCTTCGCCACGGTTGCGAATTGCAGCAATATCCTGCGTCGGAGCGATGTTATAGCGTGGCTTTATTTCCAGGGATGTCGAGACCCCGAACAACGCGGCGGCGGCTTCAGTCGGTGAATAGAAGGCGAATCGACCGCACATGCCTATTCGCGAATGCCGATGCCGCGCTGCATCAGCATCATGCAGGCAGTGAACAGCACGACGACAAACACGATAAGAATGGTATACGCGTGACCGATACTGATATCGGATGTTCCGAGAATGCCGTACCGAAACGCGTTGACCATGTACAGAATGGGATTCGCTTTCGACACGTTCTGCCAGAACTCTGGCAGCATCGAGATCGAGTAGAACACACCGCCAAGGTAGGTTAGCGGCGTCAGGACGAAGGTCGGCACGATGGAAATATCATCGAACTTCTTCGCGAACACGGCGTTGATGAAACCCGCCAGCGAAAACACGACGGACGACAGCAGCACAATCGATATCACGATTAGCGGATGCGCAACTTCCAGCTTCGTGAAGAACAGCGCTATGACCGTTACCAGCAGGCCCACCAGCAGGCCCCGCAGGACGCCACCAGCAACATGGCCAATAATGATCGTGGCATAGGACATTGGTGCCACCAGCATTTCCTCGAGGTGTCGGCCGAACTTGGCGCCAAAGAAAGAGGACACGACATTGCCGTAGGAATTGGTAATTACCGACATCATGATCAGGCCCGGGGCGATG
>CAYTTZ010000004.1:0-8340 GCA_964440945.1 uncultured Woeseiaceae bacterium
GGCGGTGACGTCTCCGTTGCCACATCAGAACGCGGCACCTGTTTCACGATACAGCTGCCGGCCGACAATGACGACAGTTCAGAGAGTGACGAATCATGACGCAGCCCGCCGTATTGATTGTCGAGGATGACGCGAACCTGCGCGAAGCGCTGTTCGATACGCTAAGCAGTGACTCACAGCCCGTCCTGACCGCCGACAGCGGACCTGCCGCGCTCGAGATTATCGACAGCGCGCAGGTCGGGCTCGTTGTCAGCGATCTGCAGATGGAGCCGATGGACGGCGCCACGCTGCTGGCAAAGATCCGCGAACGCCACCCGGGCCTGCCGGCGGTGCTGATGACTGCGTACGGGACCATTGAGAGCGCCGTTGACGTCATGCAAAAAGGCGCTTCCGACTACCTGGTCAAGCCATTCGAGGCTGACGATCTGAAAGCCATCGTCGGCAAGTACATCAAGACGCCTCAGCCGGACGGTATACCGGTTGCGGCCGATGCGACTACGCTGCAATTGCTGCAGGTTGCTCGCCGTGTGGCCGGCACCCAGGTCACCGTTACGATCAACGGTCCCAGCGGCTGCGGCAAAGAGGTATTCGCACGTTACATCCACGAGCAGTCGCCGCGGCAGAAGGAACCGTTTGTTGCGATCAACTGTGCCGCGATCCCGGAGTCGATGCTCGAGGCCGTGCTTTTCGGTTATGAGAAAGGCGCTTTCACCGGGGCAACCGCCGCACATGCGGGCAAGTTCGAGCAGGCGGAAGGCGGCACGCTGCTGCTTGACGAGATCTCGGAAATGGACCTCGGCCTGCAGGCCAAACTGCTGCGTGTCATCCAGGAGAAGGAGGTCGAGCGCATCGGTGGTCGAAAGGTAATCCCGCTGGATGTTCGAATTCTCGCGACAACGAACCGTGACCTTCGGCAATACGTCGAGGATAGTCGTTTCCGCGAAGACCTTTATTACCGACTGAACGTATTCCCACTGCATATCCCGGCGCTGAAAGAGCGTCGCGATGACATCCTGCCGCTTGCCGAGATGGCGCTGGCGCGCTACGGCAGTGGTGCTTTGTCGCTGTCGCCTTGCGCCCATGAAGCGCTGCTCCACCATGACTGGCCCGGCAACGTACGCGAGCTGGAAAACCTCATCCAGCGTTCCCTGATTCTCGTAAGCGGCTCGGTGATCTACGCATCTGACCTCGCGCTTGACCAGGCCGTAACTGCCGCTGAGTCCGACGGCGATCTCAACCAGGGACTCCGAAACCGGGAGTACCAACTCATTGTCGACGCGATGAACGCGCACCAGGCCAAACGGGCCGACGTTGCGGCGGCACTTGGCATCAGCCCCCGATCCTTGCGTTACAAGCTCGCACGCATGCGCGAAGTGGGCATCGCTATACCTGGAGAAAGCTCGTGAACGAAATCAATGCCAATGACCTGCTAAGCCAGATTCGCACAATGGGTCGCGAGCTGCAGCCGACGCAGGCGCCCGCGGAGCCAGCCGCCAATAATTTTGGCGACATGTTGAAGACGACGATCAATGCCGTTAATGACGCGCAGCAGGAAGCCAGCGCGTTGAAGGTCGGTTTCGTCAACGGCACAACGGACAAGAGTCTCGCGGAAGTCATGATTGCGTCGCAGAAAGCCAACCTGTCGTTCACGGCAGTCACTGAAGTCAGGAACAAACTGGTTTCCGCCTACCAGGACATTATGAACATGCCGGTGTAGTTGTCGGTCGCTCGATCAATCTGAGGAACGAATAGGAAATCATGGAAACCGGAACACTAATCGAATCATCAGCAGTGCCCTCGAGCCAGTTGAACCTCGCCGGCGTACTGCGTATCCCTGCCGTACGACAGGTCGTTTCATTGGTTGGCGTCGCCGGTGCCGTCGCCGCCGGCTTTGCCATTGTCCTCTGGTCGCAGACGCCGCAATTCACGCAGCTGTATGGCGATATGGGTACCGCGGAGGCGGCAGAGGTGGCGGAAGCGCTGCAGTCTGCTGACATAGACTACAAGCTGACCGGCAATGGCAGCGTACTGGTCGCGGAATCGGAGCTGCACGATGCGCGTCTGCAACTTGCGACGTTGGGTTTGCCGCAGAGTGCCTCTGCCGGCATGGACCTGATGCAGGAACAGTCCAGCTTCGGTGTCAGCCAGTTCATGGAGAGTGCGCGCTACCAGCATGCACTCGAGGCGGAGCTGGGTCGGACGATCGCTTCGATTGGCAACGTACGCGAGGCACGCGTGCACCTCGCATTGCCGAAGCAGACTGCGTTTATTCGTGACAACAAAGGCGCAAGCGCTTCGGTCCTCCTGCAACTGTATGGCGGGCGCGTACTCGAGGCTGACCAGGCCTCCGCGATTGTCCACCTGGTTGCCTCCAGCGTGCCCAACCTGGTGACTGGTGACGTGACGCTGATCGATCAGCATGGCCGGCTGCTGAGTTCCGGTGACGAGCAGGTCGCTGGTGCGCAGGCAGCAACGCAGTTCAAATTTTCCCGACGCCTGGAAGAAAACTACAAGCAGCGCATCGAAGACCTGTTAACACCGCTCGTTGGTGCCGGTCGCGTGCGCGCCGAAGTCGTTGCCGATGTTGATTTCACCTACACGGAAGAGACCCGCGAGTCCTTCGATCCGGCGCGTACGGTCATTCGTAGTGAGCAAATCAGCGAGGACCAGAGCAGCGGCATCGGCTCACTGGTGGGCGGTGTACCGGGTGCGTTGAGCAATCAGCCGCCAGAAGCAACGGGCGCCCCGGCTAGTGACGTCGCCTCTGAATCGCAGCAGGTTGAACCGAAAAACTCATCACGCAGCAGCGTCAGGAACTACGAGGTCGATCGTACGATACGTCACACGCGGCCGATGTCCGGTGCGATTCGCAAGCTGTCCGTCGCGGTTCTCATCGACAACACGCCGGCCGAAGGTGCGGAGTCAGAGGCATCGTTAGCCAATACCGATGTTGAACGTTACACGTCGCTCGTCAAGGAAGCAGTCGGCTTCGACGATGCGCGCGGAGATTCCGTGGTTGTACTGAACGAAGCATTCCTCGAGATCGCACCGCTCGAAGAGGCGCCAGCGCCGGCGCTGTGGGAGCGGCCCGAACTGCGCGACATCTTGAAGCAGGTGCTGGGCGCAATACTGGTGCTCGCAATCGCGTTTGGTGTTGTTCGACCGATGCTGCGCGGCGTCGTATTCGGCGGCGCGGCAGCCGGTGAATACCTCGGTCCGGCCGGCGACTTCGGCGGCGGTATGGGGTCGGCGCAGCTGGCGGGCGGTGCCGCCGCGATCGCCGGTCCGAACTATGACGAAAAGGTCGCTGCAGCTAAGAATCTAACGGGCAATGATCCGGCGCGCGTGGCCCAGGTAGTCAAGAAGTGGGTATCGACCGATGGCTGATGTCGCGAACGACATGACAGGTACTGAAAGAGCGGCTTTGCTGCTGATGACCCTCGGCGAAAACGAGGCGGCCGAGGTGCTTAAGTACATGGAAGCCAATGAAGTCCATCAACTCGGCAGCGCGATGGCAACATTGAAGAGCGTGAGCCGCAATGACGCCGACAGGGTTCTCGATATCTTCATTCTGGATGTCGAGGACCAGACGGCGCTCGGTGTCGACACCGAGAATTATGTTCGCAAACTGCTCGGCAATGCGTTCGGCGCCAGTAAGGCGAACGCATTCATAGAGCGTATCGTCACGGGCGATGACGCGAAGGGCCTGGACGCGCTGAAATGGATGGGCTCGAGGGAGGTTGTCGACATTATTCAGGACGAGCATCCGCAGATCATCGCGATCGTGCTTGCTTACCTGGAGAGCTCGCAGGCCGCTGAGGTCATCGAGAAACTGCCCGAAGGCATGCGGGCCGATATCGTGATGCGCGTTGCACGTTTGACAGATATCCAGCAGAGCGCCCTGGCGGAAATCGAAAATCTGATCGCCAACAAGTCCGCTGATACCGGTCGCGGTGTCACGCGCAAGGTTGGTGGCGACAAGGTGGCGGCCGGCATCGTTAACGCACTGAAACCGGACCGCGGCGAACAGCTGCTGGAGCAGATCAAGGAACGCAATGAAGAGCTGTCCGTGCGTATCCAGGACATGATGTTTGTCTTCGAGACTCTGCTCGAAGTCGACGACCGCGGTATCCAGGCGTTGCTGCGCGAAATCTCCAACGACCTGCTGGTTGTAGCGCTGAAAGGCTGCGATCCGACAATCAGTGACAAGATCCTGGGCAACATGTCGAAGCGCGCCGCTACGCTGCTGCGCGAAGATATGGATGCGAAGGGCCCAATGAAGCTCAGTGACGTCGAGCAGTCGCAAAAGGAAATTCTGGACATTGCACGACGACTGGCCGATTCGGGCGAGATCAATCTGGGCCGGGGCGGCGAGGAATATGTCTGACGATGCGGCAGTAAAAAGCCCCGCGACCTGGGACGTTCCTTCAATCAACGGACCCGGCAGCGGGACGTATCCGACGGCCGGTCGTCTCGAGGAACTGCAGAAAGAGGCTTTTGATGAGGCGTTTCAGAAAGGCCGCGCTGAAGGTCTGGCGGCAGGTGAAGCGGCGGTTCGCGAACGCGCCGGCCGCTTCAACGAACTACTGCGCGCCCTGAGCGAGCCCTTCGACCGCCTGGACGATTCGGTCGAGAAACAGCTTGTCGAACTGGCTATTGCGATCGTGAAGCAGCTGTTTCGGCGCGAGATCAAGATTGAGCCGAGTCACGTTATTGGCGTGGTTCGCGAGGCCATCCAGCTATTGCCGATCGCAAGCCGTAACGTACAGGTTCAGCTGCATCCGGACGATGCTGCACTCGTCCGCGAGACACTGTCGCCGGCGGAAGGTGAGCCGGCCTGGACGATCGTTGAAGATCCACTGATCGCACAGGGAGGATGTCGCATAACGACGGAGAACTCGCATATCGACGCGACCACCGAAGCGCGGGTGCAGGCCATAATCAACGCAACGCTGGGCGATGAGCGCCGCTAATGAGTGAGGAAAACACAGTTTTTGTCGGCCCCGATCCCGACCGAAATCTCGAGCGTTCGCTCAGGCTGGGCGCATTTCTGGACCGTGCCTATGACGACAAACCCGAACTCGTCGTCGAAGGTGTTCTGCGCCGCACGGTCGGCCTGGCCATGGAGGCAGAGGGCTGTCACGCTGCGCTAGGCGGGCGATGTGACGTAGTCGCAGCCGATGGTCGGCACGTCGAAACGGAGGTCGTCGGCTTTTCCGGCGAGCGCCTGTTCCTGATGCCGATTTCGGACATGCGAGGTCTCGCGCCGAACGCACGGGTGATTCCCGTATCCGGTTCGCCCGAAGTCGTGGTTGGCGATGACCTGCTTGGGCGGGTTCTGGACGGTCGCGGCAAACCGCTGGACGGCGGTAGACCGATAGCGCGGGGCAAGACCGTGCCGCTGATGGGTAAGTCGATAAATCCGCTGAATCGTCAACCAATTCGCGCCCAGCTGGATGTCGGTATTCGCTCGATCAATTCCTTGTTGTCAATCGGTCGCGGACAGCGCATGGGCCTGTTTGCCGGCAGCGGTGTTGGCAAAAGTATGTTGCTGAGCATGATGACGCGAAACACGGAGGCCGACGTGGTGGTTGTCGGGCTGGTCGGCGAACGCGGCCGGGAAGTGCAGGAGTTTATCGATCAGTCCTTGGGCGAAGAAGGTATGAAGCGCGCGGTGGTGGTTGCGACGCCGGCGGACGACACGCCGCTGATGCGCATGCACGGTGCCTGGCTGACAGCGGCGATCGCCGAGCATTTTCGTGACCAGGGGCAGAACGTCCTGCTGTTGATGGATTCGCTGACCCGGTTTGCACAGGCGCAGCGCGAGATTGCACTGGCGATTGGCGAGCCGCCTGCGACCAAGGGATATCCACCTTCGGTATTCGCAAAACTGCCACAGCTGGTGGAGCGTGCCGGCAACGGTGCGAAAGGCGGCGGTTCGATCACGGCGATCTATACCGTACTCGCCGAGGGCGATGATCATAACGATCCCATCGTCGACGCGGCACGAGCGATTCTCGACGGTCATATCGTCTTGTCACGGAGCATGGCGGACGCAGGTATCTATCCGGCCGTGGACATCGAGTCATCCGTGAGCCGCGCGATGAATCAATGCACCTCCGATGCGCAGCAGCAGCTGGCGTCGAGGTTTCGACAGGTGTATTCGACCTACCAGGAAAATCGCGATCTTGTCGCCGTCGGGGCATATCAACCCGGCTCGAATCCGCAGCTCGATGAAGCGATCACGCTTTGGCCCGCGATAATCGAATTCCTGCGCCAACATCACCATCAAAGCATCGATTCGGCGCAAAGCCTTGCAGGGCTTCGCGAGTTATTCGACGCTGTTCCTGCGGCGGATTCCGTCACCCCGGAAGAACTGAGCGAGTAGCGTGTCCACCCGATCAAAAAAAATCGGAAAAGTGGCGAGTCTGGCTGCCGCCGAAGAGCGGCGTCTCGGCCAGCTGGCGGGGCGTGCCCGGCAGCAACTGGACGAACAAGTGGATCGTCTCGGGGAACTGAACGCCTTCAGGCACAACTACGCGGAAAAAAAATCTGGCAAGTCGACCTTGCGCGCTGCGCACTGGCAGGACTACCAGGCTTTCCTGCATCGCCTGGATACCGCGGTAACAGCGCAGCAGCAGATCATACGCAACAGCGAGCGCATGCTGGAGACACACCGGAAGCGCTGGATTGCGAAACGCCAGCGAGCGGAGTCGCTGGAGCGCGTACTCGAAAAATACCAGGCGGAGGAGCATTTGCAGGATGCGCGCCGAGAGCAGAAGCGCCTGGACGAGTTGCCGGTGAACCCATCTCCGTTCCGGGATGAGAATTGACGTGATGAGAATTAAGATGAGCCGGCATCACTATCCAATCTGATAATGCTGGCACGCATCTTGCTACTACTCCTGTAAGACACTCATTACGCTCAGAGGAACGCGCATGCTCGCAACATTGAATCTGCAACTCTCGCCAGTGGAGCTGCTTGACGACAATACCCTGACCCCCGTATCGCTTGCGCCCGGGGAGACCGGCGAGGCGGAGTCGGGTTTCGCCGACCTGCTGCAACTGCGGGTCGACGCCTCGCTAATCGCCGATGACGCCGGCGGCGAATTATTGCCGGAGGGCGGCAGCGGCTTGCCGATAGGTGCCGAGCTGGCGCCGACCGATGCTATCGCCGACTTGTTGTTGATGCCCGAGATTGACGCGGGACTGGTGAAGCTGGCGCCCGCGTCGAGCGAAATGCCGATCGAGCATGAGGGTCTTTCGACGGCCGATGGGGCAGTGGACCTCTTGCTGGAAACTTCGGTTCTCTATCCGCCACCGACGGCCGCGACTGATGCCGAACCGCTGACGCTGGCGCCGATCCCGACTGGCGGGCTGTTGCAGACGACGCTGAGCCAAGGGCCGGCAAAACCTGACGGTAGCGTCGAGGGCAGGCAGGGCGGGGCTATCGAGCGTCCACTCAATCTGAATTTTGGCCCGGCAACGCCGATTCCGGCGCCCGTCATAGACGGCCGCGAGGCGCGGGCACTGAATCCTGCAAATGAAGCGAGCTTGTCGGCGGCTGTGAGCCTGGGACTGCGCGAACGCGGGCAGCAGGGCGAACCTGCAAGCCGGGCAGCCCCAGTCGCGGTGACGAACCCGATCCTTGACCCCGACGACAGGGGGCCGCTGACGGATCTGGCGAGGCGCTTTGACCTGGCACCCGCGCAGCGCACCGAATCGGCAACCGACGCGCTGCAAGCCAGGTTCGCTGCAGCGCAGGCGACGCAGACCTTGCAGGGGCCGGTCAGCCCGCAGCCATCGCAGTCGACCCTGTCGCTGTCACCGGCCGCGGCCGCTACGACCGACCTGGGCTACGCAGCGGCAGCGCAACTGAGTACCGATCTGATTAGCACGTCGGTGCGTGATCGTGCCTGGGGCCAGCAAGTCGGCGATCGCGTCGTCATGATGGCAGCCAACCAGCTCAAGCAGGCGGAGATTCGCCTCTCGCCCGCAGAACTGGGTCCGTTGCGAGTGCAGGTGTCCGTCGATGACGGTAATGCGCATGTCACTTTTCACGCGCAGCACGCAGTGACCCGAGAAGCGCTGGAACAGGCTTTGCCTAGATTGCGGGAAATGCTCGCCGAAAACGGCCTTTCACTCGGCCAGGCCGATGTGAGCGATCCCGGCGTCGGTGACGGTGGCGCTGAGCGCGGATCTGAGGGTGGTGCATTGAACTCGTCGACCAACGACGTCACCGACATCGACCTCGAAATGGGGGTTGAATCAACGCGGCGTGCGACGACTTCAAATGGTCTCGTGGATACGTTTGCCTAGTACGTTTGCCTGGTACGTTTG
>CAYTTZ010000004.1:8440-47225 GCA_964440945.1 uncultured Woeseiaceae bacterium
GACTTCAAATGGTCTCGTGGATACGTTTGCCTAGTACGTTTGCCTGGTACGTTTGACTAGAGATGCCCGGATTAGTCATACCTCGCAAAGATCGCTGCACCAAATGAAGTCGCGTGGCAGTTGATCAGCGATTCCGGCGTACGTCAAAAAACTGACGGATCCATGACGGCGCGCCCGCGAGCCTGCAGAACGACGGTTTTCCGACGGTTTTCCGACGGTGTTCAAGGTCTCAGAATATTTCGCGTATTTCCTTAAGCGATTGAAAAAAATAAGAAAAAGAAGGTCGCTCTAAGCTTGGCATGGCACTTGCATTATCCCTTGTAGTAATCATGGGAGTGAGTGATGGCTGAGGAAGACAATGATACGGAAGTCGCTGCCGAGTCCGGCGGCGGTCTGATGAAAAAGCTGATGTTGGCTGGCGCAGGCCTCGCGCTGCTGGGCGCTGGCGTATTCGGTGGTATGACATTTTTTGGCGGGAATGCCCCGGCCGATGACGCCGAAGTTGCTGAAGAAGAGGCCCCGACCGTTAGCCCCGCGCTCTACACCAGCCTGCATCCGCCACTGGTAGTGAATTTCAGGGACAGCCTCGGCGACTCGCATTTCATGCAGGTCACGATGGAAGTGATGTCCCGGGATCAGAGCGACCTCAATTCAGTTCGCGATCATGTGGCAGTGATCCGCAACAGCCTGATTCTGCTCTACAGCGGCGTCATCTACGAGGAAATCACAACGCGCGAGGGCAAGGAGAAGATGCTGGCTGACGGTTTGGCCGAGATCCAGCGCGTAATGACCGAGCAGACCGGCGAAACCTCTGTCGAAGCCGTGTATTTCACGGCTCTGGTAATTCAATAGGACCCGTCCATGTCTGATCCGGTACTTACAGAAGAGGAAAAGGGCGCGCTGCTGGAGGGCATGTCGAGCGGCGAAGTCGAGGTGCACTCGAACAAGGGCCCCACGTACGCCGAGGTCACAGCCTTCGAAATCGGCCCGCGCTCACGGCTCAAGACCAACAGCTATCCGCGTTTGCAAAGTCTCAATCGGCAGTTTGCGAGCCGCGTGAGCAAGCAGGTCGAGCTGTTGCTGAACGTCGATTCGAAAGTAACGTTTACCAGCACGGCGACCTCGAGCTACAGCGCCGCCTGTGAAAACGGCGAAGGGCTGTCCCTGGTCGTTGAATTTCTGCCGAAGCCACTCGACGGGTCGGCCTTCATTGCATTGTCGTCTGAGGCCGTCGGCGACCTTGTCGAGACCTTTTATGGCGGTCACAGCAACGATCCGGCGGATCACCAGCCAGAGTTCTTTACGCCTGGAGAAGTCAGCGTTGCGGCGCTCTTTGGCGAGGCTGTGCTGGCGGTGGTAGCTGAGGTCTGGGCTCCGATGGCGAAATTCGAACCGTCCATAGCGGGCACCCACCTGAGTACCGGCGTAATTGACAGCATCGATGGTGGTGACGCCGTTATTCAATGCGAGTTCAGTCTGGAGTTTGGCGATAAACAGCGGAACTTCAACGTCTTGTGGCCTGTGACGACTATCGCATCACTGCTGCCCGTTTTCGACGGCCAGAAACGCGATCGCGATCCTGCGAAGGACGACCGTTGGCAGCGTTCCTTACGCAGCGGAGTTACCGACTCGATCGTGCGAATTTGTTCCGACGTTGGCCACACCCGCATGACTCTGCGCGAGGTCGCGGACCTGGCGCCGGGCGATGTAATCAACATTGGCAATCCGAAGGAGGGCACCGTCAGCGCTAGCGACGTGCCGATCCTGGCGGGTCGCTTTGGCGTTCACGACGGCCAATACGCCGTGGAAACGATGAACTGGCTGGAATCCAGAAACGGATCCACAGCCCCAAACAGCAAGCAATAAAGAGGAAAGCCTACGATGGAAAGCGATACACCAACGCCCGGCAGCGAAACCGAACAACAAGCGGCCGAAGAATCATCGGGTGCACCGCAGTACGCCCCCGACGAACTCAACAAGGGTGGCAGCACGGCGGCAGCGGCGCCGGCCGACGTCAATCTCGACCTCGTCCTCGACATCCCTGTTGACGTGTCGTTGCGCGTGGGTTCGACAGACATATCGATCCGGGACCTGGTCTCGCTGGTGGAGGGGTCGGTCATAGCGCTTGACCAGGATGCCGGCGCGCCGATGGACGTGCTCGTTAACGGTACGTTGATCGCGCACGGTGAGATCGTCGTCGTCGATGATCAGTACGGCGTGCGATTAACCGATGTGGTTACGCCTGTCGAACGCATTGAGCAGTTGCACTAGGCCGCGTCGATGCTTTCAGAGACCTTAAGCTCGGCTACGGCCGCTGTTGCAGCAGAAGCGGGACCGACGCTACCGTCCACGCCCGGACTGGGCGGCGGCGATGTCCTGAACATGGGCGTCAGCATGCTGTTCGTCGTGGCCATAATTGTCTTGCTCGGCTGGTTGTATTCGCGGTCCCGGTTCGTCGGCAGCGGCAGCAGCGATGCAATCAACGTCGTCGCTACTCGCGCATTGGGGCCGAAAGAGCGGCTGCTGATCGTCGAGGTCGCAGACCAGCAGCTTCTTGTTGGCATGACGGCAACCGCCGTGCAGACGCTGCATGTCTTCGACAAACCCATCGTCATCGAAAAACAGGCAATTCCGCCGGCGGGATTCGCCAATCGACTTCGTGCTGCTGTCCAGGAGATCGGCAAATGAAGTGGTTGTTGATGATCGCAACGCTTTGCCTTGCCTGCACCGGCGCAGAGGCGCAAACCGCGCCGCTGGCGTTGGCGGCGGAAGCAGCACAGGGGCAAAGTTACACGCTGAGTATTCAGATACTCGTCCTGATGACGTTGCTGACGCTGTTACCGGCCGCGATTCTGTCGACCAGCGCTTTCGTCCGCATCATTATCGTGCTGTCCATCCTGCGGCAGGCGCTGGGTACCGCGCAGACGCCGCCGAACCAGGTGTTGCTGGGCATCTCGCTGTTTCTTACGTTCTTCGTCATGTCGCCGGTTATCAGCGACATCCACGAAAATGCGGCAACGCCGTACATTAACGGTGAAATCTCGGCGCCGGAGGCGCTGAGCACCGGCATTAAGCCGCTGCGGGAGTTCATGCTGAACCAGACGCGCGACAGCGACCTCCAGTTATTCGCGTCGATTGCGGGACTCAACGACATCACCTCGGTTGACCAGGTGCCGTTTACCATCGTTGTTCCAAGTTTCATGGTTAGCGAGTTGAAGACCGCGTTTCAGATCGGCTTTCTCGTTTTCATTCCATTCCTGATTATCGATCTCGTCGTCTCCAGTGTCCTCATGTCGATGGGCATGATGATGTTGTCGCCGATGCTGATCTCCCTGCCATTCAAGATCATGTTGTTTGTCCTGGTCGACGGCTGGGCGCTGTTACTAGGCACGCTCGCATCGAGCTTCTACGCCTGAGGATCCCATCTATGACACCGGAAACCGTAACTACGATAGGCCAGCAAGCACTTTGGGTGACGATCATGATCGCCGGGCCGTTGCTGGGCTCGGCACTTGCCGTCGGTCTGCTGGTCGGCATGGTCCAGGCCGCTACCCAGATTAATGAAATGACACTGAGCTTCATTCCCAAGCTGCTGGTGCTGGTAATGGCACTGGTCGTTGCCGGGCCGTGGATGCTCAGCGTGATCGTGAACTACACGCGCCAGCTAATGGAGCAAATACCTTCCCTCATCTCGTAGGAAACGAGCAAGGATTGAGAGATGTTTTTGACAAAAGACCGTGAATATCGAGATACCAATAGCACCGATTATCGAAACGCTGGCCGTTTACATATGGCCTTTCGTTCGGATCGGCGCGTTCCTGATGGTGATGCCCCTGATTGGCGGCAGCTTCACTCCGGTGCGCGTGCGGCTGCTGCTGGCCATTGTATTGACCGTGGTTATCGCACCCATCGTCCCACCTGCAGTGACTCAGGATGTGTTGAGTGTGGCGGGTCTGGTCACGATGATTCAGGAGATCGCGATCGGCGTCGCGTTGGGATTCTTAGTGCAGCTTGTCTTCGACGCGATAGCGCTCGGGGCGCAGGTGATTGCGATGAGTATGGGTCTCGGTTTCGCCGTTTTCCTGGATCGCGCACGCGGAGTAAGCGTGCCGGTACTTGGACAGTTGTTCCTGATGCTGTCGATGATGGTGTTCCTCTCGCTGGACGGGCATTTGGCGATGATCCAGTTGCTGGTCGACAGCTTCCAGGCCTGGCCGTTGGGCCAGGGCGGCCTGACCCTTCCCGTTCTTTCCGAGCTGCTTGTGTGGACGGCACAGCTGTTCATCTTCGCGATGAAGATTGCCTTGCCGGCCGTGACGGCACTGCTGATCGTGAACCTGTCGTTCGGAATCATGAGTCGCGCGGCGCCGACGCTGAACCTGTTCGCAGTCGGTTTCCCTGTCTCCATGTTGTTGGGCTTCGTGGTCATTTTTCTAAACATGGGAGCGCTGGTGGAGAACGTAGCGTCTTTCCTGGAAATAACGCTTTTGAAGATTTCGCTCTTGCTTGAAATGTGAGCAAGGAATAACTCGTGAGGAAGGCACAGAGTGGCTGAAGAAGCGCAACAGGATCGAACGGAACAAGCGACACCGAAACGTCGCGAAGACGCCCGCAAGAAGGGCGATGTTCCGCGTTCCCGCGAACTGACGATGACCGGCGTCATGTTGTCAGGCGCCGGTGCGATGTTGCTGCTGTCGGGACCTATCGGTGGCAACCTGGCTGGCGCATTTGCCAGCGGCTTCTCAATCGAACCCGCGTTGCTCATGGACGACCGTTACCTGGTGCCCGCATTTGCCCAGCTCGCTTCGAAGATGTTCCTGAGTCTCGCACCGCTCGCTTTTGTATTGGTTATCGCGGTGTTCCTGAGTGCCGCGGCTATTGGCGGCTGGTCCTTCAGTCTGAAAGCCGCCGCATTCAAGGCCGAACGGCTCAATCCGCTGAAAGGCATCAAGCGGGTCTTTGGAGCAAATGGACTGAATGAACTGGTCAAGGCCCTCGCCAAATTCTCGCTGGTTGCCGTGTTTGCGATGTCCTGGCTCTGGTACTCGGCCGATGACCTGCTGTCGCTGGCCCGTGAACCGATAGGCGAGGCGATTCGCCATTCGTTGAAGCTCTGTGGAATGTCGCTCCTCGTTGTCAGCACGGGACTCATCGTGATCGCTGCGTTCGACGTGCCGTTTCAGCTATGGCAGTACGAAAAGAAACTGCGCATGACGCGCCAGCAGGTAAAGGACGAATTCAAGGAAACCGAGGGTCGCCCGGAGGTCAAGGCACGAGTCCGGGCATTGCAACAGCAGGCGGCAACGCGCCGCATGATGGAAGAGCTGCCAACGGCCGATGTCGTCATCACCAACCCGACCCATTTCGCGGTCGCATTGAAGTACGACGACACGAGCATGGGCGCGCCGAGAGTAATCGCGAAAGGTAAGGACCTTATCGCCAAGCGCATTCGCGAGGTCGCAGAGGAGCACGGCGTGCCGCTGTTCTCAGCGCCGCCGCTGGCACGAGTGCTTTTCCGCACCGCTGATATCGGTGATGAGATACCGGCCCGGCTGTACACCGCAGTCGCGCAGGTTCTCGCCTACATCTATCAGCTCAATGAAATACCCCGACCGGGGCAGCGACGGCCAGAGCCGCCTGTGCCGGACATCGACGAAGACGACTTTCCAGGCCCGAAGCGCTCAGGATGAGTAGACAATAATGGCGAATGAAACAACAGGCAGTTACCTGACAGACATCCTGCATGGCCTGGGACTGCCGTTCCTGGTGCTGGCGATGCTGGCGATGATGATGGTCCCGCTGCCGCCGCTGGCACTTGACGTATTGTTTTCATTCAACATCTCCCTGTCGCTAGGCATTTTGTTGACTACGGTATACGTCAAGCGGCCGCTCGACTTCGGCGTATTCCCGACGATTCTGCTGGTCGTCACGTTGATGCGACTGGCGCTTAATATTGCGTCAACGCGCGTGGTATTGCTCAACGGTCACACCGGCACCGGCGCGGCGGGTAAGGTTATCGAGGCATTCGGCGAGTTCGTGGTCGGTGGCAACTACGCTGTCGGCCTCGTTATCTTCGGTATTCTCGTGATCATCAACTTCGTCGTTGTGACGAAAGGCGCGGGTCGCGTCTCCGAGGTCTCCGCAAGATTCACGCTCGACGCCATGCCTGGCAAGCAGATGGCGGTCGACGCGGATTTGAATGCCGGGGTTATCGACCAGGATGAGGCGCGCGTGAGACGCCAGGAAATTGGCGAGGAAGCCGACCTGTATGGCTCGATGGACGGTGCCAGTAAGTTCGTTCGCGGCGATGCGATCGCCGGTATCCTGATCCTGTTTATTAACATTGTTGGCGGCCTGATCATCGGCACCACGCAGCATGACCTGTCATTTTCGGAAGCCGTTCACAATTACACTCTGCTGACGATCGGCGACGGTCTCGTCGCCCAGATCCCTTCGCTGCTGCTGTCGACCGCCGTCGCGATCATCGTCACGCGTGTTACGCGGTCGCAGGACATGCGCCAGCAGATTTCCAACCAGCTGTTCGAGGATCCGCGTGCGCTGATCGTCACGGGCGCGATTGTGGGCATCCTCGGCCTGATACCGGGGATGCCGAACTTTGCATTCCTGGCCCTGGCCGCGCTGTGCGCCTTCTCTGCCTTCCGGATAATGCGTAACAAGCGCGAGGTACAGGAGCCGGAGGTAAGGCCGGCCGATCCCGATGCGATATTGCCCGACCTTAGCTGGCAGGACGTCGACCCTGTCGACCTCGTCGGCCTGGAGGTGGGCTACAGGCTGATCCCGCTGGTGGACTCGCAACGCAATGGGCCACTGGTCGGGCGCATCAAGGGCGTTAGAAAGAAGCTGACCGAGGAACTGGGTTTCCTGGTTTCGCCGGTCCATATTCGCGACAACCTCGATCTTGCGCCCAATGCCTATCGCATCTCGCTCGCCGGCGTGTCGGTGGGCGAGGGCGAGGTGCATATCGACAAGGATCTCGCGATTAACCCGGGCCAGGTATTCGGCAAGATCAACGGTATCGAAACCGAGGACCCGGCGTTCGGCCTCGAAGCCTACTGGATCGAAGGGTCGCAACGCGAAGAGGCGCAGATGCTCGGCTACACCGTAGTCGATCCGTCAACCGTCGTAGCAACGCATCTCAGCCAGCTGCTGCAGACCAATGCGCATGAGCTTCTTGGGCACGAGGAGTGCCAGCAACTAATGGATCGACTGGCGTCAGCGTCACCCAAGCTCGTCGAAGAGCTCACGCCGAAGCTGCTGCCGATGAGCGTCATCACGCGTGTGCTGCAAAACCTGCTGGAAGAGCATATCCCGCTGAAAAACATCCGCAAGATCGCCGAAACCTTGGCGGAGCACGGTGCGCGGAGTCAGGATCCCGACGTTTTGTCGGCCGCCGTGCGCGTCGCGCTGGGTCGTTCCATCGTCCACAACGTAGCAGGGACGCGGCCTGAGCTGCCAGTTTTGACGCTGGAGCCAGAGTTGGAACGAATCTTGAATGAGTCAGCACAGGAAGGCGGAAATATTGGACTGGAACCGGCAATGGTTGAACGACTGCACCAGACACTAACGGACAAAGCGCAAAGCCAGGAGATCGCCGGCGAGCCGGCAGTGCTGCTGGTAGCGCCCCAGATACGGCCGTGGATGTCTCGCATGATGCGCAACATTCGCAACCTGCATGTCATCGCCTACAACGAGGTACCTGATGACAAGCGCATACAGATGATCGCGGCTGTTAGCTGATCGCCGCAAACGAATTCAGGAAGAGCAAGGGTTGAAAGAGCGAAAAGGTAAGGAAACGAGCGAGTAATTCAATGAGGAAAGATTGTGAAAATCAAACGATATTTGGATAAGGATATGCGACACGTCTTGCGCCGCGTGCGCGAGGATCAGGGTCCCGATGCGGTGATCCTGTCAAACCGGCGTGTCGACGACGGTATCGAGGTGATTGCGGCGATCGACTACGACGAGGCGCTGGTCCGCCAGGCCATGGGTGTGCCGGCGGATACAGGGGGCAGCATCGACACCGACAGCCTGGCCAGGTTTGCCGAAGACGATGTTCTGCCGGCTGCAGAAGCTCCGGTGGAAATTGTCTCCGCAGAGCTGCAGAAGCGGCCCATTGACGACGGCGCGATAGAGCTGCTGCGCGGCGAGCTGTCTTCCATGCGCGGACTGCTGGAGACGCAGCTGTCCGGCCTGGTCTGGAAAGACGCATCAAGCCGCTTTCCATTGCGCGCACAAATCCTGCGTAATCTTTCACGACTCGGACTGGCACCCGATATTTCCAATATTATCATTGACCGTCTCGGTCCTACCGACGACATCAAAAGCCTCTGGAGCGCACCGCTTACCGAACTCGCACAGGCTCTGCCAGTTGTCGACGATGACTTGCTGCAAAAAGGCGGCACTATTGCCCTCATCGGGCCGACGGGCGTTGGCAAGACGACGACGATTGCCAAGATCGCATCGCGATTCGCCATGGATAACTGGTCGGACGATATTGCCCTGGTCAGCGCTGACTCCTATCGAATCGGCGCCAAGGAACATCTTAGTGCATTCGCCAACATCATCGGTGCCAGGGTGTATTCGGCGAGCAGCTTTGACGAGCTCTCGGAGACGCTCACGCGCCTTCGCGACAAGAAACTGGTTCTTATCGACACCGAAGGCCGGAGCCAGCGCGATCGCGATCTCTCCAGCCGCCTCGCCGCCTACGGCCGCAATGCCGATCGTGTGAAGTTCTACCTCACTCTGTCAGCGGCTACCCAGGAAGCAGCGCTGGACGAGACGATACGCGAATTCAACAAGGTACCGCTGCAGGGCTGCATCGTGACAAAGATCGATGAGGCGGCGCAGCTCGGTTGTGTCATGAGCGCGCTGATCCGCAACGACCTGCCGGCGGCGTGGTTCTCCGACGGTCAACGGATTCCCGATGACCTCCACTCGGCCGCACGCAAGAAACTCTGGCTGGTCAATCAGGCCGTCGAATGTATGGAGCAAAGTCAGCCCCGCATCGACGAAAACCTGCTGGCCCAAGACTACTCAAAACAGAAGTTTGCCCATGTCCAATAATTCTCAACAAGCGAACCTCGCGAGGTTCATGAAGCAGAAGCCGATCAAGGTCCTGTCTGTATGCAGCGGCAAAGGCGGCGTTGGAAAAACGAACGTCGCGTGTAACGTCGCCGTGGCTCTGGGCAATCGTGGCAGGAATACCTGCCTGCTCGATGCAGATCTGAGCCTGGCGAACGTTGACGTGCTGCTGGGACTGCAGCCACGCTTCAACCTCTCACACGTGGTCAGCGGTGAGGCGGAGCTGCAAGACACGATCCTCCCCGGACCCGGCAATATACGAATCGTCCCGGCATCATCCGGAAACTTCAGCATGACGGACCTGCCCGCCGCCGCGCAGGCAGGCATCGTTCAGGCATTCAGTGCGCTTGATAATCAGCCGGAAGTCATGGTCGTCGATACCTCTGCTGGTATTTCGCCGAAGGTCGCGCGCTTCGTACAGGCTGGACAGCACCCTGTTGTCGTCGTTTGTGACGAGCCCGCATCGCTGACCGATGCGTATGCGCTGATCAAGGTCTTCAGTCAGAACTACGGTATTTCGCGCTTCCAGATTGTGACCAACCAGAGTCGACGGTCACGAGATGGCCGCGCGCTATTTCGGAAGCTGTCTCGCGTTACAGACACCTACCTGGACGTGGTTCTGCACCATCTCGGCGACGTTCCAAGGGACGACTACCTGGTGAAGGCTGTGCAGGAGCAACGAGCTGTCGTCGATGCCTACCCGAAGAGTGCTTCGGGCGCCGCATTTACGGAACTGGCTGCGCGCGTCGATGCGTTGCCTGCGGCGCGCGGCGCCACCGGCGGAATCGAATTTTTTCTGGAGCGTTTGCTAATGGTGAACCCGGACGTACGAGGTAAAGTCGCATGAACACTTACAGCACCGTAGCTACTCGCAATGAGTATTCCGATGGTGACCTGGTTATGCAGCACGTCGACCTCGTCAAGCGCATCGCACATCATCTGGCAGCTCGATTGCCATCCAGCGTCGACGTCAATGACCTGATGCAGTCGGGAATGGTCGGGTTGCTCGAAGCTGCCGGTAATTTCGATGCATCTCGCGGTGCCAGCTTCGAAACCTACGCCGGCATCCGAATCCGCGGTGCGATGCTCGACGATATTCGCAAGCACGACTGGACGCCGCGGTCGGTGCACCACAAGTACCGCCAGGTTACTGATGCGATCAACGCTATCGAGGGTGAGACGGGGCGAGCAGCCACCACCGAGGAAATCGCGGCGAAGATGAACATTTCCGCTGCGGAGTACCACAAGATTCTTGCGGACAGCGCTGGCAGTCGTTTGTTCAGCTTTGAGGAGACACTTGAAGAACCTACGCTGCAGCGCAAGCCCCCATCATCCGATTCGCCGATGCCGGACCAGGAGCTTTATCGAGCGCAGTTCCGTGCACAGCTGTCCGAATCGATCGACCAATTACCTGAGCGTGAGCGCCTGGTGCTGTCGCTCTACTACGAGCAGGAATTGAACCTCAAGGAAATCGGTGATGTGCTCGAGGTTTCGGAGTCGCGTGTTTGCCAGATCCACGGTCAGGCGGTCATGCGCCTGCGCGCTGCGGCGAAGCGCTGGAGCTAGAGGAACTTCGACATGGCCGACTATATTTCAGGCATTGAACACATCACGCCTACCTATCCGGTCAAGCCGGTCCAACCTGTTCAAAAGGACAGGGAGACGGATCGTCGGAAAAAGCCGAGGGACGAGCGGCGTGACCAGGATGGAACGGAGCGGCATGGCGATGACGGCGATGAACGAACACCAACCATTGATGAGCATGTGTGAATTATGACTACTGACTACTTCTTCCTGTACATACTGCTGGCCTCAAATGCCACGCTGCTGGCGATCGCCGCGGTGGCCGTAATTCGCTTTGAACGGCGTTGGCAGCGCCTCGAGAGCTTCTGGGACAGCCCCACGGGTGCGGCGCTGGACGACGCCAGCGAGGACGAGCTGCACGAACAGCTAATGGCGACGACGAGACTCGAGAAGCGCCTCGGCGAGCTGCAGCGTACGGTCAAGCTCCTGGATATGAAGGCTCCGGAAGAGCGACCGCCGGTCGAACGCAATATGCCGATAGAAAATGCGGTGCGCATGGCGAGACTGGGCGCCAGCGTCGAGGACCTGACCCGCAATTGCGGGCTGAACGTTGGCGAAGCGCAATTGATGAAGAAGCTGCACGGCAAGGCGCCGGCTGCTGCAAACGGATACCACTAGACAATGCAGAATAAGGATGAGTTCAGGTTTGTAAGCCTGCTCGCACTGGAACTCGACAACGGCGATATTTACCTGCCGTCGTTGCCGGATGTCGTACTCAAGATTCGCGGCCTGCTGGAAAAGGACAACTGCGATTTCGCGGTCATCAGCCAGGCGATCAGCGTTGATCCGGTACTGGTGTCGAGGTTATTCGTGGTTGCGAATTCAGCCTACTACAATCGGGCCAACGTCAAGATCGACACGCTTGAAGGCGCCACAGGCCGGCTCGGTTTTGAAGTCGTGCGTAATACGGCGATGTCGCTTGCCATGAAGCAACTTCATAAGTCCGACAAGAACGACAAGGCGGCCAAACACGTTCGTAAGATCTGGGCGCACGGAATGAAATTGTCTTCAATGGCACACGCCGTCGCTTCGCGGAGCAGCAACCTCAACCACGAGACCGCCTATCTGTGCGGGCTCATGCACGAAGTGGGCAAGCTTTATATTCTAACGAAAGCCGAGGATTTTCCGGACCTCCTGGGCAAGCCGGAGTCGCTTGCCCGCGTAATGGAGGAGTGGAACCCACAGGTTTCCAAGAGCATCATCGAGTCTTGGAGCTTTCCTGACGATGTGGCCGAATCTACCGATCCCGCGGCGTATGCTGATCCGGACCCGCAGGTGCAACCGTCGTACGCCGACGTCATGTTCGTAACGAAATTGCTGATCGACACCAACACGGAAAACCTGAAAGAGGTCCTGGCGGAGAACGTGTCGTGCCAGAAGCTGCGTGTCGACAATGAAACGGCGGCTGACGTGATGCTCGCTTATCGCGAGAAGATCAAGTCAATGCAGCAGCTGTTTACGTAGGCAAGACGGCACCTGTTTTCTGACTACATCGCGTCCATGTCGAGGCGGCGCATTCTCAAGGTCTCAGATTCGCGGCTGAACATGTGCTGTATCAGGATTTCACGCTGCGCAGGCGGCAGGTCGAGAAATTCAACGGCAATTCCGTAGGGAAGATTCTGCCCACTGGTATCGGGCGAATCGTCAAGGCGCACGACACGACAAAACGACTCGACGTAGCGATTGTCCGTAGACAGCATGAACTGGATGTAGAGTTTGTCGCCAATCGACAGAGGCTGCTTGCTGGAGAAGACAAGCCCGTCGGCGCTGACGTCGCAGGTCTGCGGCAGTGCCTTTGCCAGGCTCTTTTTCGTTTCACGCAATGAGGGTAGTTGTTCGATGACGATGTTGAGCTTGTCATTCAACAGCGTCACGCATCGACCGATCTTGCCGTTCTCTGCGTTGAGCAGGAACATCGCCTCGCTGAGACGCGCTTCGATTTCGACGAGCTTGGCCTGCGCACTGTCGCTCATTCCCTGGCTCAATTTAAAATGCTCGAGGCCATTTTCGACAGTTTCATCGTCGACGACTTCGTGCTTCACGTAGACGGACTCACTGATGCGGAAGGACCGCCTGTTTTCTTTACCGTTGGTCATTGTTCCAGTTCCTCGGTTGATTCGGGCTCCGCAGCTTCGGCGGTGAGGCTCATGGTTCGAAATTCGTCAATATCCTTGCCGCGCACGATAGCAATATCGACGCGCCGGTTTTTTGCCCGGTTTTCGTCGCTGTCGTTAGGTGCTCGGGGTCTTGTGTCCGCATGCCCTGTAACCATGATGTTTTCGGGTGTGATTTCCGAAACCTTCAATAGCTGGTGCGCGACCGAGACGGCGCGCGAAGTCGACAGGTCCCAATTGGAGCGAAAGCGTTCGTTTGAAATAGGCACGTTGTCAGTATGTCCCGAGATCGTTATCTCGCCGCTGTTGTCGTCGATGAGGTCGGCAATTTTTTGCAGCGCCGGCAAAAATGCGGGACGGAGGTCAGCTAACGCCGAGTCGAATGAAGCGTTTTCCATGATATGAATGATGACCTTCATACCCTCGGTCTGGATCGAGACATCACCGTTCTTGAGCTCTTCCTTCAGCGCGATCCGCAGCCGCTTCGCGTGCTCGCGTGCCTTTTCAATTTCCCTGGCTTCGCGTTCCAGCGCATCGAGCGTGTTCTTGTTGGAGTCGACCGTAAACTGGCGAACCTGGGGCAGGGCGGTTGGGTCTGGCCGGCCCGGGCTGAACTCCTGCGCAACAACGCTGGTGCCCTTGGGGATGGTGCGTACCTCGATTTCCGCCTGTACGCCGAAGGCGTCTTTCATCGATCCGGAAAGCTGTTTGAACTTGGCGGCATCCATTTCTGAGAACGCCAGCAGCAGAACGAAAAAGCACATCAACAGTGTCATGAGGTCGGCAAACGTCATTACCCAGGCTGGAACGCCGGCGCTTTCCGCTTTCTGTGGTGGACCGTCAGACATGTCTCATTCAGCGAAGCCTATCAGGCTTCGCTGTCCTCTTCGGCGCGCTTCGACCGCGGCAGGTAGGCTTCGAGCATTGCGGCAATAATGCGCGGGTTCTGGCCACCCTGAATGCTCAGGAGTGCGTCGATGATCAAGGTCTTGCTGGTGTTTTCCTCGCGGCTGCGCACAGCCAGCTTGTCAGCAATTGGCAGGGCAAACATGTTGGCGAGAATCGCGCCATACAGGGTCGTCAACAACGCCACGGCCATCGCCGGTCCAATCTGCTTGGGGTCGTCCATGTTCGAGAGCATCTGCACCAAACCGATGAGCGTTCCGATCATGCCCATGGCCGGCCCTACGTCGCCTATCGCCTTGAAAATGTCCTGGCCGTCGCTATGGCGTTTCAGCGTCTCGTTCAGGTCCTTTTGCAGCATGGCGCGCACGGTATCCGCCGGATGGCCGTCGATAAGCAGACCCAGGCCTGCCTTCATGAACTCATCGCTGATTTCGCGATCCTCAAGGGCCAGAAGGCCGCCCTGGCGGGCTGCTTTGGCCAATTCGACCGATTCTTCGATCAGGTCTTCAGGATTCGAGGGCTTGTACAGAAACGCCTTGACGGCAATCGAAGCCGCCCCGGCGAATTTGCCAAGGCTGAACTTCATCATCGTCACCAGCACGGTTCCGCCGAGCACCACCAGCAACGATGGGGTGTTCACGAACGTGCTGGCGGAACCGCCCAGCATGATTGACGTCAGTACAATACCGAACGCGCCGATCAGGCCGATGAGTGTCGCCAAATCCAAAGTACATCCCTCCGGTCCATGGAATCAGACGGAAACCGTCTCCTACAAGGTTTTATCGGCAGATTTCGCCGTCTCTTTAGGCTCAATTGAGCTTTATTCCCGGCTAATTTTCTGCAACCTGGGCAGGCAGGAAGACGGCCCGGTCGCGGCCGAGGTGCTTGGCCTTGTAAAGCGCCTCGTCGGCCCGTTTGACGAGCTCGGAGACGGTGTCGCCATCAGCGATCTCCGTGTAGCCGGCCGAGCAGGCCACCAGGGTCTCGCCCGGCGCGGAGGAGACCTCGATTTTGCGAGCGTACTCGAGGAAACGCTGGATCAGACTGTCGCAATGCCGGGCCGGTGTATCGGTCAGGATCACAGCGAACTCGTCGCCGCCATAGCGAGCGACAAAATCACTCTTGCGAATGAAGGAGCGTGCCAGACAGTCTCCGACTGCGCGCAGGACTTCGTCACCGGCGGAATGCCCGTAGGAATCATTGATGTGCTTGAAGTCGTCCAGGTCGACCATGATCAGGGTGACCGGTTGCTGCATGATGAAGTGCATGTTGACACTCTGCGCGATAGCAGCGTCGAACGCCCCGCGGTTGAAGGCATCTGTCAATGAATCGCGCTTCATTTCCTCGCGGGCGGCGACCAGGTCCTGGCGCAGGCCCGACATTCGCTCGTTGAGCTCCTGCAGCTGCAGTTCATACTGCTCTTTCTGTCGCGTAAACGTGTCGTTGACCCTTGATACGGTTTCGGTGAAAGCCGCCTTGATCTTCGGCAAAGCGCCAGTCGCCACGGCTTCCTCAATCGAATGCAGGCTTTCTCGAATATTTGTTTCGGTCAGTTGGTCACGCTCGCCGATATCTCTGAGGCCCGAGAAGAGATCGTCAACAACGCCGCGATAATCCTGCAGGCGTTCGGTGACGAATGATTTTTCGGCGTGACGCCGATCCGCGAAGAAACGTCGCACGCGGTCCCAGCGTCGGGCGCCATTCCTGGATTGTGGGATATCGAAGGAAGGCACGGCGGCGCCATTCTCGACGTGCCTCGCGAACTCGTCACACATGGCTGGAAAAACGGCGGGGTCCAGGTCGCTTTCCAGCGGAAAAGACTCATCCCCCATAACGCGAATCACGCTGCCCAAAGTGTCCAGCGCACCGTCAGCGAGCGAATCGACCGTGACCGGTTGATCGTGTTCAGGTGAATCGGGGCGCGCGCCAAAAATCTTCGAAACGAAATTCATATCAGCCGTAATCGGCCTCGCACGCGGGTTCTTTAGCGATCGTTTTCAGCGCCGTGCCCGGTAAACGCGACTTGAAGGGATATCGGGTCGCAGAAGGGTGGAGAAAACGAAGCAAAACGACCACATACGGACTATTGACGCGATAGAATTTACGAATATGGGATAACAAGACTAGAATTATACGTATTGAGTAAAGCAGGCCTTATTTGGATACTTGGTCTCATATTTGGGAATAAACCTGAGAAAACCAATAGAAACAGCAGGCTAAGGATATTCAGATTTAGCAAGACCGATTCGGTCGCAGGCATCCAGAGCGACCGGAGCGAAAACCCAAGGAAAGTGAATTGGATAACGCGGACGGCATGATAATGGTGGTGAACCGGGCGGGCTCGGCTGCGGAAAATATCAAAGAGCTCATCGAGTTCATGGATGCCCCCAATGTCTGCACCGCAACGCCGGCCAAATGGCGGCAAGAGATCGGTGACAACCGCCTGGAGGCTGTTTTCATCGGCCCCGACCTTAGTGACAAGGACGTACGCACGCTGGTCGATGACATCGGCAAACTGGATCCCAATATCCCTATCGTCATGATCTCGGAGGACGACCAGGAATGATCACCCGCGACCTTCACAGGGAATATCCATGGGCCCGCCTGCACTCGCTGAATTACCCGGTTCGTCTGGATGCACTGGGCGAGGTTCTCGCGGAAATTCGTGCGTCGCATCGCAAGACAGATCATTCAGATCCGAAGCCGGGCAGTAGTCGGCTAATTGGCGACAGCACCGACACGAACCTCGTGCGGCGATTGATTGAGCAGGTAGCGCCCTCGCTGGCTACGGTGCTCATTACCGGTGAGTCCGGCACTGGCAAAGAGGTTGTCGCGCGCCAGATTCATGAGCAGTCCGGGCGCAAGGGACCCTTTATCGCCGTTAACTGCGGAGCGATTCCGGAAAACCTGTTGGAAAGCGAACTGTTCGGCCATGAACGCGGTGCGTTCACGGGGGCCGTAAGCGCGCGTGCTGGCCGCTTTGAACAGGCGAAGGGCGGAACGTTCTTCCTCGATGAAATCGGCGATATGCCCACCGTAATGCAGGTCAAGTTGCTGCGCGTTCTGGAAGAACGAGTTATCGAACGGGTCGGCAGTGCCGATAGCATTCCGGTCGATGTGAGGCTGATCGCGGCGACGCATCGTGATTTGCCGAAGCGCATCGAGGCCGGGAAGTTTCGCGAGGACCTGTATTACCGGCTCAGCGTCTTTCCGATCGAGATCGCACCGCTTCGCGACCGTAGCAGGGATGTCGCGCCGCTTGTTGATGAGTTTATTCGGCGGCTCGGCACGGATGACTCGGTCTCGTTGCAAATATCCCGCGATGCGATGGCAGTCCTGGAGCAATACAGGTGGCCGGGTAATGTCCGTGAACTTGCCAATCTTATCGAGCGACTGGTCGTTGTAAGACCCAATGGTATGGTCAAGAGAAAGGACTTGCCCTGGCCCATTGTAGAGCGTGAGGAAGCGGAGCCGGAGGCGCGTGAAGTCGTAAGCAGTAATCTCAGCGCGGTATCGGGCAGCGTTCGAGTGACGTTGCCTGGTGACGGGCTGGATTTGAAGCAATATCTCGCGAAGATAGAGCAGGACATGATTCACCAGGCACTTGTAGAGTCCGACGGCGTCGTACAGCGCGCTGCGGAATTACTGGGCGTCGGGCGAACGACGCTGGTGGAGAAGATTCGCCGGTACGAACTAAAGGCGGCGAAGAAGAAGGTGCATTAAGCCGGTCGCCGGTCAGGCGCAAGCGTCTGCTGACAGTGTGGACAGACCGCTTGCTCTTGCTGTTGCAGCATCTGCCGCACGCGACCCTCGTCAAGAATCTGGCTTGCCGTATGCTTGCCCAGGCCAAGATCGACGCGCAGCTCCTCGAGATCCCTGATTTCATCATCGCTCAGTATGCCGTCATCCAGCGCTTCAGCCGCCTTACCCTCGTAGACAGCGGAACTCACTTTCAGCTGCTGGGTGTAGCCGCTCGCGAGGATACTGGTTGGCAGCGCAACCATGCCAATACCGACAACGGTTATCAGCGCACCGAATATTTTCCCACCGACGGTTATCGGCGTGACATCACCGTAGCCCACCGTGGTTAGTGTCGCAAATGCCCACCACATTGCTGCCGGAATACTGCCAAAGTCTACCGGCTGAGATTCGCGCTCGAAGTAGTACATTCCGGAAGCGGCAAGCAACATCACGGTGAGCAGGATCAGAAATGCCGCCGACAGCGCCCGCCCATTCTCACGAAACGTAATGAAGACCATGTTCATGGCCGCGGAGTAGCGCGTGAGTTTCAACACGCGCAAAAGGCGTATCGCTCGCAGGAATCGCATGTCGATGCCGCCCGTCAGGCCAAGCACCAGCAGGTAGAACGGCAGGATCGCAAGCACATCGATAATCGCATGGAAGGAAGTCACATAGCGGAGTCGTGCCTGCGCAGGCGTTCTCTGCAAGTCCGAGTCGGCCTCGACCGAACTCCAGACACGCAACAGGTACTCCACGGAAAAAACAGCGACGGTAAATATCTCGAACACCCGCAGTGCCGCAGCGTTTTGCATCTCGAATGTTGGCATGGACTCGAGAATGACGGCCGCCACGCTGGCGGCGATCAGTGCGATCAGGAAGATATCGACCGCCCGGCTGATACCCGAGTCGCCTTGCGCTATTTCGAGAGAACGAAATACAGATTTCCGCAGCGTTACTGGCGGCTCGCTGATTTTCGCTGTTGTTGAAGCAGATCCATGCACGAGGCTGGGCTCCGTCGGCCTTTCCTGATAGTCCGTAGCGGCTGGCGCTCCGTGTTCTTTAGCGACTCGATATTCGCTTCAGCTTTGCCGCCAAAGGCCGATACCCACTGAGTAGCGCTGCGCTATGTCCACGGCTCCGGACAGCCCGGTCTCCGCAATTTCAGAGGAACGTTAAATGACGATGACGTCAGTGCATGCCTTACGCGAGATGCAACCCAACGTTACGCTGGTGGAGCGACTGATAGCAGCCGGGCTCATCAGTGAGTGCCAGCTTCGGCGCGCCATGCAGGAGAAGCGTCGGTGCGATCGGCCTCTGGGCGAGATTCTCGTCCAGTTGGGCATGATCAGCGAGAAAGTGCTTAGCGAAACGCTGGCGCAGTTGTTAGGCGACGAAGAGATAGATTTACACACTTTGCTGCCCGATCCACGGGCACTCGCAATGGTGCCGAGAGAAGTTGCGGAACGGTACTGCGTGCTGCCGATCGAGTTTGACAAGCGCGCGCAGCTCGTCACGCTCGTCGTCACCGACAGATTCGATCTTGCTGGCGTAGACGATATATCCCGATCGATGGATCCCGACATTGGACTTGCAACCGTAAATGCCGCGGGGCCGGGCATCAGGGCCGCTATTGACAAGTTCTACGACGTCGCTTTGACGATTCCTGACATCTTGAGGGAGATCGACGCGGACAACACGGATACTCTGCGTGCGGATTTCAACACGGTTGCATTTGATCACCCGCTCAACCGGCTGATCGATGCAATCGTTGTGGATGCGGGGCGGCGTGATGCTGCAGCGATCCACTTCGAACCGGAGTTTGGCTTTGTTCGCGTTCGCTTCCGGATCGACGGCGTATTGAGTCAGGTTATGGCTCTGCATCAAAGTTACTGGCCGGGAATGGCGGCACGCCTTGCAGCGATGTCCGGAATGCCCAGGGAGACGGCCGGGTGCGCCGACGAAGGATCTGCATCGGTACTGCTCGGCACGCGTCGCAAGGTCCTGAATGTATCGCGGCGGGCGACATTGCAAGGCGACGACTTCGTCGTTGGCATCGTCGACGCGGATCGGGAAGTAATGCTCCTGGAAGAGCTTGGGCTCGAGAGTGAATCGTTAACGAAACTGAAACTGATGATGGCTCGACCGCACGGCATGGTCGTCGTTGCAGGGCCGCCCGGTAGCGGTAAGACATCCACCCTCTACTCAATGTTGAATTACCGAAGGGATGAGTCTGTGTCCATCATGACGCTCGAAGATCGGGTGAGCTCGCCGATGCCGTCAATCCGCCAGACGGCTAACGCAGAGTGGGATAACGCTGACGAGAATGATCGCTTTGACGCACTCATGCAACAGGATTTCGACGTGCTTGTAATGGACGAGCTGCTCGATGGTCCAGCCGCGGCCATCGCCCTGCAGGTTGCGAGGAGGGGGCGCCAGGTTTACGTAACGATTCCGGCCAGGTCGGTCCTGGGCGCGCTGTCCAGACTCGACGAACTCGGCCCGCAACGTCAACAAATGGCTGGCAACATGACCGGAATCATTGCCCAGCGGCTGCTGCGGAAACTGTGCGTTCATTGCAGGCAGGCATACACACCACCGCCGTTTGAGCGGGAGATTGTTGGGGCAAGCGATGCAGAGGTATTGCGCCTGTATCGTGAGGGGGCCTGCGAGCACTGCCACTATCTGGGCTACACGGGGCGCGTTGGGATCTTCGAAGTTCTGGAAGTGGACCAGGCGATTGACGAGCTACTCGGGAGCGGCGGGACCGTTCAGGAAATGCGACGCGCCATGCTCTCAGGCGGGTGCGACGAACTTGCCGATGCAGCAGTGCGTCAGGTTCTGGCGGGTGTAACGAGCCTCGCCGAGGCGTCCCGGGTCGTCGATCTCTCGGCGCGGCTCAAGTAGCCCGCGTATACCTTCGTTGCCGGGTAATACCGTTTGATCAGACCGAGGGGGCCGTCAAGCGGCTGCTGTATGCATCTGTGACTCTGGCGGGCGCACCAGGATAGGGCCGTACTGGTACAGCGTGCGTAGAGCCTTGAAGAACGACGGACGCTTGTCGAGCTTCATCTTGCGAAAAAAGGACGGCAGGCTGGTCGGCGAAAACATCACAGCTGTTTCCTCGGCGAAGTCGCCATTGTCCAGGAGATCTTGCGAATAGTCGCTCGTCATCAGTACCACGGGGACCGATGTGCGCCGATCGCCGAAAGCGATGGCCTTGAGGACCGCAATACTCTCTTCGCTGGGATCTGTGAAATCCAGGAAGAACAGGTCAGGCAGCGGTTTTTCGCGGTACGAACCGGTCTGACGTGCACAGTCAACGGCGGGAGCACCGGGGCCTATTCGGCGTATGACACCGTCGATGCCGCACTTGGACATCGTATCGCGCAGCAGCGCGGCACGCGCCGAGTTTTCGGCAATCAGTACCAGGTTGATATCGTTGTTGGACATTTGCACGTTGTTGTTCCCTTAAAAAGCTTCCGAAGGCTGTTGCGCAAGGTCTGGCGATGCCACGCTTTTGCGCTCTCTAACCCATATGGTGCAGGTTCTGTGCCAAACGCGACTTCTATCCAACTCCGCGGGGGGAATTCCTGACATATCATTGGCTTGCGTAAGTCATTGATCAACTGGAAAAAAAATCATTTGTGTCATAAAGTCGCGACATTTCATAAAAGTCACGAAATGCCGTGACTTTTTTGCCGACGCGGTGGTAAAAAGTTAAGTAATCAAGGCTTTAACGAAACATCGACGACGAGTAGGGCGCCGGGTGGGCAAGAACCCATCGCAAAACTGTGCTGTCAGGTCGCCGGACCGTGTTTCGTACTTCAATACCGGCGAGGAGCGGTCTGGTGTTTGACGGAATGAACCTTGACGTGCTTATGCGGATCGTCGAGCTTGGCGCGATCCTGCTGTCGGCAGCGCTGCTCGTCTTCGCAACCTCCCAAAGTGGCCTCAAGTCCCGAGTGCTCGGCCACGGTGGCCTGTTTGTTGTGGTGGGATTGTCGCTTGCGATCCTCGCCCATGTCTGGGAGACCGGCTACCAGCTGCTGCACCCGTCGGCACTGGATCAGGCGCACACGTTTGCCGCCACGCTGTTTTCATTTGAACGCATTCACACGCTTCTGTCGGTGGTCGGTTTTTCGATGGTCGCGGTTGGGCTGTTCTTCACCTTCAAGAATCGCAGCAGCACCGAGGTTGAAATGCTCGGCGCACGACGAGAACTGGAGGTCTCGAAGTATTTCGAATACCAGGCTGAAGAGCGCTTCCGCTATTTGTTCGACAGTACCTCCAACGCCGTTTACTGCTATCGCTTCGAGCCTCCGATGCCGGTTGACCTGCCGATAGAGGAACAGATCAGGCGCAGCTACGATGCGGTACTGCAGGACTGCAATGTTATCTTCGCGAAAGAACTCGGGGCCGATGATCCTTCCGAGGTCATCGGCATCCGTCTCGGCGAACTTGAAAGTGCCAAGGACGCGGCCTCCCACGACGATTATTGCCGGACGTTTATTGAGAACGACTACCGGCTCGATAGATACACTCTGAACTACAAGGCCCCCAGCGGTGAGCAGGGTTCCCTGTTGGTCAACATGGTTGGCATCGTGCGCAGCGGCTTGCTGCATCGCATGTGGGCCGTCGAGAGCAACCTGACCCTGCTTCGCCAGACGGAGGAGGCGCTTGCGCAGCGGCGCCGTTTCCAGGAACTGGTAGCCGACGTGTCGTCGCGCCTCATTACCGCGCCCGATGAGAAAGCTGAAGCGATCGTGCAGGACTGTATGCGTTCGGTCTGCGACTTTGTGGAAGCCGATCGATCGACGATATTCTGGTTGGATGCCGAAAGCGATACGATATCCGTCGAACACATCTGGAGTTCCGATGGCAATCCGATCGGAATGGTATCGATGGACCAGTTCCCCAATATAGGGGCAGAGCTAAAGGCCTCACATGCTGTTCGCATCGACGATGTACTGAACACGCCGGACGAGTACGCCACGGACAGAGAGAACCTGCATAGATACGGGCTGAAGTCTTTTATCGCGCTACCGCTGGTGGTCGCCGGCGCGACCGTTGGTGGCATGACCTGCGGTCGCCTCAAGGAACAAAAATCCTGGAGCGATCAGGCGGTCCAGGACCTGACGGTCTTCGCCGAGCTGTTTGCCAACTATGTAATGCGCCTGAAGTCGCGCCAGGCTCTGGACAGCGCGTTGCAACAGCTAACGAGCGCGAAGGACAGGCTCGAAGCGGAGAATGTCTACCTGCGACATGAGATTGAGCTGACGCACGGATTCGACGAGATTATCGGCCGCAGCGAAGCCTTAATGCACAGCCTCCAGCTCGTCGAACAGGTGGCACCGACCAAGACGCCGGTCCTGATCATGGGAGATACGGGCACCGGCAAGGAGCTGATAGCGCGCGCTGTTCACGAACTCAGCGAGCGCTGCGACAGGCCTCTGGTCAAGGTGAACTGCGCGGCCCTGCCTACGAACCTGATTGAGAGCGAACTGTTCGGACACGAAAGAGGTGCATTTACCGGGGCCGACGGCGCCAAGCGCGGGCGTTTCGATCTGGCGCACGGCAGCACGCTGTTCCTGGATGAGATCGGAGAAATTCCGGTGGAACTGCAGGCAAAACTCCTGCGCGTTCTGCAAGAAGGCGAGTTCGACCGCCTGGGCGGCACCAAGACGATCAAAGTCGATGTGCGACTGGTTGTTGCGACCAATCGTGACCTTGCGGAGGCAGTCCGTAAAGGAGAGTTTCGATCTGACCTGTACTACCGAATCAATACGTTTCCAATCATGCTGCCGGCATTGAGAGACCGTGGTGACGACATCGAGCTGCTCGCACAGCACTTCGTCAGGATGCATGCGCCACGACTTGGCAGGGACGTCAACGAAATTTCGGCGCAGATGATGAACCAGCTGAATCGCTACGCCTGGCCTGGCAACGTGCGTGAGCTGGAAGGCGTCGTGCAACGAGCGCTCATCTCGTCGACGGGTCCGGTGCTGAATCTCGCGGCGCCGCTGGTGTCTGGTGAAAGCGTTAAGGAGTTGGTCAACGTACCCGTGTCGGACCTCCGGCTTATTGAGCGCGAGCACATTGTCGCGGTGCTCGAGGATGCGAAGTGGAAGATTTCCGGCAGCGCCGGCGCGGCAGCGAGGCTCGGTATTCCGCCGAGTACACTGCGATCAAAAATGAAAAAGCTCTCCATTATTCGACCCGACTGAGCTCTTCACAGCTCCATCCTGCACACCGCCTGTCCCGACCCGACCTATTAACGACCGGTTTCACGACCTCGCGTCGTTCGAAGCCTCGTCTTCCATGAGCAAACGGATTGTGAGCCGCTTCACGGCAATAGTGAGAGGCGAATCACAGTTTGAAGAGATATCGGCCAAAATCCGTGCGGCCATGGTCATTTTCCATAACAGTTTCGCCATCGCTCGCAATGATAGCGGGCAGGCGATAGGTAACGCGCCAGTACGTTGCCTCGAAAGGAATGAACCTTGGACACGGCAAACTCGACGTTTGCGTCCGCGTTCGCATGGACGCGACGAGCAACTTTCTTGTGTTTCTGCATCATCATCAGTGCCCCAGCGGGCGCTGCAGGTACTGCGGTAGGCACACTGATCGAGAATACGGCGGTCGTTGACTACGACCTCTCCGGCATCCCCCTTACGGTCCAGTCGAATACGACAATGCTTGCAGTTGCCGAGCGCATCAATGTGACCGTTACGCTGCAAAGCCCGCAGACGCCCGTCGCTCCTGGCGACGCGGCTCAGGCCTTATTGTTTACGGTAACGAACACGGGTAACGGCACAGAGACGTTCCAGCTGGCCATCGAGAGCCTGATTGCCGGTGACGGCTTTGATCCGACGCCGGCCACGCCCGCCATCTATTTCGATACCGACGGTAGCGGCGATTTCAACGCCGGGGACCAGCCTTATACGCTTGGTGGCAACGATCCGGATCTTGCTGCCGATGAGTCGATCAGCGTTTTTCTTGTCAACAATATCCCGGCCGGCCTGGCGAACGGCTTGACCGGTCGCAGCGAGCTGACTGCAACCTCTGCCACGGGCACCGGCGTTTCCGGAACCGTATTTGCGGGACAGGGCGACGGCGGTGTCAACGCGGTCATCGGCACCACCGGTGGAGAATCTGAGGACACGGGTGAGTACCTGGTATCCGACGTGCAGGTGAGCGCGGCCAAGTCACAGCTGGTCAACGACCCGTTTGGCGGCAACGAGCCGGTTCCGGGCGCCACATTGACCTACACCATCGTTGTGACAGTCAACAGCCCCGGTACTGCGACGGCGAGCGTCGTGCGCGACGCAATCCCTACATTTACATCGTATGTGCCGAACAGCCTCACGCTGAACGGCTCGGCGATTTCTGACCTGGCAGACACAGACGAAGGTGAGTTCGATACGTTGGGCACACCCTCAGTCGTGGTTCGGCTGGGCGACTTGACGCAGGTACTCGGCCCACAAACGGTCGAGTTCCAGGTCGTCATTGACTAGCGAGTTTTAAGCGATGAATGAAGCACAGCGAGGAGCTGTTATGAAAGTACTAATGAGCGTTGTATTGATTGCGTTTTCGGCGGCTGCCGGGGCGCAGGGGCACCTGGATGTGCAGACCACCGTACAGAAACAGGAAGTCTTTGTTAATGGAGAGGGCGAGTCCGATACCCGGCTGGTGCCTGCCGAAATTGTCGTGCCCGGCGAAACTGTCTTCTACACGATCACGTTCTCGAATGTAGGCGCAGAGGCCGCCGACAACGTCGTGATTACGAACCCGATAGCCGAGGACCTGATGTACGTTGATGGCTCCGCATTCGGCCCTGGCACGGAAATCCTCTTCTCGATTGACGGCGGCACTACGTTCGCCAAAGCGGATGAGCTGACGGTCGTCGAAGACGGCGAGATTCGCGATGCAAAAGCGAGCGACTTCACGCACGTGCGCTGGGTGATGCAAAACGACCTCGCCGCGGGAGCGCAGGGAACCGCGCGCTTCGCCGCGATACTGGAATAATTTTTTGAAAGAGGGCGGCGGCTAGCGCACGCCTCGAATTCGGCAGAACGGATTGCAGGTTCCGTTTTGAATATTGATTTTACCTGTCCGGCGGATTGCCGGTCTTCGTGAATGGTAAGGAGTACCGTGATGAAACTTTTTAACGAAAAAACCAGCCTGGCGTTCAGGCTCGGCGCAATAGTCGTCGCAATGCTGCTGGGGCAGCAGGCGATAGCTGAAGGAACACGCGCTGGAACGGATATCGACAACACTGTCGACGTCAACTACGAGGTCGGTGGCATTGGCCAGGCGACGTTGTCCGATACAGTGACCTTCAAGGTTGACCGTCGTGTTGCTTATACGTTGCAACCGGTGGCGACGCCGGATCTCTTGCAGGTAAGCCCGGGTCAAGACGACGTCTTTGTTGACTTCCTGTTGACCAACCTCAGTAACTCGGATCTCGACTTTACGCTGGCGCTGGTGAATATGGCCGGTGGAAGCGTCGATACCCTGGGTGACGATACGGCGAACATGGACAACATCGAGTATGCAGTGGTGACGGCGGGCGACCCGACGCCAACACAAGGTGGCGAGCAGTACGTCGATGATCTGGCTGTAGATGCGTCAGTGAGAATCCGTGTGTGGGGCGACGCGGCGTTAGCCTTGGCTGATGGCCAGATAGCCGGCCTGCAGTTGACTTCTACGGCCGCTGATCTGGCCGGTACCTCGGCGGCGCCAGGTACAGCACTCATTTATGGCCTGGCAAACGGTGACTTGACGGTCGAGAACGTCGATCCGGCCGGTACAGACGGCGTGCGAATCACAAACGACGGTTTCATTGTCGAATCAGCCGCCCTGACGGTCGTGAAGGCCTACACGGTCGTTGATGATGGATTCGGTGGCACGGTTAATCCGTTGCCGGGTGCGACGATCGAATACACGATCACGATCACGAACTCAAGCGCCACGGTGGCAGCCGATAACGTCGTTATCACCGATACGCTCGCTGCCAATCTCACATTCGTGTCGGACTGGTCCGGGACCGATGATATGACGCTGTCTGTCAATGGCGCCCTGGCGACTGGCTGTACCGAAGACGCAGCCGATGACAGTTGCGAACGCGCTGGTCAGGCCCTGACCTTCAACGGAATTACGATCAGTTCGAGCGGCTCCCTGATCGTTACCTACCGTGTAACGATCAACGACCCAGCTACGACCCCGTAAGGACCAGTAGCGAAACATCACGGTGTTCACAGGACGACACACTTCGACAGGACGTCGGATCACTCAAGGGAGTGATCTGCGTCCGGTCGCACACGGAATCGAGCCACCTGGGTCGGCTCCATGTGACGGTGTCGACGTCAAGTCTCGGGGGGAGCAACTGCTTCCCCCGAGGCACGTCTGGACTGTGCTGAAAGCGAAGGTTCGGGCGCTTCGACTGCTCGTTTTGGGCTCTCTATTGCTACCCGGACTCGCGTGGGCAAGCCCTCCGGGTGCCGTTATCACCAACCAGGCGTCACTCGACTACATGAATCGCGGCGGTCAATTGATGACCGTACTGAGCAACGAGGTCAACGTCGTTACGGTGGTTGTTCGCAGTCCTGCGAGTGTCGATTTCACACGGGTGGTTGCCAGTGGAACCGGTGCCGTCCAGGAAACTGTTGGTCCGTCCGCCTGTTTGCAGGCTGGCGTATTGCAGACGCTCGTCGATCCAACACTGGTCGGTGGCAACACGATAGACCCGACAGCGGTGCAGGACGTTCGATCTACGTCGGCGTACAACTCCGGCGAGGCGGCGTTTATTCAACTGGCCGACAGCGACCAGAATCTGGACTACCAGGTTATCGAGTACGCAATCGTCATCGTCAGCAATGCGGTCAGCGGTGACGCGGAAACCATTCAACTCTCCGAGACCGGACCCGACACCGGCGTGTTCAGTGGCTATGTGCCCTTGGGCGCTGGCGTCACTGTTCCCGGCGACTGCGTTCTTCAGGGCGCCTCGAGTACCAGCATATTCGTGAGTTATACCGACCCGTCCGATTCAACCGACACGGCGTTGGTGTCTGCCGAGCTCGATCCGGTTCAACGTGTGTTCGAGTCACGAACGGGAACTGTAGTCAGTGGCTCCACCATCGAGATTGTAGACGCCTTGACCGGGCTTCCCGCGATTGTCTTCGGCAATGACGGGGTCAGCCAGTTCCCCTCCGCCATTGTCAGCGGCGGCACGGTAACGGACAGCTCCGGCACATCCTATGTATTTGGTCCCGGGGAGTATCGGTTCCCCGTGGTGCCCGACGGCGACTATCGCCTCGTGGTCACGCCGCCCGCAACCTACGTGGCGCCGTCATCAGCATCGATCGGCGAGCTGCAAAGCCTGGCAGGCGCGCCCTATCTTCTGAGTCCGGCGTCATTCGGTAACGCCTTCACAAAGTCCGGCGAACTCTCGATCGCCATCGATATTCCTCTTGATCCGCAGTCATCGGCGCTGTTTCTACAGAAACGGACATTGACGACCGTTGCTGCACCCGGTGACTTCGTACGCTATCAACTCGTCGTGGAAAACGGTTCTACGACGGGCATTGCTAACGATATTCGTGTCTTGGACCAGCTGCCGCCAGGAGTCCGTTTTGTGCCGGGATCTGTAACCGTTGACGGCGTCGAAGCCGCTGACCCCGTCATTGCGGCGGACCTGGGCAGTCTCGAGTTTTTCATCAATACGATCGCGACATCGGGGCGCGTCAGTATTGCCTATGTCGTCGAGATTATCGGCGGTGCACGTGGCGATGAGCTGGTCAATAGAGCGACGGCGTTCGCGGCCGGCGGCCTGGTGTCTAACGAATCTTCGGCCGTAGTCCGTATTACGGAGGACCTGTTCCGCACAACAGCGACGATGATAGGCCGCGTGCTCGAGGCAGACTGCAGCCAGGAGACGTTTGGCGAAGAGGAGGGCGTTGCCAATGTGCGGGTCTACCTGGAGGACGGCCGCTATGCCGTTACCGATGCGGGCGGCCGCTATCACTTCGAGGGACTGCCGGCGGGTACTCACGTCGCGCAGCTCGATACTTTCACGGTGCCTGACTACTTCGACGTTATTGGCTGTTCCGACACGCCGGGCTACGCAGGTCGAGGCGACTCGCAGTTCGTCAAGCTGTCACGCGGCAGCCTGAAACGCGCCGACTTCTACCTGCGGCGCAAGCCAAGGCCTGAAGGCCGTATCGATATCGAAATGCGGCATGCGGGCACGGCAAGCGCGACGCAGGTCGGTTACGAACTAACGCTAAACGGCATTGGCAATGTAGAGATTGACAACATCAGCCTGGTTATCCTCTTGCCGGACGGTGTCGAGTACCTGCCGGGGACGCTGCGCCTCAACAGTGCATCCGTGGGCAAACCCCACCAGGTTGGCCCATCGCTATCGATGGCGCTGGATAGCCAGGTCGGCAACTGGACCAGCCAGATCAGCTTCACCGCTTCGATCGGTGATGATGTCGACGGCGAACTGGTAAGCAAAGCGCTTGCGAGGTTCGACACACCGATGGAAGCGAAGCAAAAGACGCCGGTCGTCGAAACCAGGATGGTCCGCGAGCCCGCCATCCTGGAAAACGACGGCTACGTGCTCGACCTCAAGTTTGCCGTGTTGTCGGATGAGCTGTCGGCCGGGGACAAGCTGCAGCTGGATGAGCTGGTACGAGATTGGCAGGGCGTAAGCAGTGTCCGACTGTCAGCGGTAGGCCATACGGACAGCCAGCGCATCAAGCCGGCCAACCGCCACCTGTTTGCCGACAACTACGTGCTGTCGCGTGCGCGCGCCACATCCTCGGCGCTGTACATCGCGGACGCGCTCGAAATTCCGGCTGAGAACGTTCAGGTTGAGGGGCGCGGCCCCGATTATCCGGTCGCGGATAACTCGACGGCGGATGGCCGACAGAGAAATCGACGCGTCGAGCTGGTAATGAGCGGCATACGCCCGACGCGGCCGTCGTTTCTTGAAGTAACCCAGGCCTCGAGCGGCACAAAGGAAACGCCAACCATCGGTGCCATACCGGGCATGGTCGTCCGCAAAGCGCGTGTCGAAGAACCGATGGCCGGTATGCCCTCGTCGCAAATGGAGCCCCCACTCGAGACTCTGGAACGGGGTTACGCCATGCTGCTACCCGAGAAGGGGTTCGCGCCTGCCATCGCCGCGACAAAAGTGTCTGTCCAGCATGGCCGCGACCAGAGCGTTGAGCTTTTGGTCAACGGCAAACTGGTCAACAAGCTGAACTTCGCCGGCGAAGCGACAAACAAGGCCGGCACGGTTTCCGTGTCGCGCTGGGCCGGCGTCGATCTGGACGACGGCGGCAATGAGTTACACGCCATTATTCGCAACGCCGATGGCAGCAAGGCGAAGGGCATCCGCAGGACCATTCATTACTCGGGCGGACCGATTCGTGCCGAAGTCGTAGAAGAGCTGTCGACGCTGATTGCGGACGGCAAGCAAAATCCGGTGATCGCGCTGCGCCTGTTCGACCGTTCCGGCAAGCGGGCCAGGACCGGTATCGTCGGTCGTTTCCGCGTGGACGCGCCGTATCGCTCGGCCTGGGATGAGCAAAATGACCGCAAGAATTCGCTGGTCGAAGTCGGCGAGCGCTCGGCGTCGTATCGCGTCGGCGCGGACGGTATAGCATTGCTCGAGCTGGCACCAACGACGCAGACGGGTGAGGTGAGTATCGTCCTGCCGTTCCAGAACTACCGGGAACAGCAGCTTCGCGCCTGGCTGAAGCCTGCGCAGCGCGACTGGATACTGGTCGGCTTCGCCGAGGGTACGGCCGGGTACAACACGTTGTCCGATAGCGTCGCTGCCGCTGCTGAGGCTGGCAACGAGGATGGTTATTATGACGACGGCCGGGTGGCATTCTTCGCGAAGGGTTCGGTCAAGGGCGAGTATCTTCTGACGCTTGCTTATGATTCGGCCCGCGAACGAGATGACAGTCGTCAGCGTTTCGATACGGTCGTGGATCCGAACGCCTACTACGCGCTGTATGCCGATGTCAGCGAGCAGCGCTTCGATGCAGCAAGTCAGCGTAAGCTGTATGTGAAGCTGGAGCGCAGCCAGTTCTATGCATTGTTCGGCGACTTCGACACAGGACTGGCCATTACAGACCTCGCCCGCTACCAGCGAAGCTTCAACGGATTCAAGAGTGAATACCGCGGCGAGAACGTCGGGTACACGGTGTTTGCGGCAGACACAGACCAGTCCTTCAATCGCGACGAGATTCCTGGCGACGGCACATCCGGTCTGTACAGACTGTCCAACGCGCCCATTATCGCAAACAGCGAGCAGGTCCGCGTCGAGGTTCGCGACCGCTTTGACTCGGGTGTGGTCCTGAGTACGCAAAACCTCACGCGTTTTCTCGACTACAGTCTGGATACGCTGAACGGCACTTTGTACTTCAAGAAACCGGTTGCCAACCGGGATCTAAACCTGAATCCGGTGTACATCGTTGTCGAATACGAGTCGACGGGTTCCGGCAATGAGGACCTGGTTGCTGGCGGGCGCGGTGCAGTTCGATTCGCCGACGATGCGGTTGAAGTCGGAGTTACGTATATCAATGATTCAGCCACGGGCGCCGATGCCGAACTCACCGGCGTTGACTTCTACTGGCAGATTAACGACGAGACGCAGCTCAGGGCCGAGGTCGCGGATTCCAGCGCCCTCGTGTCCGGCGTCGCGCAGAGCGGCAAGGCACAAGGTGTTGAACTTGAGCACAACGGCGAAAATGTCGACTTGCGTGCCTTTATTCGCGAAGTTGATCAGGGATTCGGCTTGGGCTACCAGTCGCAGGCCGAACAGGGCGTGCGACGCCTGGGCGTCGATGCCCGTGCCAGGGTTGGCGAACAGATAACGTTTGAAGGTGAAGCCGGCTGGCAGCAGAACCTGCAGACAGAGGCGATTCGTAACCTCGTACGCGGTCAAATTCGCTACGAGCGGGACAATTTCACAGCTCGCGGCGGTTTGGCGCACGCAGAAGATAAATTCGAGGACGGCGAAAGGAATACGAGTGACCTCGCGGAACTCGGCATTTCGCAAAAAGTGCTCGACGGCAAGTTGTTGCTGCGCGTCAGCGGCAGCACGGCGATTAGCGAGGATGCGGACAATATCGATTACCCACAGCAGCTTGTTATCGGCGCCGATTACCGAATGACCGATGGCATTGACGTTGTAGCAGAATATGAGGACGCTAAAAGCGAACAGCTGGACGCGACGATGACGCGAGTCGGGGTACGCGCTTCGCCCTGGAGTCGCGCGCATATTAACTCGTTCGTCACAAACGAGAGCAGCGAGTTCGGACCGCGGCTGTTCGCAAATATCGGCCTGGTACAGGGCTTTCGGCTCAACGAAAACTGGTTATTCGATGTTGGTGTCGACCAGGTCAATACCCTGCTGGACCCGGGCGCGCGACCGTTCGACCCGGATCGTGAGTTGACATCAGGTTCACGCAACGAAGACTTTGTCTCGGCGTTTGCCGGGGCGATGTACACGTCGGAGTTGTGGAGCGCGAATGGCCGAGTCGAGATGCGTGACTCCGATTCCGAGGATCGCATTTCCCTGCTGTTGGGTTGGTATCGCCAGCCAGACAAGGGGCATGGACTGTCGGCAGGATTGACGATGTTCAACGCGGACAATATCCTCGGTAACGAACTCAACCAGGCAAACCTGAAGCTCGGCTGGGCGTATCGCATGGCCGACAACAAGTGGTCCTTCCTTGATCGTATCGATCTCGTCTATGATCGCGCGGCAGTGGCGATTGGTGAACAGAAGAGTTGGCGGCTGATCAACAACTTTAATACGAATCGGCGCATCAGCGCCGCCTCACAATTGTCCCTGCAATACGCGTTCAAGTATGTTCGCAGCGAATTCGCGGGTGACGATTATACGGGCTACACAGATCTGATCGGCATCGATTATCGACGCGGACTGGGCGAACGCTGGGATGCCGGCGTCAACACCAGTATCTACCATTCGTATCAATCCGACGTTGTCGACTACGGGTTCGGCATAGACGTCGGCTATAACATCGGACGCAACATGTGGCTCACGCTGGGCTACAACGTTATGGGCTTTGAAGACCAAGACTTCGAGCAGGCAAGGTACACGGCTGCCGGCCCGTTCCTGCGTTTCTCGGTAAAGGCCGACCAGCGCCTGTTGAGAGCGATCGCCGGCCAGCGTTAGAGTCAGAGTCGGTTTCGCGGCTTTTGCGCCGTCTGTGGCAAAATTCCATAAAGCCACCACCCGCATAACCGTGTAATCTTTCGGCCGTGACGAATTTGACCGAATTCTTTGGCGACCAAAGCCCGCTAAAAGCGCTGCTGCCCGGCTTTCAGCCGCGCGCCGGTCAGGCGTGGATGGCCGAGGCCGTCGCCGAGGCAATCGCCAATTCCGACAAGCTCGTCGTCGAAGCGGGCACCGGCACCGGCAAGACGTTCGCCTACCTTCTGCCGGCGTTGCTCAGCGGGCGCAAGACGATTATCAGCACGGGCACCAAATCGCTGCAGGACCAGCTCTATCATCGCGATCTGCCACTAATAGGCAAGGCGGTAGGGCGGCCGGTAACGACCGCGCTGCTCAAGGGTCGTGCCAATTACCTTTGCCTGCAGCGTGTCGACCAACTGAGCGATGTCGCGTCAAACCTCGCCGCTGACCTGAAGCGAGTGCGTGAATGGCGCCATCGTACAGAGAGCGGCGATCGCGCGGAGGTGACTGAAATTGCCGAGGACTCTCCGCTCTGGCCACTGGTAACATCCACCGCCGACAACTGCCTGGGGCAGAAGTGCCCCGAGTATTCGAAATGCCACGTCGTGAAAGCGCGTCGAGCCGCGCAGGAGGCTGATCTTGTCGTCGTCAATCATCACCTGCTGCTGGCGGACCTGGCGATGAAGGAAGAGGGCTTCGTCGAGTTCCTGCCGGGTGCCGAGGCGATCATTCTCGATGAGGCGCACCAGGTGCCCGATCTTGCGGTGCAATTCTTTGGCGTATCGCTGGGCAGCCGCGAACTCGACCGGCTGGTTGATGAAGCCAGGGCGGCAACCCTGCCGTTTTCGCAGCCCGAACTTCAGCGGCGAATCGACGAGTTGCAAAATGCCGTCCGTGTGCTGCGCGCAGAAGCGCCACGCAAGGAAGGCCGACATGAGCTCGGTGACGCGCTGCCAGAGCTGCGTGAGCCGCTCGACAAACTTGCCCACGCCCTGCACGACGTGCAGGTGGCGGTTTTTGAACTTGCCAACACATCAGCAGAGCTTGAGAAGATCCATGAACAGCTGCAGTCCGCTGCCGAACGGCTGGCCATATTGTCCAGCGATGACGCCTGGGACGGACTGCGCTGGCTGGAGGTCAACTCTCGCAGCCTGCGACTCAACCTCACACCGCTGGATGTCTCCGGCAAGCTGAACGGGCTGATCGACAACGGTTTTCAGGCCTGGATATTCACCTCGGCCACGCTCGCCGTTGGTGAGGATTTCTCGCATTTCGGTTCGCGCATGGGACTCTCCAATGTCTCGGGCCTGACGTTTCCCAGCCCCTACGACATTCAGCAGAACGGCCTTCTTTACCTGCCCGAGGGCATGCCGCAGCCGTCAGACCAGGGTCACACCGCGGCGATGCTCGATGCCGTAACGCCGTTGCTGGATATGACGACGGGTGGCATGTTCTGTCTCTTCACAAGTCACCGCGCGCTTAACAATGCGAGAAAGTGGTTCGAGACCCACAAAGCCAGCCTCGGAGGCCGTACGCTTTTGGCGCAAGGCGATGCACCGCGCGACGACCTGTTGCGGCGCTTCCGCAACGCCGGCGATGCGGTGTTGCTCGGCACCGGTAGTTTCTGGGAGGGTGTGGACGTGCGCGGCCAGGCCTTAAGCGTCGTCGCGATCGACAAATTGCCGTTCGCGTCACCCGCCGATCCGCTGATGATGGCGCGGCTCGAGTACATTCGGCGCCAGGGTGGCAACGGCTTCATGGACCACCAGCTGCCGCTGGCGGCGTTGTCTCTGAAACAGGGCGCCGGCCGGCTGCTTCGTGACCAGACTGACTATGGCGTCATCGTTCTTTGCGACCCACGCGTCTCGACGAAGCGCTATGGCCGCCTGTTCCTGCAGTGTCTCGAGCCGATGCCCTCGACCTCGGCGCTGAATGAAGTGTCCAGCTTCCTGGCGGCTCACCAGCGCAAGGGCAAGGTCGCGTGAAGCTGCTTGGAATCGATACCTCATCGATCGCCTGCAGCGTTGCGCTTCATGATGGCTCTGCAATTCACGAACGACATGAAGAGCTGGAGCGAGAGCACACGCGATTGTTGACGCCGATGATCGAGAGCGTCCTGCACGAAGGTGGGCTGTCGCTTGCGGAGCTCGACGCGATAGTTCTCGGCAACGGCCCTGGCTCATTCATCGGAATGCGCATAGCGGCTTCCGTCGCGCAGGGACTCGCGTATGGGGCCGGTTTGAGTATCGTGCCTGTCTCCTCGCTGGCCGCTGTGGCGGCGCAGGTGTTCGCGGAGACAGATGCGGACGAGGTGATCGTCGCCCAGGATGCGCACATGAACGAGGTCTACCTCGGCGCCTACCGGCGCGGCGATGCTGGCGTTCCGGATCCCTTGTTCGCCGAGCGGCTGCATGGTCAGCAGATTATCGAAGAGCTTGCGGCAGGTGACAGGCCAGGGCGGGTGGCGGCAGGTTTTGGCTGGCAACGTTATCCGGAGCTTGTTGTTCTAAACCGGCCGGTTGTCACCGTCTGCTCCAGCCTCTTGCACCCTCGGGCGCGGTTCTTGCTGCCGCTTGGAGCGATGGCTTTGCAGAACGGCGAGTCAGTCGACCCGCAAGACCTCGTTCCAGCCTACCTGCGTAACAAAGTGGCGGAGAAGCCAAGGCGAAGCGTTCCGTAACAGTCCTGTAATATACTGCTGTTGAAATACCGGTTCTCGTTGCATACCGTCCGGACGAGGTTCTCAAGGGACAGCATGGCCGCCACAAAGATACTCATCGTTGAAGACGAACAGCCGATTCGGGAAATGATCGCCTTCCACCTGTCGCGGGCCGGCTTCGAGGCGCTGGAGGCGCGCGACAGCCGCGAAGCACGCGAGTTGCTTGCGGACAAGCGCCCGGATCTCGCACTCATCGACTGGATGTTGCCGGACAGCAGCGGCCTTGAGCTAACGCGGATGCTAAAGCGCGATAAGGACTACGAGGATCTGGCCATCATCATGTTGACAGCGCGAGCGGAGGAGAGCGACAAGATCAGCGGACTTGAGGGTGGGGCGGACGATTACATTACGAAGCCCTTCTCACCGCGGGAACTGGTTGCCAGAATCCAGGCCGTTTTGCGCCGCGGCGGGTCGTCAGCGGAGGGTCCGATCCAGGCTGGCGTACTGGAACTCGATTCCGCAGGCCATCGCGTACTGGCGCAGGGCAGGGAAATCCGACTCGGCCCGACGGAGTATCGGTTGCTGCAATTTCTTATCACCCATCCGGAACGCGTCTACAGCCGCGCACAATTGCTGGATCGTGTCTGGGGCGCGAACGTCTATGTGGAAGAACGCACCGTTGACGTGCATATCAGGCGCCTGCGTAAGGCCCTGGCAACCGAAGATGCGGATGGTCACATTCAGACCGTACGCGGGGCGGGCTATCGTTTCTCGACCCGCGATGTTGTTGAGTAATTAGCCAGTGTCCGACGCGTCGCGAAGATTTCTAATTGGCCTGCTGCTGCTGCTCGTGGCCGGTGCAGGAATAGGCTGGATCTATGGTCACGCCGACTGGGGCTTTTTCGTAGCCGCGTTGGTTGCCTTGCTTTGGCAGGTCCGGCAGCTGTTGAGTTTCGAGCGGGCGCTTCGAACCGGAAATTTCGACGACTTTCGCGACGGCGAGGGTATCTGGCAACAGCTGTTCTCACGGTTCAGGTTCGAACACGACCGCGCAGCGCGCCGCAAGCAAGACTACAGAATGCTGCTTCGCGAAATTCGCAAGTCCACCAACGCGATGCCGGACGGGGCCGTGATAGTGGATGCCAGCAACGAGATCATCACGTGCAACCGTGCGGCCAAGGTTCTGGCTGGGCTAAAGCGCAAAAAGGACCGCGGGCAACGCGTCGACAACATACTCCGTGATCCGGGCCTGACAGACTTGCTGCACAACAACGATCACAAGGTGACGATTGAGATGCCGTCGCCGGTCGCAGACGGTCATTGGCTGAATGCGCGCGTCGTTCCGTACGGCGCCGATCAGAAACTTCTGCTGCTTCGTGATGTTACTGAGGGCATGCGCCTCAGGAAAATGCGGCGTGACTTCGTTGCCAACGCATCGCATGAATTGCGCTCGCCGCTGACCGTGATCAACGGCTACCTTGACGTATTGGCGGATGACGAGAGTAAACCGGATGCATGGGAGAAACCGGTCAGGCAGATGCGCAGCCAGGCCGCACGCATGCGACAGATTCTTGGGGAATTGCTGGAATTATCGCGACTGGAGAGCGCCGGTCCCGCAAAGTCAGACCAGCCTGTCGATGTGCTGCAGCTCATCGACAGCACAAGGCAGGCATTGGCTGGCCATTCGAATGTGGCAGAGGTCGTTGTTGATGCCACATCAACTGCAAAGCTCTATGGAAACCGCGCCGAGATCGAGACCGTGATCGTCAATCTCCTGTCAAACGCACTTCGTTATACACCGAACGACGGCCGTATTACTGTCACCTGGCGCACAGGGTCCGACGGTGCAGACCTTATCGTCGCCGATACTGGTGAGGGGATTGATCCGGAGAACGTCCCGCGCCTGACCGAGCGATTTTTTCGCGTCGACAGGGGGCGCAGCCGCGATGATGGGGGCGTCGGTCTGGGGCTTGCCATCGTGAAACACGTCCTCGCCCGTCATGACGCCGAGCTGATCGTTACCAGCGAGGCCGGTGCTGGTAGCGAGTTCCGTTGTCATTTTTCGCCCGAGCGGATTGTCGTCGCCGCCCCTGTCCCGCTGTCATAAAACTGCAATATTTCTGTCACACGGTCGACATCTGGCGTCGTTAACGTGCCGCTAACTTGCTCGTAATGTTTCAGAAATAGGGCGCTCTGCAGCGCCGAAAGGGATAGAAATGAAATCAATAACAGTCGCTATTGTCGGGGCTCTGGTCCTTCTCATCATGGCAACGCCGGTTAGCGCTCAGGAAGAAAGCTGGGTGGATCGCATTAAATTCAAGGGCGACGTACGTATTCGGCATGAGCGAATTGACGAGGATGGCGAAGAAGATCGGGCGCGCATGCGTTTTCGTACCCGGTTCGGTCTGTCTGCGAAAGTAAGCGATGACGTCAAATTTGTCTTCCAGCTGGCAAGCGGCGGCGAAAACCCTGTGTCGACAAACCAGACATTTGACGACGGTTTTTCGACGAAAGACATCGGCGTAGACCTGGCGTACGTCGATTGGAAGATCGGTGACGGCTTGAATGCGTACGGCGGCAAAATGAAGAATCCGATCTTCAAGGCTGGTGGGGTTCCCTTGATCTGGGACGGTGACCTGAATCTGGAGGGCTTCGCGGTCAAGTACACGAGCGGAAACTTTTTCGGCACGGCCGGCGGCTTTTCCGCAGAGGAACGCAGCAGTGCGGACGATTCTCTGCTCTACGTAGTGCAGGCCGGCATGAAGATCCCGTTGGGTGACGCAATGAGCCTGACCGCAGGCATTGGCTATTTCTCCTATTCGGACACCATTGGCAACTCGCCGTTCTACAATGGCAGCGCGAAAGGAAACTCTGTCGACCTGAACGGCGACTACATCTACGACTACAAGAACACCGAGGTGTTTGCGGAGTTGAGCACCAAGGTTGGCGACTGGCCGCTGAAGGTCTATGCGCATGCGACGCAGAACAGCGACGCGCCCACGGAAGACACTGGATTCGCTGTTGGCGCAATGCTCGGGTCAGCGAAGAAAGACGGTGAAATGGAGTTCAGCTGGACTTACCAGGATATCGAGGCGGACTCAGTCATCGGTACCTTCAATGATTCTGATTTCGGCGGCGGCGGTACGGATTCCGACGGCCACATGCTCAAGGGAAAATACGCCGTGTCCAAGAAAATCTTCCTGGGCGGTACGCTATTCCTGAACAGTGTCGATCGCTTCCAGGGTACGGAACATGATTACAACCGGCTGCAGCTTGACGTAGAATTCAAGTTCGACTGACAAGCCATTGCGGACGTTACATGGAAACTGCTGACTTGAACGACCATATTTCAAGAAGCTACAACAAAGACATCGAAGACCTGCGTAGCAAGGTCCTGGCGATGGGCAAACCCAATGAGACGGTCGAGCTCGAGACCACCAG
>CAYTTZ010000005.1:0-45711 GCA_964440945.1 uncultured Woeseiaceae bacterium
GTGTACGTGGCGGATCGTGCCCTCACGATCAACCAACACCGTGACAGGCATCGCCTCAACGGAGTAGAGCTTGCTGACTTCCTTGCGCGCGTCGAACAGAACAGGGAAGTTGACGCCCAGCTCCTCAATCATCTTCATCGCACGGCGTGAGTCGTCATCAATATTGACGCCAAGCAGATTGAAACCGACACGTTGATAGCGCGAATAGAGTTCGTCCAACAGCGGCATTTCCTGGCGGCAAGGTCCGCACCAGGTCGCCCAGAAGTTGATCATGACCACGTCGCCGCGGAACTCGGAGAGCCTCAGATTCTCGCCGGTCGAGCTTTTCAACGCGAAATCCGGAGCTGGCTGCCCCTCCATACCCGAAGACGCGAGACTGCTTGCCGCCAAGATGCTTACAACAAGACCAAAAATTAAGTTCCTGATTTTCATCCATCCATTCCTTGTATGAGTCGCCCGGTTTCATCCATTGAAACGCGCCTTCGGCGGCACTGTTGAACTCCGAATAGTGACAGTCGAAGCGGCGCCGGGCCGTGATAATCGTCACAATTGCCCGGATTTCCTAAACATAATGGTGACAGGGGAATTGCACAGAGCGGCACACAGCGGTGCCTCCAGATTACGTTAAATAGCCGTCACGCCCAAGCACTTTCTCAAGCGGACATATACGCCCTATAATAGGTGTATGCAGCTGAATTTAAAGTGAAAATCCGTCGGCTTTCAGCGACATCGGAGAATTTCTCCGGGCGCTATTCGGCGCCATCGCCAGCGGGCTTGCCCAGCCCGTCCGAGTAGTACACACGGCCTTCGGCATCGATAACGATGCTCTCATAGTCAGGCAAGGTGGCGATCAGTGTCAGGCCCTGCTCAACGCCCATCACGAAGACCGAGGTCGACAATGCATCGGTAATCACCGCATCGGGTCCGAATACCGTGGCACTGTGGATGCCGCTTGCGGGTGTGCCGGTGGCCGGCTTGATGATGTGGTGATAGCGGACGCCGTCTTCCTCGAAATAGCGTTCGTAGTCGCCGGATGTCGAGATGGCCTCGTCCGCCAACGGTACTGAAATGGCGACCTTGTCATCGATCCGGGGATCTCGAATACCGACCATCCAGGGCCGGCCACGCCGATCGCCGAGCAGGCGCGAATCGCCGCCAGCGGTAACGATTGCGTGCTTCAGTCCGTGACGACGCAGAATATCGATGCCCCGCTCTACGACGTAACCTTTTGCGATTCCGCCAAGATTTATCCGCACGCCCTCTTTCAGAAACGAGATACTCCGGGTCGCCTGATCGAGTTCGACGAGTCGGTAGTCAATATTCTCTCGTTCTGACGCAACCGTGTCCGTATCGGGTCTCTGGCGGGAGCGAAAGTCGTAGTGCTGACCAACGCTGTCATAAGTAATGTCGAATGCACCCAGCGTCAGTACGGAGATGTCCAGCGACCGCCGCACGAGTTGAAACAGCTCATCTCCGCAAACCAGCGGCTTTTCTGCCGCCAGGCGGTTGATTTTCGAGATTTCGCTCTCATCTTTGTAGGTACTCATGAGCCGATCAATCCGGGCTGCTTCGGAGAACACTTCCTCAAGCGCCTGTTTGCCGAGTTCGGGATCGTCGCTCCAGAGGTAAACGCTCACCTCAGTGCCCATCAGCGGGCGCGCGTCGCCAAGCCACTCAGCAACGGCGACAGGTGTCTGCAACAGCAACGCAAGCGTTGCTAGTGTTAGCCCGAGCCGAGAGTTATGCTTGGCAGCTATACCCTTCAACAAGGAGCCGGACAGTGACTTCATTCTTGATTTTCCTGGGCGTAATCGCCGCGATAGTGTTCTGGGCAATCGGCATTTATAACCGACTGGTCAACGAACGCAACCGTGTCAGAAATGGGTTCGCTCAAATTGATGTGCAGCTGACTCGTCGACACGATCTCATTCCTAACCTCATCGAGGCCGTCAAGGGCTACATGAAGCATGAGCGGGAAACCCTCGAAGCCGTTGTCCAGGCGCGCAATAACGCCGTTTCCAGTCTGGATGCCGCCAAAGCGGACCCGGCCAACGCCGCTGCCATCAAGAAGCTCGGAGCGTCCGAAGGCGCCCTGGGCAGCGCCCTGGGCCGGCTGTTCGCCTTGTCTGAAGCTTATCCTGATCTCAAGGCAAATCAAAACATGATGCAGTTTCAGGAAGAGCTGTCCAGTACGGAAAACAAGGTTGCATTTTCGCGCCAGGCTTTCAACGACGCGGTGCTCTCTTACAACAACAGCGCCGAAAACTTCCCGAACAACCTGATCGCCAATTCGTTCAGCTTCGAGCTGGCAAGCTTCCTGGAGATCGAGTCGGAAGAGCAGCGCGAAGTGCCGGACGTATCTTTTACCTGATCCCTGACGAATAAGACGTTCCCTAGGTGAACTTCTTTGAGGCCCAGGACCGTGCCCGCCGCACGTCGAGGCGATTGGTCGGCGCTTACATAGCCTCGACGATCGCTATCGTGCTTGCCGTAACCACCCTGGTTGGCGTCGTGCTGTTCAATTATTCACGCGCTGGCTACGACTACGCGGCGAGCGCGGGCCTGACTACCGGCGACTTTATTGCCCAGCAGCAAACGGTGCTGATCGGCACAGCCGTCCTGACGACCTTGTTTATTCTCGGCGCAAGCCTCTTCAAGACAGCGGCACTCTCAGGCGGTGGCGGACGCGTTGCCACCGACATGGGTGGAACGCTGGTACCCGCCGACGTGCAGGATCCACTGCGGCGACGATTGCGCAACGTTGTCGAAGAAATGGCGATCGCGTCCGGAATCCCGGTTCCGGAGATATACGTTCTCGAAGAAGAAATCGGAATCAACGCGTTTGCAGCCGGCTACACGCCCAGCGACGCGGCAGTCGCGGTTACACGTGGCACGCTCGAATTGCTCGAGCGAGACGAACTACAAGGTGTCATCGCTCACGAGTTCAGCCATATTCTGAACGGTGATATGCGGCTCAATATCCGTCTGATGGGCGTGCTCTTTGGCATAATGGTGCTGGGTCTTGTCGGGCGACTCATCATCCGTGGCGGTTACCACCGCAGCATCGTCTCCAGCCGCCGTGATCGCGGCCACGCGGTTACCCTGGCCATAGGGCTCGGACTGGTTATCGTTGGCGCCATCGGCGTGTTTTTCGCTCGTATCATCAAGGCCGGCATATCGAGGCAGCGCGAGTTTCTTGCGGATGCCTCTGCCGTGCAGTTCACGCGGCAAAGCTCCGGAATAGCGAACGCGCTCAAGAAAATTGGCGGCTTCAATGGCGGCTCAAAGATTACTTCCCGGGACCCGGAGGAAGTGAGCCACATGTTGTTCGGCCAGGGTGCCAGCTCCATGCGCTTGTTTGCGACGCACCCACCGCTGATGCAACGCATTCAGGCGCTCGATCCGAGCTTCAAGGCATCTGACTTTCCGCGCGTTAATCTGCGCGAGCGCAGCGCGTCGATGCACCCGGACGCGGTGCACAGTGGCCTGGCCGGCGACATCACAACGGCGCTCGCCGATGGTGGTGCAGCCTACTTGCCGGAATCCATCGCCGAAACTGTGGGGCAACCGGAAAGCGAACATATCGAGTACGCTCAGCACCTGCGCCAGTCGGTGCCGGACTCATTGTACGATGCCGCCCACTCATCCGAATTCGCCTACTTGCTCACAATCGCGCTGATTCTCGATCGGGATGGCAGTACGCTGGACCGACAACTATCATTGGTGAAGGAACAACTCGGCGCAGAACGGGCGAGCCGTGTTCAGCGATATTTCGAAGACCTGGCCGACACCGGTGACGAGTATCGATTGCCGCTGCTGTCCATCGCTTTCCCGGCGCTCAAGCTGCGCCCGAACCAACAGCTGAGTTACCTCGTCTCGCTGGCTACTCGTATCATAGAGATCGATGGGGAAATCGACTTTTATGAGTATTGCTTCTACCGCATATTGATGAGCAACCTTGGCCACGCCATTGACCCGTCCGGTCGACGCAGTGCGGTGAGAGTGAGGAAGAAAGAGCTACGACCTGCATCGGTCAATTTGCTGAGAGTACTGGCGAGCTACGGGCATGCCTCTGAGCAATCCAGCGACAACGCCTTTAGGGCCGGCGTCGCGACACTCGGGCCGTGGGCCGCGCAGTACAACTACGCGGCAGATGATGGCAGTTACACGGTTGCGGTCCTCGACCGCAGTTTGGACGTCTTGCTCGGACTTAACAGCAAGGGCAAGGAGTCCCTGTTGAGGGCGATTAGCGCGACAGCGGGCCATGATGGCAAGCTCTCCGTCGGCGAGGCGGAACTTATTCGAGCCGTCTGCGCGACGCTGGACTACCCCTTGCCGCCAATCCTTGTTCATCGCGAAAGCCGTTAGCGACGGCCAAAACGCGTACTCGTGAGGCGGCAATTTTCGCGTAGAATAGAACTATTGAGCGATACACCTGTCGGATGCGGACATGAACATTAAACCCATTGTTGCCACGCTGTCGTTGTGCATACTGATTCTCACATCGACAAGTTTTGCCGCTACGCGTGAAGAAAAACGCGTTGCTGATTCCGCGGACGTCATTGACCAGCTGCTGCGGATTCCTGAAAAGACGATCCCCCCGAATCTCTTGTCGCGTGCCTACGCAGTAGCCGTGGTGCCAAACGTCGTAAAAGCGGCTTTCGGAATCGGTGCCCGGCGCGGCAAAGGTATTCTGGTGGTCCGCCAGGACGATAATTCCTGGAGCAATCCGGCGTTCATTACGCTAACCGGCGGCAGCTTTGGCTGGCAGATCGGTGCGCAATCAACGGATATCATCCTTGTCTTCAAGACGCGCAAAGGTGTTGATGGCATCGCAAACGGCAAGCTGACACTCGGTGCAGATGCGTCCGTTGCCGCGGGCCCGGTTGGACGGCATACGTCCATTGCTACAGACGTCATGTTCAAGGCCGAAGTCGTCTCCTATTCAAGAAGCCGCGGCCTGTTTGCCGGAGTCGCCCTTGAAGGGGCGGGTGTCACCATGGACCGCAAGGCCAACGCTTCCTTCTACAGCTCCAATAACATGACCCCGGAGAAGATCTTCGTGAGTTCGCCGAACATTGCACCGGACGTGGCGAACACATTCGTACAAATACTCACAGCGCAAACACGGCGACTGCCGACAGCACCCGGCATGCAGGCCGGCTTCGAGCCGGCTGAGGAGGAAGGGCCGAGCGTGCGAACCTTCGGCATGCCCGGCTCCGACGAACCCGGCGAAAGCGAAAGCGAATACGACCCCAACTACTGACTTAACGGACGGCAAGCACGTTGCAAGAGCTAATGACCAGAGTTCAGCAATTCGCTGAGTTGATCGGTCCCAATGTTTATTTACAGGCTGTCATCATCGCGGCCGTCTTCATTATCATCGGTAAGATCGCTGACTGGATAATCTCCGGAATCATCGGTCGAATCGCGAATCGCTCGACCAACAACTTCGACGATCAGCTTGTTGGCCTGGTGCATCGTCCCATTTTTCTGTCTTTCGTCCTGCTCGGGCTGGCTCTTGCAACGCGTCGTCTCGGTATGCCCGAGGCGCCGGTTTTCATTACGATCGGCATACTCAAGACGATAGCGATTTTTGTCTGGTACAGCACACTGGGCAGCCTGCTGGCATTAATCGTCAGGGCAATCAGCCGCACACCCGATAGCAAGGTCCTGCAACCCGGCATGCTGACGCTGATCCACAACGTCATGAAAGTCGTGCTGGTCGCCCTTACCGTCTACTTCCTGTTTCTTGCCTGGAACGTCGATGTCACGGCATGGCTGGCATCCGCGGGTATCGTCGGGCTGGCGCTCAGCTTCGCCGCCAAGGACACGCTCTCGAACCTCTTTGCCGGCGTTTCCATCATCATGGATGCGCCCTACAAGACCGGGGATTTCATAATCCTCGACTCGGGTGAACGTGGCGTGGTGACTGATATCGGCCTGCGTAGCACTCGCATACTTACTCGTGACGACATAGAGATCACGGTACCGAACGGCATCATCGGCAACGGCAAGATAATCAACGAGGCGGGTGGCCCGTCAGAGAGATACAGGCTTCGAATCGCAGTTGGCGTTGCCTATGGCACTGATGTCGATCACGTTATCGAAACCTTGCAGCAAGTCGCCACCGGCAATGCGGATATCGTCGACGACCCAGCACCGCGTGTGCGTTTTCGGAGTTTTGGCGATTCCAGTCTGGATTTCGAACTGCTCGGCTGGATTGTGCAGCCGGTCGATCGAGGCCGCGTCATGCACGAGTTGAATTGCGCGGTTTACAAGGCATTCGAGGAACGCGGCATTCAGATTCCGTTTCCGCAACGCGACGTGCACGTTCGGTCGATGCCCCCGGAATAAATCAGTGTCCTGTTTGCTTAGTTCGTTCACTCTCAGCGCTAATGGCAGCCAGACCTGCGAGGCGCAGGAGTGAAGGATTAGCGGGCTACTTCAAACGACTGCAACACGGCAGGACGGGCTGCCATTAGCGCCCGAAGGGAAAGCCTGCAAAGCGCTATTGCGGCGTTGCAGCCCTGGGCAAGGGCTAGCCATTACCGGCGGGCTGCGCCTTGCACTAGCGCTTTGCAGGTTTTCTGAAAGTAAACGAACTAAGCAAACAGGACACTAGTTGCCGTCTTCAGTGCGGCGACGAAGCTCATCACGGATCGACCCGAGATCTGTCGCAGCCGGCTCCGCTTCCGGTTCGGCCGGTGCGGTGTTCGAGCTGTCCGTCACTGCTGGCTCAGCGTAGCTATCATCGCTCGACGCCGTGGCATCGGGCTCGGACCTTACCGCTTGCGGTGAATTGCCCTCCGCAAGGGGTTCTGTCGTCATTTCTGCGGTCGGTGGCAAGACTCCGAACTGGGCCAGGTACTCGGCCTCCTCTCTCAGGCGCCGTTGCTCCGCGGCACGCCTTCGAGCTTCTGCAGCCGCTGCCTGCGTGCGCCGCAATGCAGCGCGCTTGCTTTCCGACCGGGCTTCGAACTCAGCTCTGGCTTCAACCTCGTTCTTCGCCTCGATGCGGGATACCGCCTGGCGAGCGTTGACGCATTCAGCATCATAACGGGTCTTCGCTCGATCCTGCGAACAGCGCACCATCGCCGCCTCGAGCATCATCGGGTTCTCGACGAACGCGGACACGGACCGCGGTGGCGACTCTTCCGCACAGCCGGCCAGCATCGACAATCCGCAAAGCATCAGTATTGGGTGCCTTGTCATAGGGCGCTATCAGTCCAAATTGATCAGGTGGTAGAAAATTCGCTCACTCGTTGAACGATCATAACAAAATTGTCAGATCGCTTTGACGGTGCGAGTTCGCACTTTTCAAGCGGGAATGGCCATTTTTCGCGCTATAGTGACGCCGTGCTCATTAGAGGGATGCAGGCCATTGTCAGGATCGAGCCAATTTGCGCTACTCGGCCAACGTCGATTCGCTCCCTTTTTCGCAACCCAGTTTCTCGGCGCCCTCAACGATAATATCTTTCGTAACGGCCTTGTTATCCTGATCACATTTCAGGGTGTGCTGGTCGCCGGTATGGACCATACCGAACTGGCCAATGTGGCGGCCGGCCTGTTCATCCTGCCGTTCTTCCTGTTCTCGGCAATCGCCGGGCAGCTGGCCGACAAGTACGAAAAATCGATGCTCATCCGCCGCATCAAGGGCCTCGAGATCGCGCTCATGTTGCTGGCCGCCTTCGCGCTGGTTTCGAAAAGTTACTCCCTGCTGCTGCTCGTTCTGTTTCTCATGGGCTGCCAGTCGACGATGTTTGGACCGGTAAAGTACGCCTATCTACCGCAGAAACTGGCTGACGATGAGTTGGTCGGCGGCAATGCGCTGGTCGAATCGGGAACCTATATTGCGATCATATTCGGCCTGATCGTCGGTGGAATCGCGGTCGGTGACGAGATCGCTGGCGTATTGGGTGTCTCCAAACAGATGGTGCTCGGAACGTCCCTGGTACTGGTCGCGCTTGCCGGCTACATAACGAGCCTGCAGGTACCGAATACTCCTGCCGTTGATCCCGGCTTGACGTTCAACTGGAACGCCTGGCGGGAAACGTGGCGCATCATCAAGTTTGCCCGGGAGGATCGCAGCGTCTTTCTGTCAATCCTCGGCATTTCCTGGTTCTGGTTCTTTGGTTCGGCAATGACGATTCAGATACCGGCCTACACGCTGATCATTCTCAACGGCAACGAAGCGATCACCACTACCCTCTTGGCGGCCTTCGCCGTCGGCGTCGGTATCGGCTCGTTACTTTGTGAACGCATGTCCGGTCATCGCATCGAACTGGGCCTGGTGCCGTTCGGCTCGATCGGCCTGAGCTTGTTTGCCATTGATCTCTATTTCGCGCAGCCCACCGCACACGCGGTCGCCGCGGCATCAATTGGCGAGTTCCTGGCCCGGGACGGAAGCTGGCGCGTGCTGGCCGACCTGGTTTTGCTGGGTGCTTTTGGCGGATTTTACAGCGTGCCACTGTACGCGCTGATCCAGAAGCGATCCAAGCGCCAGCACCTGTCACGCATCATCGCAGCCAATAACATCCTCAACTCGCTGCTCATGGTTAGCGCTGCGGTACTGTCAATCGTCGTGCTGCAGTCGGGGTTCTCGATTCCGCAGCTGTTCGTTGTCATCGCCATCCTCAACGCTGTCGTCGCTATTTATATCTACTCGCTGTTGCCCGAGTTCCTGATGCGCTTTCTTGCCTGGATAGTGATCAACGTTGTGTATCGGATTCGCCCGAAAGGCCTCGACAATATTCCACGAACCGGGCCCGTTGTCGTCGTCTGCAATCACGTCAGCTACATGGATCCGATCATCCTCGGCGGTTCTGTGCGCCGACCCATGCGCTTTGTCATGTGGTACAAGATTTTTCAGATACCATTGCTCAAGTTTATTTTCAGAACCGCCAAGGCCATTCCCATCGCCTCGGCACGAGAAGACAAGCAGTTAATGGACGAAGCATTCGAAAAAGTTGATGCCGAGCTGGCTGCAGGGAACGTGGTTTGCATTTTCCCTGAGGGCGGCATCACCCGCGACGGCGAAATCCAGCGCTTCAGGCCAGGCATCGAGAAAATCATTCAGCGGCGTGCAGTGCCGGTTGTCCCCGCCTCTCTTGGCCGATTGTGGGGCAGCTGGTTCAGCCGGGGGAGATCGGGCGGAGTCCGCAAAATCCCGGGCCGCCTGTTTGCACGCGTTCCGGTTTCATTTGGCGAAGCGGTGCCGCCATCAGAGGTGACGGCCGAGAGACTTGAGCTGCTGGTCAGGACGCTACGCGGCGACCTGAAGTAGGAGAACCCGCGGGCGTAAAGAATCCGGAATTACTGGTCACCTGAGATGACAGTACTCTGCAGGCGTGGCCGCCATTTGCCCAGCAGTTCGTCGCGGCTGCCAAAGAGGCCGGGACCGGATGAACCGCGAAAACCCAGTTCCACAAGTTCGACAAAGCCGTTGCGCACGGCAGGGACATAGCTTCGATCAGCCGCATTGGGGCCACCACTGACCACACTTGCGCCGTGAATCGCTGTCGGGCCGAACGCGCTGTCCTGCCAGATCAGCCCAATTTGCGACGAGCTGGCGCGATGAAACCAGCGGGAAGTGCGAAACAACACGCGGTTGCGACTGAACGAAACGTCGATGACCGGAGACGGTAATTGCAGCGTAGCCTCCGCGATCTGACCATCCGAGAGAATAAACTGGCTTGCCAGATTGTTGTCATCGACAACAACCAGGTAGTCCCCGCGCGGTGCCGCCTCGAGCCAGCGAATCGGGGCCGCACCGGTCCAGAGCTTGCGTAGCGTCCAGTTCTCGTCATCGCCCCGGTCAATCAATCGCAAGGACCCGCTATCCCCGCCGAGGAACAGCTGCGAGTTAGTAGCAAACGCGATGCCGGCATGCGTTTCCCCCAGCTCGAATTGCGCGATCAACTCGCCGTTATTCGCATTCAGCAGCCAGGCCCGGTCGTCGTTCAACAGGCCAAGCAAGGAAGAATCCGGCGAGAAGACCATGCGCGTTACCGCGCCGCCAGAGACCTCCGCGATGAACGGCCGCGGTTCCCCACTATCCGTATCCCAGATGCGTATCGTGTTATCCGAAGCGCCACTTGCGACCAGGCTGCCGTCCGCATTGAGACTTAGAACGCGTACATCGGCGTTGTGACCGATGAAGCTGACGTCTTCACTGACTGCCCTGATGTCCTCGAGGCTCGCGCCGGCGGGCAGCATATGAACGTCACCGGACGGATTGCCAATGACGAGCCGCGTCGCATCCGGCATGGCCGCCATGACTCGATCTGCAGACGGACTCCAGACTTCATGACTGCGGACCCCGACAGCTTCGGAGCCGTCGCCCACGGTTGGTGCTTTCCAGACGCGGATCGAACCGGAGGCGTTTCCGGTTACAAGCAGCTGTTCATCATCGCTGTAGGCAAGGAGGTCGGAGGAAAACCGGTCTTTGCGCACGCCGACAGACGGGCCCAGGAGGCGGCCGTCGCTGCTGTCATAGATCTGGAAGCCGATGTCCGGCCGCCCGGCGACAACGCTGCGACCTGAGGGAGAAAAGACCAGCCGCCAGCGGCCCGTGCCGAATTCCTCCAGCAGCGACTGCTGTGGCCGCTCGATATTCCACAACGACACGCCCGAGTCGCCATAAACGACACCCAGCGTGGCACCACTGGCAGCCAGCTGGATCGAACTGGGCTGCGCAGGCAGGTCTACCTGGGCGAGAAGTTCGCCGCTCACGAAATCCCAGACGCGAACCGCCCGATCATAGTCAGCAACCGCAACACGACTGCCGCTCGAGTCGATGGCAATGAGCGCTGGCGCTCCGGCGACGTTGACGCTGGCCGTCATTGCTCGTTGCTCCAGGGACCATATCTCCAGGCTCGTCTCTGCGTCGCTGCGCCGCGCGACAAAAAGCGCGCTGCCGTCATCTGTCAGTTCCGCGCTGGCACTTGCAGAACCGATCGGAATCGAGCCAGCCTGATCCCCGGACGACGTGTCCCAAAGATTGACGCTGTCCTGCGACGCGGTAACCAGCCGCCTTGCGGCCGCGTCAAGGCCGATGAGCGTCTCGTTGTCGTTGACTGCGATGGCCCGCACGGGCTCGGCAAAAGCGAGGTCCCATATACGCGCGCTGTCGCTTTGCATCGCGCGAGCAACTGCGTAGCGGCCTTTTTTGTCAAACCAAACGTTGTCGGTTTCACGCTCCACGGGCTCTGGTATGTTCAGACCGCGCTGGAAATCTTCGAGATTGCCCTGGGCGTTCAACTTGAGATTCCAGGCAACGAATTGCCCGGCGATTCCCGGATTCTCATCACGAACACTAATGGACCAGGTGCCGGACAGGGACTCGCCGATCAGATCGCGCAGCTGGCTCGCCGGAATTCGAATGTCTTCGCTGCTCGACGCACGCTCCACACCAGGCTTGACTTCGACGGCACGACCCGAGGGCGCGATGATCTTGATACGCAGGTCGGACATTCGTGCATGGCTGATACTTAGCGTCAATCCTATGCGACTAATAACGCCCTCGCGATCCACGACGACACGTCGCACCAGCGGAATCACCTCCAGCGCCGTCACCGACCAGCTGTCACGTTGCTGCAGCGCCGGAGTCGCGAGCGACCACTGGGAGATCTCTACACCCTCCACCGAGCTCAGCACCAGGCTGGACGGATCCAACACGACCTGCGTGCTGTCGATGACGGGCAGCGTACCAACGAGCAGCGGATAGTCATCGCCGATCAAATTCGCAACCTGTCCGCGCCGCTGCGACGTAGCCATTACCAGCGATTGTAGTGCCGCGATCAGCGCATCGTCGCGTCGTTCCTCTCGCTTGGCGGTCATGATCTGCCGATCCCAGTATTCGGCCACCAGCTTTTGCGGCAAGCGTTCCGCGTTCGGCAGCGCTTCCGCCATCTCGGCAATGGAGAGGATTTGTTGTTGATCGGTCGCGGTCGAAGCGCGCTCGGTCAGAAACCCGAGGTACAAGCTGTCAGCAATGTCTGCGTGTCCCGGGAACGATCGCAGGTTTCGATACGCCTCGCCGGCGTATTCCAGGTCGGTGCTGGTCGACGTCAGTATCTCGAGATATGGGCGCGGCAATAGCTGCGTATACCAAAACGGAATGAACGTTATTACCAGGAACGCGGCAATCACCATTGCCGGTACGCGCAAACGCATGGTGAGATTTTCATTCGCCCACCGCGCCGTAAAGACTCGCTCGTACAGCCGGTTGCGCGCACACAGATTGCCGTCATGGTCGATTTCCAGCAGACCGATCGCCATCAGGCGGCGCTGAAACGGTGATCCCAGGTCGGCCGCGACATTGACGCCTTTGCGTATCTTGCCGTACAGATTCAGCAAGGCTTCCCCGCGCTTCTCGTCATTGACGATCGCACGGTGGATGTGGCTCATGTGCGGCTCGCTGTGCAGCGCCGCGCGTCCGGCTAGCTGTTGCATCGCGACACGGTCAATTTGCCCGGTGACATCTCCTTGCGCGCCATCTCTCGCAAGTGCCCGTGCCAGCTTCTGGCTGAGATAAGGCTGGCCGTGCGTCCAGTAATAAATGCGGTCTATCGCTACCGTTGCCTCCTGTTCGCCGAGGTTGAGCTCGGTGGCGAACAGGTTGAGTTCCTCGCGTGTGAAATCGTTAAGCACGACCTGCTGGGTCACGTTAAATGGCGATAACTCCGCTTCTTCAATCAGGTTAATCGGGTCACATTCACCAAGCAATACGAAACTCAGTCTGGAGAAATCCGGGTCGGTCGTGCGGGCGTTGTGCGCAGCGCGAACGCTGGCAAGAAGCTGGTCCGCAAACGGGAGCTCTTCGATACATTGAATCTCGTCCAGAAACACGACGATTCGCTCCGGCACGAACTGCAACAGGATTTCTGAATAGAACTCGAGCAGTCGCTGACGGTTGCTGAGTATCGACTTGTCATGCCACCACGACTGCAGGTCGTAGCGAATGCGAAGCTGTCGAAGCAAACGATAGGCAACGTTGTAATACCAGCGCCCTGCGTCGCCGCCACCGTCTCGGAGCCCGATTTGCGCGAGATCAAGAACTGCAACTTTGCAGCCATTGTTCTCGAGGCGAGCCGTTGTCGCTGCTACAAGGCTGGACTTGCCCGTTCGATCCGGCGCGAGCACATGGGCGTACCGCCCCGAGACCAGGGTGTCGTATAGCAGGTCGTCGGCTTTGCGGCGAACATAGCCGGCTCGCACCGCATGCAACGGTGCACCGACGCTGAAAAACTCGCCGGTAACATCAAGCTTTTCGCGCTCGTCGCCAGGTTCTTGCTGGTTGAAATCGCCGCCCATCGTGGGTTCCATCGTGGCCCTGCCGCCCATTTTGTGCATTTGCAACGCGTATCGCCAGTATCAAGCGCACAAAGCTGGCAGCCTTCGCGGTATTCTTACGCCCATGGATGATGCGCGACTGCTAAAGAAGGACCTGTTCGGCGAGGTTTGGCTGCTAAATTCAGGAGCCAACGCCGAGATTCTGCGCGATACCCGATGCGCCCGCTGGTGGCTCAGATGGCTTGCGCGACTGCTGCTGCGCCGCGAAGTGGCTGGTCTGCGCGCACTGGATGGTCTCGACGGCGTGCCGCGCGTACTGCGTTGCGATGCCGAGCAGATTTCGCGCAGCTACGTCGCTGGCGATCCGATGCACATTGCGAAACCCACTTCGCCGGCGTATTTTCGCAGCGCTATGCGGCTTCTGCGGCGGATGCATCGCGCGGGCGTGGTGCACAACGATCTCGCGAAGGAGCCAAATATCCTCGTGCGCGACGATGGCACGGCTGCTTTTATCGACTTCCAGCTTGCGGGCTGCTCGGTCGGCCGCGGGCGCCTTTTCAGGATAGCGGCGCGTGAGGACATCCGGCACCTGTTAAAGCACAAGCGAACCTACTGTCCGGAGGAACTGACCGCGCGCGAGCTCGGCATTCTTGCTCGGCCTTCCGGGCTTTCAAGGGCATGGATGGGCCTGGTGAAGCCGATCTACCTCTTCGTCACCCGGCGCGTATTCGGCTGGTCCGACCGCGAAGGCGCCGGCGATCGTGGCCAGCAGCCCTGATGCACGCCGGCTGACTTCCGGTATACTCGCGCTGCCGCAGCCGCGGGAACCTACAGGGGAGCCGGTCTTTGGACTTCTATCACCAGCATAATCTCGTCGACCCGGAAATGGCCGGCCGACAACGTCATTTCGGCATCCGCGTCACGTTGCCTGCCAACGACACGCTCAGGAACGTCCTGGGTAATAACTGGGAACGTTTTCACTGGTACGTAACCGAGGCGGACCGTGACACCGCGTTCGAAAAGATGGCGATACGCCACGGCTACTACCGCGACACCGACTCACCAACCCAGGTTCTCGAAAAAGTCTCTCGCTAACGCGGCCGCTCACCGATGAACAGGTAGACGTTCCTGTTGCCGCCCTCGGCAAACCCGACGGCAAGGTAGACTGGTCCGATGAACGTGTCGATACCGGTAAAGACGCTGCCGTTCATGATCATCGTGTCGACGCTGATGTCCGAGCGCCCTTGCCAGACGTTGCCCGCCTCAGCCGAAACGCCAAGATATACCGGCGTATCCAGAATGCCGCCCGTCGTGTCGCCGATGCGTCGGAAATAAACCAGTCGCGCCAAAGCCGCATGCGGCCCGCTGATTTCCCCACGCTCCAGTCCCGACAGGCGCAAGAATCCGCCGAGCGGAAAATAATCCTGCACCGAATTATCCGACTCAAGCGTTGTTGCATAGGTCATACCGAGCTGCAGCGTATTCTTGCCGCGGCTCCAGCTTGACTCGAACTCGCCTTCCACGGTGTCGAAATCACTGTCGGCGCCGAAGCTCGGGCGTGACAAGGTCCAGAGCAGGTCGGCCCTGACTCCGCTGCGTGGAAACTGTGCATTGTCGAGCGTATCGAATCGCAGTGCCGCAAACGCACCGCCCGTATCGAAATCAATATTGGGCAGCGTCGGCTCGCCTACCTTGACGCGGGCTTCGCCCAAACCACGGTAGACGCCCAGGCGAAACTCACCGGACGTCCCCAGCTCGCGTCCGAAATCGAAACCCGCCTCAGCCTCGGAGACACGCAGTTGAGCAATGGTCTCATCAAATGCGAAGATATTGAGGTTCGACTGCGCCATCGTCAGCCTCGGCGCAACGAACCAGCGCGAATCGAAACTCAGCGGTTGATAAAACTCCGAAAAGAGCTCCGGATCCGTTCCCAGTGTCAGGTCGGTTCGCCACTCAGCACCCAGTCGATTCAGTCCTGCTCGCGTCATCCGCGCCGACAGGTTGAACCCTGTAGAGCCTTCGAAGTCGTCTTCCAGGGACACGCCGAACTGCAGGAAGTTAGGCCCCCAACTCTTGGTGGTCGCGGAGTATTCGACACCGGTAGCGCCATTCTCTTCGACAAGCTGATACCCGACCTGCTCATAGAGCTGCAGTCCATACAGCCTGTCCGCATTGGCGGCCAGCACCCTTGTATCGATCGGGTCGCCCGCTTGGACACTTAGCCTCGATTCCAGGACGGCGGGCGAGAGCTTTCCCTCGTGCAGCACGCGAACAAATGCCAACGTTGTTGCTGTCACCATCGGTGCGGTCCGGCGCGCGTGGTAGTCGTCATAGTCCGCCTGCTCGAGCGAAAAGTCCTTTAACTTTTGTGCCTGCGCGCGAGCAGCTCGCTCGCCAGGCTCGATTGTCTCCAGGATATTGCCGAAATCTGTTGATCCGAAGGTGCCAAGCTCGGGCCGGATCAACACGTCGTGCGCACCCAGGCGATCGATTTGCCGTAGCGTTTCCTTACGGATCAGGATGGTTAGAATCTGCTCCGAAATAGTCAGTACCGAGCCAAGTTCATCTTCGTCATAGAGTGGAAACTCAACATCCACGGCAATGACAATATCGACACCGAGCTCCTTGATAACGTCAACCGGCAGGTTGCCGACGATTCCGCCATCAACCAGCAGACGGCCATCGATACGCACCGGCGCAAATACGCCCGGCACCGACATGCTGGCGCGAATCGCGCGTGCGAGGTCCCCCGAACCTATCACGTACGCTTCACCGCGCCCGATATCCGAGGCTATTGCGCGAAACGGGACAGGCAAATCGTCAAAATCCTCGATGTGGGAGGTCTTTATAGTCAGCTCCCGGAGCAGCAAATCCAGCTTCTGGCCCTGTACGACCCCTCTGGGCAGGATCAGGTCGGTGCCGCGCACACCGAGTTCAATGTCTATTGGATACTCCGCATCGTCCTGTTTGCGCCGGAAGCTGAGATCCTCCCGCTCCGGTTTGTCGGTAAGCGCGCCCGCCCAGTCCAGTGAACCGACCAGTTCCTCGAGCTCGGCGGCAGTCATACCGCTGGCATAAAGCCCGCCGACAATGGCCCCCATACTGGTTCCCGTGATGACGTCCACTGGAATTCGCAACCGCTCCAGCTCCTTCAAGACACCGATGTGCGCCGCACCGCGGGCGCCTCCGCCACCGAGAACGAGACCGATGCGAGGACGATCGCCGCGCGCCTCGGATCGTTGATCAACTGTGTCGGCCGGCAACGCAGTCGAAGCAACGAGCCCCAGCGCGAGGATAAGCAGTGCTCCGCACTGGCGGTAACTGGTATTTAGCATTGAGGAGCTCTTAGGGATTACAGCAGGTCCTGGAAACACGATTATAATGACACCGGGATGCAAGGGGTAAATTGATGAAACCACGACAGTCAGGGATGACGGCCGCGACGCTGCTTGCGGCGCTTTGCATATTACCGGTCACCGCGATATCCGCCGACGCCTCAGCGCCTGTCGCGGATGATGGGCGTATCGAAGAGCTCGTGGTGACGAGCCGGCGTCGCAGCGAGCCGCTGCTACTGCACGCGGGCAACCTGTCACAAATCGATCGCGATACAATCACGGCAGTCGCGCATCAACATATTCATGAGCTCATGACACGCGTACCGGGCGTCTGGATCGGCCGCGGCAGCGGGCAGGAGCATCTGACCGCCATTCGCTCGCCAGTCCTGACAGGCGCCGGATCCTGTGGAGACTTCCTGTATCTCGAAGACAGTATTCCGATTCGACCGTCCGGATTCTGCAACGTGAATCAGATGTTCGAAATGAACACTGAAATGGCCAGCAGTGTTGAGGTCATCCGTGGGCCTGGTAGCGCCCTTTACGGCTCCAACGCGCTGCACGGCATCGTCAACGTACTGACGCCTGCCATGGACAGTACCCGCGAGGATCAGGTTGCGATTGAGGTGGGTTCAAATGAATTCCTGCGATTTCGCGCGCTCCTGTCAGGTGGCGAAGACCGGCCGATCTTCGGATCGCTGCTATACGCTGATGACGATGGCTTTCGCGACGACTCCGGGTATCGGCAGGTAAAGGCGCAGTTCGCCGCCGACTGGGACATCGGGCCAGGGGCGCTCACGACCGTCCTTACTGCCACCGACCTCGATCAGGAGACGGCCGGCTTCATTTTCGGTGAGAACGCCTACGAGGATCCCGACCTCAACCGCCGCAATCTCAATCCGGAAGCGTTTCGAGATGCCTCCAGCCAGCGGCTGTATGGCGTCTGGACGTCCTCACTGGTCGTTCTTGATACGAAGGTTGATGCCGATATCCGCCCTTACCTGCGGCACTCCGACATGGACTTCCTGCAGCACTTTCTGCCCGGACAACCGCTCGAAGAAAACGGCCACGTGAGCGCGGGCGCAGTCTCCGCCTTCTCGTTCGGCGACGGCACGACGCAGTACGTGTTCGGTGCGGACGTCGAATGGAGCGATATGTTCCTCAAGGAGACTCAATTCGGTCCCACCGAAGGATCGGACTTCCTGCGTGAAACACGGCCGGAGGGCAAGCACTATGACTATCGCGTTCGTAGTATTGGTGTTGCACCCTACCTGCAGGCAGACATCCGTCTCGGCGAACAGTTAACTCTTGGGGCCGGACTGCGCTTCGAGTACTTACATTACGACTACAGCAACCACATGCTGGTTGGGAATACACGCGACGACGGCACGCTCTGCGGCTTCGGTGGCTGCCTGTACACGCGACCGGCGAGTCGAACGGATGCATACACCAATATCGCGCCGAAGTTTTCACTCAGCTACAGGCTGCACCCGGCTGTATCCATGTTCGCGGCGCTTGCACGCGGCTTTCGCGCGCCACAAGCCACCGAGCTGTACCGCCTGCAAAGCGGCCAGACCGTTGCCGACCTGGAGTCGGAAACGATCGACTCGATTGAACTGGGTGTCCGTTGGAGCTCCGGGCGACTCAGCGGTGACGCCGCAGTATTCGCCATGAAGAAACGCGAAAGCGTCATTCGCGATTCTGATGGCTTCAATATCAGTGGCGGTCGCAGCAAACACCAGGGAGTGGAGCTCGCCGTCAAATGGCAATGGGCCGACTCCATTCGATTCGAGATAAATGGCAGCTACGCGCGCCATGTCTATGACTTCGATACGATCGCCGCACGCGGCGAGACGTTTGTCTCGGGCAACGATGTCGACACCGCGCCACGCTTTCTCGGCAGCGCCGAACTGTTGTTCGAACCCGGCACAAAAGCGATGCTCGCACTTCAGTGGATGTCAATCGGTGACTATTACCTGGATGCGGAGAACCGTTTCAGATACCCGGGGCATGAGCTGCTCAACCTGCGCTCGCGCATAGAGCTTACGCGATCGCTCAGCGTTACGGCACGCCTGAACAATCTTATGAATGAAGCGTACGCAGATCGCGCGGACTACGCTTTCGGCCAGTACCGCTATTTTCCTGGCCGCTCGCGCGAACTGTTTATCGAATTGGAGTACTTACCTGGCTTGCGGTAACAGTCGGACTAGTTGACGCGCAACGAATCACTGAATTCCACCAGCTCATCAAGTTGTCGGGATTTTTCGCGCGCATTCCAGCCCAACTCATCCGCCGCAATGTCGGCAATGGATGCATAGAGGGGCCGCCCCTGGTCGCTATCGAGACCCAGCATGCAGCGCCGGAAAACGATATCCGCCAGCGTTTTCGCGAATTCACTGCGCACAGCGAAAACGATCTCCGCGGCGAGCACCGTGTCGTCAGTATCCAGCGTTCGCGCCAGCTTGTTGTCGCCCTGGACAAGGTCGCAGATGTCGGCTGCCCTGCCGCCGTATATGTTCAAAAGCCGCTTTACGCCCGCCTCCGATAACAACTGCAATCCGCGCAGTTGCTCCGCCGCGTCTTCCAATCGCAATGCGCCCGGCAACAAGGTATCGCCGGTCCGGCATTCAGGGAGCTTCAGGTGCTTCAGCGCTGCTATCCGATCCACCGTTTGCTCAGCCAGGCTCCTGTAGGTCGTGAGCTTGCCACCGATAATTGATATCAGCCCCCTGGCCACATCCTTGTTGACCTTGATGATGTGTTTGCGGGTGATTGCCGATTCCGGCCCTTTGTTCTGGTGCGGCAAGGGCCTGACACCTGCGTACGCATAGTTGATGCTCGCTTTCGTTAGGGTCGCTTTTGGAAAGACGCGATTTGTCTCCGCCAACAGGTATTCAACTTCGGCGTCACTTGCTCGAATCGAGTCGAGGTCACCGTCGTAGCGAATGTCGGTTGTGCCAATCAGGTACTGCCGATTCCAGGGGATAATGAAAAATGGCCTGCCATCAGCCGCCGCTTCGACGTAAAACGCATCGCGAGGCGCACCGTCAAATGCATCGACTATGATGTGACTGCCCTTGGTGCCTCCGATGTGTCTCTTGGCGGGTACGGGGGCGGTTTCGAGGACCCGGTCCACCCATGGTCCTGCGGCGTTGACCACCATATCGACCGCGATCTCATGCTTCGTATTGTCGGTTTTATCCACGTACGCCAGCGACCGCACGGCGCCATCCCTGACACGAATTGCCGTTACCTCGGAGTGCGTATTCACGCTGGCCCCTGCCGCGTTTGCGGCGATCAGGTTTTCCAGAACCAGGCGCTCGGCAAAGGTAACCTGCGCGTCGTAATAACGCGCCGCCGCGCGTAAACCGTCACTGCGCAGGCCCGGCTCCTGTTTCAGTATTTCCTGACTACTCAGCATCTCGTGATTGGGAACGGTCTTGCGAATCGACAACAGGTCATAGGCCATCATCCCAAGCCGGATCAGCAACGGGCCGCGACGCGCGCGCTTAAAAATCGGCAGGCAAATACGCAGCGGCTCGACAAGATGCGGCGCCGTGAGGCGCAGGTTACGGCGTTCATGCAGCGACTCGTACACCAGCGGGATCTCGCCATACTCCAGGTAGCGCAGCCCGCCGTGTATCAATCGACTGGATATCCACGAGCAGCCGGTGCACATGTCGTTCTTGTCGAAGATCGCGACGCGCAGGCCGCGCATCGCCGCGTCCCTGGCGATTCCGGCACCATTGATCCCGGCACCAATGACGGCGACGTCGAAACGGGGCAAATCGCCTGACATCAGGACCGCACCTGGCCGCTGCCGCGGACGACGTACTTGTAACTCGTGAGCTGCTCCGCACCGACCGGGCCGCGCGCGTGAACGCGGCCGGTCGCAATTCCGATTTCCGCGCCCATACCGAATTCGCCACCGTCGGCAAACTGCGTCGATGCGTTTCGCAGGACGATCGCGCTGTCCACTGCGCCGAGAAACTGCTCCGCCGCCTTGTCGTTGTCGGTAACGATACTTTCCGTGTGACCGGACCCGAAACGACGAATGTGCGAAATCGCCGCGTCGACATCGTCAACGACTCGAACCGAGACGATGGCATCGAGGTATTCAGTCGACCAGTCCGACTCCGTCGCCGTAACGACGGCGTCAGTCAGCGATACGACCGTGTCGTCGCCGCGCACTTCGCAACCGGCTTCCTGCAACGCCGGCACGATTACAGGAAGCAGCCGCTGCGCCGCATCACGATCGACCAGGATGGTCTCCGCGGCTCCGCAAATGCCGGTGCGCCGCATCTTCGCGTTAAGGACGATATTGCGTGCCATTTCAGGATCAGCATTCTCGTGAAGATAGACATGACAGATCCCTTCCAGGTGTCCGATAACCGGCACCCTGGCCTCGTCCTGCACGCGTTTGATCAGGTTCTTGCCACCGCGAGGGACCACGACGTCAACCCATTCCGCCATCGATGACAGCAGGTAGCCGACGGCGGCGCGATCCGTCGTCGGCACCATCTGCACGACGTCCGCTTCGACACCGGCGTCTTCGAGACCCCGGCGCAAACATGCGTAAATTGCGTTGCTGGAATGGAAGCTCTCGGAACCACCGCGCAGGATTACCGCGTTGCCGGACTTGACGCACAGAGCGGCTGCGTCCGCCGTGACGTTTGGGCGGCTCTCATAAATGATGCCAATGACGCCGAGCGGCACTGACACTCGCTGGATCTTCAGGCCGTTAGGACGTTCCCACGCGTCGAGAATGCGCCCGACCGGGTCGGGCAGCGCCATGATGCTTTCAATACCGGTAGCCATAGCCTCGATGCGCTCGGCATCGAGCATCAGCCGATCCAACATGGCGGCGCTCAGGCCGTTCGCCCCGGCGGCCGCGAGGTCCCGCTGGTTGGCCTCTGCAATATCGCCTGTGGCGTCTCGAATGGCCGCGGCGCAGGCACCCAGCGCTGCGTTGCGCTGTTTCCCGTTCGTGCCGGCGAGCAATGCCCCTCCGCGGCGCGCGGCGCGACCGATATCGTCCATCATGTCAGCGATGGATACCTTGTCGTTGTCGTTAGCGATCATTGTCGAATAACACCAGTTCGTCTCGATGAATCATCACGGAGCGGCCCCGGTAGCCGAGTCTTGCCTCGATCTGATCCGATTGACAGCCCTTCAGGGATGCCGCGTCGGCATCCGAGTACTCGGCCAGTCCGCGTCCCATCTCTGCACCATCAGGACCGACTACCGCAACAACATCGCCGCGCCGAAAACTGCCCGTAATCCCCGTGACGCCGACTGGTAAAAGGCTGCTGCCAGTTCGCAGCGCTTTCGCGGCGCCTTCGTCGATCCGAATTTCACCTCGCACGTCGAGGACACCGGCAAGCCATTGTTTACGAGCCGATGCCGGCGTTCCTTCGGCGAGAAAAATAGTTCGCCGCCCGCCCCTGGCGAGTTCCTGCAGCGGATGATCCACGGTGCCGCTGGCAATTATGGTCGAACAGCCGGCATGTGTAGCGATACGTGCCGCCTGCACCTTCGTCGCCATGCCGCCGCTACCGATATCCGAGCGAGTCTCGCCCGCCATTGCAAGTATGTCGCCGCCGATCGCACGCACCTCGGGAATGTGTCGGGCATTGGCGTCTGTCCCTGGGTCGGCTGAATAGAGGCCGTCCACGTCGGACAGCAATATCAACGCGTCCGCCATGACCAGCTGCGCCACGCGAGCGGCCAGTCGATCGTTGTCACCATAGCGAATCTCCTCGGTTGCTACCGTGTCATTCTCATTCACGATCGGCACCACGGACAGATCCAGCAGGCGGCTGAAAGTGCCGCGTGCATTCAGAAAGCGACGACGGTTTTCCGTGTCCCCCGGCGTCAGCAGAATCTGTGCCGCCTGAATACGATGCTTGCCAAGCGCTTCCTGGTAGGCGTGCACGAGCTGCACTTGTCCTGCGGCTGCAGCTGCCTGAAGGTCGGGAAGTCTTGCGCGTTTCTTGTTGATGCCCAACACAGAACTGCCCAACGCGATCGCGCCGGAGGAGACGATGAGCACCTCGTGGTTGTCTGCCTGAAGTTCCGCTAGGTCATCCGCAAGACTCTCGAGCCAGCGTCGATTCAACTGGCCAGACTCATTCACCAGCAATGAGGAGCCGACCTTGACGACCAGTCGTCGATAATCAGAAAGCGCCAGTGCGGCCATTAACCGTGCCTTATCGGGCGATCAACCAACGAGCAGGTGCTGCCGATCGAACGAAGTCAACGTCACTTCTCCCTTGGACACCGCGACCGAACCGCTGCGTGCGACTGCGGATATTTCCCCGACTTTCGCCGCTTCGTTGACGAATGCATCGACCGCGCCTACGCGGCCCGTGAGCTGCATCGTGCAGCTGACCTGCGCCTCGTCCAGCATCTCCGCGCCAAGTCTCTTGGCGAGAGACATCGCCTCCGCGAGTCCGCCGGTGCCAAGCTTGATCTTGACGATCGCGAGTTCGCGCTCGAAATGCTCGCCCAGGGTCATGTCATGAATATTGACGACATCGACCAGCTTGGCGAGCTGGGCATTGAGCTGTGCGATCGCCGCATCCGACCCGGTGATCACCAGCGTCACTCGCGATACCCGCGAGTCGTAGGTCGGCGCAACGTTGAGCGTCTCGATGTTGTAGCCACGTGACGAAAACATGCCCGTCATCCGTGTCAACGCCCCGACTTCGTTCTGCAAGAGAACTGAAATTGCATGTCGCATTGATTGCTCGCTCCTGCACGAGGCTGTGAATTACGAATGAAACCGATTAGGTCGGCTTGGCCGATGATGGTGGCCCAGTACAAGCAGTATTGCAATGCCTGAAAAATTAGTAAACACTCTTGGAAAATCCGGGACTTATGGCACCAGAAAGACGAAATTATGAGTGATCAGGCAAACACAGTGACGGCGGCCGAGCATCCCTTGGCTGGCCGCGAAATGAGCGGTGCCGATACGGTCGTGCAGGTCATGGCTGACGAGGGTGTCGATACGATTTTCGGCTATAGCGGCGGGGCCATATTGCCCATCTACGACGCCGTGTTTCGTTACAACGATCAGCACCAGGGTGCTGACGGTGAAGCACCGATGCCGCTTGTGGTTCCCGCCAACGAACAGGGCGCCGGTTTCATGGCCGCGGGCTATGCGCGTGCAAGTGGCGAGGTTGGCGTTGTCATGGTGACGTCCGGGCCCGGTGCGACGAATACGGTAACGCCAGTTCGCGACAGCATGGCAGATTCGGTACCGTTGGTGGTCATCTGTGGGCAAGTCCCTACGGCAGCGATCGGCACCGACGCCTTCCAGGAAGCGCCGGTCTCGGCAATCATGGGTGCTATCGCGAAGCACGTATTCCTGATCACCGACCCTGAACTTCTTGAAGACACGGTGCGCAGTGCATTCGAACTTGCGCGCACCGGGCGTCCGGGACCGGTCGTTGTGGACATACCGAAGGACATCCAGAACTGGCAGGGCGCGTTCAAGGGCCACGGCATCTTGCCGCTGCACGGATATCGACGCCGACTCGCGAAGGTCGAGGACAATTCGCTGAGCGATGAGGCCTGCGAGCGTTTCTACCTGATGCTGTCGCAATGCGACCGCCCCATGATATACGCCGGTGGCGGCGTGATTAACGCGAATGCAACGAAGGCAATGCGCCGCTTCGCAAACGAATACGGAATCCCGGTTACAACAACGTTGATGGCTCTGGGCGCGAGTGATACGACGCATCCGCTGGCCATGCATATGCTCGGCATGCACGGAATTGCCTCGGCGAACTACGCGGTCGAGGATTGTGATTTCCTGATCGCCATTGGCGCTCGCTTTGACGACCGTGTCGCAGGCAACCCGGGAATGTTCGCGCCAAGAGCCAAGAATATTGCGCATTTCGACGTGGATTTCGCGGAGATTGGCAAGGTTAAGCGCGTCGACTGGCATCACGTTGGGATGCTCGAACGCGACCTCACCGACCTGCTCGCCTATGGTCGGCGGATCCGCTTCGAAAAACCGTTTGATCAGTGGCACGAGGAGATCGCCGAGCTGAAGCGCGAATACGCGCTGAACTTCGACCGCGAGTCTGACCTGATTCAACCCTATGCCGTCATCGAGGAAATCAACAAGCACTCGAAGGGCGAGGCGATAATCTCCACCGGCGTAGGTCAACACCAGATGTGGGCCGCACAGTACTTCGACTTTCGCGAGCCAAGACTCTGGCTGACGTCCGGCAGCATGGGCACGATGGGCTTCGGCCTTCCGGCCGCCATTGGCGCCCAGTTTGCGCGCCCCGAGCGAACCGTAATTGACATCGATGGCGACGGCAGTATCCGCATGAACATCGGCGAACTCGAGACAGCAACGACGTATAACCTGCCGATTAAAGTCATCGTCTTAAACAACTTCGGCGATGGCATGGTTCGCCAATGGCAGAAACTCTATTTTGGTGGACGTATGTCGGGCAGCGACAAGTCGCTGCACAACAAGAACTTTGTCAAAGCGGCCGAGGCCGACGGCTTCAAGTTTGCGAAGCGCCTGGACAACAACGACGATTTGACCCGAATTATTAAGGAATTCATGGAGTTCGAGGGGCCTGCCTTCCTCGAGGTCATCATTGACCGTGATGCCGGCGTGTATCCGATGGTCGGCCCGGGTCTCGGCTATGACAGCATGATCACCGGGGACTACATTAAGAGCCGCGAAAAACCCGCCGACGATTCTCCCGGCCCCAGCGAGATGTTTTAGCCTTGTTTCGGGCTCACACGATGCCCGCCGCTAGGTAATAGTGCGAATGGTTGCCCCAGAGCGTGGCGACCTAGACTGTCGACTATCTGGAGGAGTGTTGGATGACAACCTTCGCGGGAAGGAACACACGCACGATCGTCGGCTACGTCGTTACGCTGCTCGATTATCCGCGCTGGGTCATCGCGCGCGAAGTCGATTTCACAGATTGCCACCTCGGCGGTAGCTTCGATGCCAGTGACCGACAGTGTTCATCCTGTCACTTCGGCGCCGCCTGCAGCTGGCTACATGCGAATCAAGGCGCGCCTGCCGCCGATGCGCCGCTCGATGATCTGCTCGAGGCACTCAGGACATCGGTCGAATTTCTACGCACCTCGAGTTCCGACCCCGACAAGCACGCCCGCAATTGCGAATGCGATACCTGCAACTGGCTGCACGAAGCACAAGGCTTCTTGCGACACCAGCGACACAAGGCGTAGCCGGCAGACGAGTTCTGCATGCCGGGAACCGATACGTGCGCAGTCACCTTGGTGCGCTATGATGGCGTATCTAGGACCCCGACGGTGAGCGACGATGGGCGACCTGACATTGACGGGCAGCTGCCTCTGCGGCGCTGTAACCTATGAAATCACCGGCAGCACCGTTCAATTCTGGCACTGCCATTGCCAGCGCTGCCGCAAAGCGACCGGTACCGGGCACGCAAGCAACATCATCATGAAGCCCGAAGCCGTTGACTGGACGGCCGGAAACGATCGCCTCAAGTACTACAAGGTCCCCGAGGCCAAGCGCTTTGCAACGGTATTTTGCAGCACCTGTGGCAGCCTCATGCCACGGGTTGCGCAGGATCTGAGCATCGCCGTCATACCGGCCGGTACCCTGGACAATGACCCGGGCATACTTCCGGAAGCGCGCATTTACAAGGACTCCAGGGCGGCATGGTCCTGTGACAGCGCGGATCTCCCGGGTTACGAAACCTATCCCGGCCAAGACTGACGAGCCTCCGTCAACAAAATGACACTGCACTTGAACGGTTGAGGATAAACATCGGTTTTCGCAAAGATTTCCCCCGACGACGCCGTCCGGTATTATGTGAACTAGCGCATTGTAATTCGATCGCCTTTAGGCGAAATTTAGGACAGGACCCAAGCTAAGGTCACCCAGCAATGCTTACGACGCCGACACGCGACAACCTGAACAAGATTGTTGTCCTCAACCCGAAGGGGGGTTGCGGCAAGTCGACGCTCGTGACCAATCTGGCCGCTCGCTATGCACAACAGGGACCGACTCCCGTCGTCATGGACTTCGATCCACAGGGCTCGTCAATGGCCTGGCTCGATCGTCGATCGGGGGATTTGCCGGAGATTCACGGCATCGCGGCGTTCAAGAAGACAATGCAAGCAACGCGCAGTTGGCAACTTCGCATTCCAGGTAATGCGTCGAATGTGCTGGTCGATTCGCCCGCCAGCGTGAATCACGACAGTCTGCGCGAACTGACCCGCGATGCGACCAGTATTCTTGTGCCCGTCTTACCCTCGTCAATGGATATCCACGCGGCCTCCCGGTGCATCGCCGACCTCCTCCTGGTTGCCAAAGTTGACCGGCGCGACCGCAAGCTCGCCGTGGTCGCGAACAGAACGCGCAAGAACACCAAGAGCTTCGGCAGGCTAATGCGCTTCCTCGACTCGCTTGGTATCCCGATCATCGCCGTACTTCGCGACAGTCAGAACTTTGTCCAGGCGGCAGAGAAAGGCATCGGCCTGTGTGAAATGCAGCCCTCACGAGTGCAGCAGGACCTTGAGCAGATTGACCGGATCGTGAACTGGCTGAACGCGTGGCCGGAACGCCGCCGCGACACCGCACCGGCAACACGGACACAGAGAAAGCCCTTCTCGGCAAGCGGCGTCCTGCGCCGGCCGCAATTCGGTTCAGCCTGAGTCGCTACGCTGGATCTCGGCAAAGCTATCGCTGTCGACATTTCCGCCGCTCAATACCACCACGGTCGTCTTTTCCTTTGTTCTGATCTTACCGGCCAGTACCGCGGCTAACGCTACGGCGCCGCCGGGTTCGACAACGAGCTTGAGATGCCTGAACGCGAATCGCATTGCTTCTCGCACCTCCTCATCACTGACGCTGAGACCATCAGCGAGCAGCTGCCTGTTGATTTCGAAAGTCAGTTCGCCGGGGGACGGCGACTGCAATGCGTCGCAAATGGAACGGGCCGAGTCGGCAACATGAACGCGCGCTCCGAGCTTCAGCGAACGGGCAGTATCGTCGAACTCGTCGGGCTCCACAGAATGCACTGCAACGCCCCGGATTCTCGCGGTGAGTGCGACGGCGCTGCCAGCGATCAGCCCGCCTCCACCGCAGCAGATCAGGACCTGGTCGGCGGACAGTCCGGCCTCCAGACACTGCTGCGCGATCTCCAGACCGACCGTGCCCTGACCCGCAATTATGTGTTCATGATCGTAAGACGGCACGATCCCGGCGCCGCGCTCGGTCGCAATACCCCGCGCTATGGCCTCGCGATCGCCCGTGTAACGGTCATACGTGATGACTTCTCCACCAAGCCTGCGAGTGTTCGCAAGCTTTGACTTCGGCGCATCCTCAGGCATGACGATCGCTGTTGGGATACCCAGCAACCCACCCGCCGCCGCGACGCCCTGCGCATGATTACCTGACGACCAGGCCACGACGCCGCGCCGCGCCTGCGCCTCCGATAGTTGGCAGAGAAGATTGTAGGCGCCGCGAATTTTGAATGAGCCTGTGCGTTGCAGGCATTCGGGTTTCAGTAGCACCGCACCACCCGCCAGCCGGTCGAGTTCGAAACAACGCAGTAGCGGCGTTCGTACGCTGACTCCGGCCAGGCGCTCCGAAGCGGCTTCGACATCCCGTATGTCGATCATCCGGCAGCGTCGTCCCAGAGTCGATCGATCTTGGCGGCGCAGATGAAATCATTGTCGGACAGACCGTTGATAGAATGCGTCGTGTAGCTCACGTCACAGCTGCCGTAGTTAACGATCAGCTCGGGATGATGGCCTTCGCTGATAGCAATCCATGCGACGGCGTTCGTAAACGCCAGCGTGCGGCTGTAGGCAGGGAACTCGAAGCGCCGCGATATTTCCAAGTGATCGTCGCTCAGGGACCAGCCGTCGTGCAGAGCCTTCATCAGCTCGTCGGCCTGACCTTGACTGAGCGGCGCAACGCCACCCTCGCAGGGTTTACAGTGCTGGTTTGCGAGCTCCTCTGACATTAATCCCTCCTACTGCCCCGGCTGAAGCAGTTACTACTGTCAACCGTAACAACCACTCGCGATCAGCGCTACAAAAAAGGCCGACCCGTGAGGGCCGGCCAGGCGGAGACTCGAAACGAGTCACAGGGAAAATCAGTCAGGGTTTGATGCAAGTGCCTGTGCGTCATCGATAAACAAGGTGACGCTGACACGACGCTCCAGGGCGAAACTGTCCGCGCTGTCATCCTGCGCTACGGCTTCGCCGTGAGCAGCTGCATTGATGCGATCGTGACCGACGCCGGCCTGCCGGAACAGGTCACGAACGAATTCGACACGTTTTGCCGACAGCTCCGAGTTGTAGTGTTCGTCGCCACGTTCGTCGGCATAGCCATCGAGTTGAATCCGGACGTCCGGCATCGATGCTAACGATTGAGCCAGTCTGGCGAGCCTGTCGCCGGTTGTATCAGCAAGCGCATATTCATCAGTCCTGAACAACAGGTCCATGGCGATGCCCGCCTGCAGCAGGCTTACGAGCTGCGGACGCGCGAGGGCCTGCAACCTCTCGAGCTCACCACTGAGTGCCCCAATGTCGCTCTCAAGCGTCGCCACGTTGTGCCTCGAGCCGTGCAGTGAAGCCGCCAGCTCGTCCAACTGCTCGTTCTTTTGATGCATCGTGTCACCGATCTTGCCACCGATTGCGGCGCCCACAATGAATCCAACCGGACCGCCGGCCACGGCACCGATGAGCGCGCCGGAACCAACGCCGACCGCCTCCTCTCGTGAAGAACCTGAGCTCGCCGACGCCGGCTGGGTAGCCAGAAGTATCACTGTCGCGGCAATGATGATTACGGTCGTAGTATTTCGCATTTGAATGTCCTCTTGATTGCAGCGCTCGGGGAGTGGCCTGCTTCAGAGTTCATTACACGGCGAAATACGGGTGGCTTAAGGTCGCTGTCGTGCAGAGTGGATGATCAATTGTGGCAGATCATGGCAGCCCAACTGAACTGGCTATCGATTCTCGTCCGTCAGTGCAACGAAGGTACCGCCGTTTCTCTCGCAGAGGATGCGCATCAACGTCGCGAAGCGAATAGCAGTTGGGGGAATCTGGCCGCCCTTGCGAAATCCGCGGGGAAACCCGACGGCGTGCAGTCGTACGCGCCGCTTGCCGTCTGCGCCTGCCCTGTTCAGCCGGTCGATGGTTGCCACAACCGCATCGATTGAATAGTTGCCCTGAAAGTCGTCGCCGAAAACGTAGACGCTGACCTTCTTGTCGACCGCCCAGAACTGGGTGATCGCCTCCTGGATTCCATCAACAGGATCACTGTCACTGCTCGCGGTCCAGGAGCGCATGCGGTTGACGATAGCCTGACGGCGTCCTGGCGAATCGGGAATCCAGCGCGCGACGTAATCATCGAACATGTAGCGGCCGTCGTCATTCATGATCTGAATGCCCTTGACGGTCGGATAAGCATCGAGCGTCTCGCGCACCTTGCGCTGGACAAGTCCCCAGTTGTAGTTCTGCATACTCGGCGACGTATCGATAACAAAAATAATGTATTCACTGTCTACCGGTATACCCGCAACCGCGTCCTGGTCCGGGCGTCGATAGTAGGGCTGGAGGCGCCGCATTTCCTCCGTCAGTCGCTGTTTAGCCGCCTGCATCTCACCCTCATCAATCGTCTCTTCTTCGTCCCGTTTACTTGCCTGGTACTGGCCGCGAATTTTATTGAGGTCACCGGAGAGCTCGGCAAGATACAGCTGTGTAGACGCCGCATCCTCGCTGACTTTCTTAAGTTCACGATCGAGGACTGTCGACTCACCGCGAATCTGGAAAAGTTCCTCCTGCAGCAGCGCAATCAGCTGTTCGAGGTTCGTCTCCGACTCTTCGACAACGACCGGCTCGTAGATCTTGCTGAGTACCAGCAGCAGGATAATGGCACCAAAACCGCAACAGATGCAGTCCAGGAACGACAGGCTGAACGCTTCTACGTTTCGTCTACGACGCATGCCAGCCCACCCGCATTACGGCCAGTCACGGCTGACGCTGACAAACGAACCGCCGCTCGTCAGGGCCAGTGACCAGAATGAAATCGGCGCGTTGAGGTCGCCTTCCATAGGGTACAGCAGGATGTTGACGGGAATACCGGACGGCAACTCCCGAACGGACTTGGCAAAAATATTGCCACGCTCCCCACTGCTGACGACGGTCTTGCTGGTGGTCTCGGCTTCCATCGTCGGCATGCCGTCGACAAGCAGGATGATGTTGTCCGGACGCGGTGAAAGCTCTTTCGCAATCCTGAATGCGGCGTGCATGTTTGTGCCATTCTCTGGCAGCGTTCGCCGCAACACACGCACCGCCAGGTCGAGCTGCGTACCGTCGTCGGCCTTCAGCCAGATGCCGTCCGTGCCTTTTATGACCGGCTCTGCCTTGTTATTGAACATGTAGATCTGATACTCGCTGCCCTGCGCGAACTGCGACGTGAGCCAGTCCACGCTGGCTACGACCTGTCGCCATTTGCGCGATCGAAGCTGCTCCGCCTCCGGTAGGTTACGTCGCCGGAGGACATTCACAAGCTTGTCACTGAGCATGCTGGCGGAACGATCGACCAGGACCAGCGTGCGCTCACCGCCCAGCTTCAGGCCCGTCAGATATTGACGGTCCCCCTCCCCTTTGAAGGTCCGAATCTGCTCGCCCGCGGCATCCTGCTGCTTTTTCATGGCAAGCAACCGTTTGACCTCTTCGTCCAGCGACTTGATGTCGGATTGCAGCTTCTCTACACGCTCGATCTTGGCAAGCGTATCGTTATCGTACTTGTCGAGTTCCGCCTGTAGCTCCTTGATGAGGGCCATGATCTGCGCGATCTGGCTATCCGCATCCTCCGTCTCGGTCTCGAGCTTCTGTTTCGTGTTTCTTGCCAGCGCGAGATTCTTGCGGCCTTCCAGTACCTCGATTTCGAGGCGATTCGTCTCGGCCATGAGCGGCGTGACATCCGTGTCCGTCGTCGCGTTAACGTGCGAGTTGATGATCATGAAGAACAGGATGACCGCGCCAAATCCACAGCTCATGCAGTCGAGGAACGACATGCTGAAGATTTCAGTATTGCGACGTTTACGTGCCATGCCGCTCTTCTACTGAAATCAGTCGCAACTCAAAACCTGGCGTGCCGACGCGCACGACATCGCCTGTCTGCAGTACCGCCGAGCCATCGATTCGATGTCCGTTCAGATAGGTCCCGTAGCGGCTGTAATCCGTGACGACGCATTGCCCGTTCTCTTGACAGATCGTGCAATGGCGGCGCGATACGCCTGGCATTTCCGATTGAAAGTCCAACCATCGCTCACCGTCGGCGGCCTGTGCCCCGAGGACGAGCGGATCCGGCCCGATACTGTGCGCGTGGTTACCAAACAGGACGTGCGTCGGCCGTCCACCCTGGGCGGTCGAGTCGACGGACTGTACATCCACCGGCGCCTGGTCCCATGGCAGATGCCGGAGCAGTGTCAAACCACCACTGCTTCTGTCCTGAGGGCAGCGCTGCCACAGGCCGCGCGCCGTCGCGCCGGGCCCCAGGAGGAATACCTCGCCGCCAACCCGGTTTCTTAGAGTATCTGCCAGCCCCGGCATGCGCGACGCGCGATCAGACAGCTGGATCGCCGGCGTATCCTCGGCACGGAATAGCGCTCGCAGATTACTTACGATGTTTTGGTAAACCGGTGCCGCCGCCGCAACCCATTCGATCGATTCGAGTTCCGCCTGATGCACGATGCCACGATACTCCAGTTGCATAGGCACCTTGTCCGCACTGGCCGCAACGGACATCCACTCCAACAGGTTGTCTTGCAACGCCTGTTCGGTTTCAGCCGTGTGCAGCGGGTCGAAACGCGACTGTTGTACGAAGGCTTCAGCGATTATCCGGACCCAGTTATCAAACAGCGCCAGCACGCCACAGTCATCGATGACAGCGGAACGTTCAACCTGCGCCTGTCCTTCCTGCATCAGTCGCGTCAACATGGCCGTGTGCAGGCTAAGATCTATATGCACCGGCACGGCATGCTGATAGTTCCGGCGCGTAGCGCAAACCGCCGCGTCCACCATGGCAACAACGTCGATGTCGAGCTCCATGGCGATGCCCAACAGCAGCCCCAGGTTGTCATTGCTCATGTAGGGCGGCACGGCCAGCGCCAAACTGTCGCCAGGTTTCGCAACCCGTTTCCAGATGTCCTCCAGCTGCCGGCTCACGATATCGGCCGCGCTCATATGCCTGAAGCGCGGATCGCTGAGCGGCGTCGTTTTCAGATCGGACCAGTAGCGATTGTTGATTCGACGTGGCTTGATCCTTGCACTCGAGTAAGCCTCGTCACCGGTGGCGAGATGATCGTCCTCGAGAAGTGCGAAGCCTGGCTCCCGATAGAGGATGCGCTCGGCATCGGTCACCGAGATGGCAAAGTCATTCAGATGTGCAGCGAGAATGGCCACGACAGAAGCGCTAGTCTGCCTTCATGTGGCGGATAACCTTGTCATCACAATACGCCTCACTATCGTAAACGAGGCGCTCCTGCACAAGCTGCAGCTGATGCACGAGGAACATCAGGAAGATGCTGATGAGCAGAGCGATGAAAGTCGAGTTGAAGGCGACGCCCAGGCTCTGCGTAACGCCGGCTATGTCCCCTTGTACGGCTTTGTCGGCCTGCGCCAACGCCTCACCAATACCGCGGACCGTGCCTATAAAGCCGATCGACGGGATCGCCCAGGAGATGTAGCGGATCATCGAAAGCTCCGACTCAAGTCGATCAGCCTCCGATTCGCAGATGGTATGGGTGCTGGTCGCAACGTCCTGTATGTTCCGGGTCGAGCTGAATCGACGCAGCGCATTCAGAAGCGCCCGCGGCAACAGCATCCGTTGGCGATCCTCGGGCAGCGCCTGCACCTGGCGGGCAAACTCGCGGGTATCTTCCGGCAATATACGCATGCCTTCCGCCACGGGCACGAGGTCCACTTCGAGCAATCGTCGTTCGCCTACGATATTTACAGCTTTGTAACCCATAATTGCGAGCGCCCAGAACATCAGGATAAAGCAGGCTTCCTGCTCGAAGTCCTTAACCAGCACCCAAATACTGCGCTCACGAACGTAGTCCGGATCGGCTTCGGCAAGCATGTTCTGTTCCTCGAACACCTGCACCGCGTTGGGTCGCACAACCGACACATAAAACGCGTGCACGATGATGATTGCGATAATCAGGGCAAACAGCTGAAAAACGAATTCAACGGGAATGTTTTTTTTGTTCATCTAAACCAACCTGGGTGCGAATCAAATATCCGTCGGGAACGGTATGGACTGACCAAACGCGACATCTTCACTGGGAATGAACTTGTCGTCATCTTCTTCCGAGTACGCCTCATCGAGTACATCATCATCCTCGATATCCTGATCGGCAGGATCCTCGGACGCTTCGGTACTCTCGACGGGTGGCGCCTCCTCCGCCTGGGCCTCAGGCTCACTGGCATCCTGTGCCCATACGGGAATTGCGAGAATCGCCAAGAAGGGTAAAACCAATAGACGGCACATAACGGGTCTCCTCATCGCTGGCTACAGCGTTGGACAACTTCTCTGGAGAATTGTCTCATTAAATTCAATCGACATGTCTCGCTACACGGAACCCAATGTCGGGTCTCGGTGTCGCGCTGTAGTCACGATAGCTCAGGCGCAGCTCGGTAATGCCGGCATGCCGCCAACTCGAGCCGCGCACCACATGGCTGCTGCCGCGCTCCGGTCCGACCGGATCAACCAGCGGCTCTTTCACTCCCGGCGTGGGCACCGTGTAGAAATCGTTGACCCACTCGGCCACGTTGCCGGCGGAATCGTAGATGCCGAGCCCGTTCGGCTTGAAGCTGCCGATCGGCGCGCTCGACGCGTAGCCATCGTCATAAGCCGGCAGAATTGACGGCACCAGCGGCCGGGCGGTGACATCTGCGAGGTTGCCGCTGTCTTCCGGTGGAGGCCACTTCGTACCCCAGGCAAATTTCAACGCGCGATTGCCGCCGGCATAGCGCATGGCCAGCACCCACTCGGCTTCGGTCGGCAGACGATAGCCGTCTGTTGTCGGATAGATAGGCGCCCATTTGTCGAATTCCTGTCGATACGCGGGAGTACGCCCTTCCTGCTTGCTGAGCCAGTTACAGTACTGCACGGCGTCTTCCCAGCTGACACCGGCAACCGGGTTCTTGTCGGCCGCGAGTGATGGATGCACAGCAGCACCTGAATCGTGGTTTGCCCTGAATTCGGCGAACTGCTCGTTGGTTACTTCATGCGTGCTGACAAGAAACGGCCGCGTGATCGTAACCGGGACAATCACCTCGTTCGCTCGTCGGCCTGGCTCAGCGCGCGAAGCACCCAGCGTAAAGGTCGCGGGCTCGATACGGCGCAAGGTCTGGCCAGCGGCGGTGGTTTCCGTCTGCGCGATCGCGTCCCTTGCGACAGCCTCTAAAGAACGCAATCGTGCCGAAATAGTCTGTGGGTAGCCCGGACGCGGCGTTATCGTACGCGTCCACGGCCGGTAACCCTGCCGCTTCACGTCAATGCGATGCGGCGCGGAGCTCAGACGCAGGGTCGTCTTGCCTGTGCCGCGCGCGCGGCCATCAACATAGACAGTGGCATCCGCCGGCTGCACGCTCACAGTTACGGTTCCGAGGCGCGCTGAGAGATCGACGGTGATGGCATCGCTGGCCGCCGACTCCAGCCGCAAGTTTCGTGTCGTTACACCATAACCCGCCTTGGACATGCCAATTTCATAGTTGATGTCGGGCGTCAATGAAAGCGTCAGCGGTGACTGACCACGATAGCGCCCATTCACCGTAACGTTGGCGCCACGCGGAATGGTCTTGACGAGCAGCTTAGCGTCGGCCGGCGCGAGTTTGACCAACGGCAGCGACTGAGGCGCGTTCGGCTTCGCTACGACGCTGCCATCCCACGCCGCAAATCCGTCCTTGGTAATCGTGATGTCGTGCATCCCCTCGAGCAACTCGATGACGGCCGGCGTAGTCCCGACCTGTTCGTCGCCTGCGAATATGGCCGCCCCCGAGGGCTCGGAGTCGACGGACACATTGGCCCAGCGCGGTACCAGCTGCACATACAGGCTTTCGATACGCTCGAGCCCGGCCATGTCGACGATGTCCGTAAACGGCAAGAACCGGGATGATTCCACACGCACCGTGTGCGTGCCGGGCTGCAGCTCCAGCGGACCGAAGGGGGCCTTGCCTACCTGGTCGTCGTTGACCGTAACAATGGCGTCGACCGGTGGCTCCGCCACGACCAACAGCTGTCCCGGCTTCTTCCGCATGCGCAACTTGAGCGTCATCGACTGTTCGTCACCAACGATGAAGGACTGGTCGATGTCGTAATAGCCCTGCTTTTTCACCTTGACCGTGTAGGTGCCCTTGCGCAGCAACGTCCGATCACCAATGGGGAGTCGGAACCAGCCACCATCGATATTGAAATCATCGGGGCCACGCGGGTCGATCTCGAATTCGACAGACTTCGAGCTGAACAGCAGGTAGGACGCAAACAGCAGCAAAGCGAGGCCGCCGCCGAGGATCATTTTCAGCGGGCTCTTCCTCGCGACCTCGGTTTGCACCGCTGTCGCGGCGGCGCGCCTGAATGCGGTTGGCGCAATGGATTCGTCGTCCGGGAGTTCGTCGTCGGCAACCGGTGGCGGTTTCGTGACGTAAGCGCTGTCCTCTAGTTTGACGTCGAGTAGTACGCGCTCATCGTCGATGGCCAACTGGATACGGCTGCCAAAGAAGACCAGCTCGTCACCGTCCTGCAAGCGACGGCTGGTCTCGAGGGGCTCACCGTTGATGGCAAGCGACGTATCGCGACCGACCGGCTGCACAAACGGCACGCCGTCGAGGAGATCCAGGAGTGCTACCGGCGCCCCGCCCGGACCGGGCAGCCTGAGTGTACAGTCGGTGCCAGTACCAACGCGCAGAGGCAGCTCGCTGGCGCTAATTTTGCGCTCGCCCTCAAGGTCCCTGATGAACAAGTGATCGAAATTCAAATCTGTTCCTCGCAGCGAACGATGACCGGTGACATGTCGAGCTCCGGCGCAACGCGAAACTCGCGGCGGACGTCACGAAACCCGGACCGGATGCCCACTGCAACGTAAGTGCCCGGGCGCAAGGACAGTTGCTTGTTCGTGAAGTTGCCGAGGTTGCCGATCCGGTAGACGGAAACCGTCGTCAGGTTATCTGAAACCAGCGCCACCGGCACCGGCGTCACGGCTCGCTTGAGCAAACGCGACAGATCATCGCGCTGCTGCGCAAGACGCGAGCCTATTGCCGGCATGCGCGTGATGTCAACAATAAGCAACGTCGCTTTCTGCATAACGCTGGGTGCGCTTAGCTTGTCCGGGTCGCTGACAAACTGATCCAGGCGTCTGTGCAGTTCGCTCATCTCGCGCGCGTGCGACAAACCATCAATGGCAAAGCTCAGGTTGGCGTCAATCTTCAATATTTCCTCGTAGGTCGTCGCCGCGGCCTCCCAGTGCTCGTCCTGTTCCAGCGTCGCGGCCTCCTGCTCCAGAACGGTGATATTGTCGAGACGCAATCCCTGGTCAACCTGCAACAGACCATCGGCCGGCTCCGGTGACTCGGGAATCAGTTTCTCGGCCATTCGGAATGCGGCACGCGCTGAAGGGTAATCTCCCGATGCCAGCGAATCGAGACCTTCGCTCATGCGTTGACCGAATTCCATTTCCAGGCGCGTCCGCTGCACGCGTGCCAGTCCCTCGATCGCCGCTTGCCACAGTGGGTCGAGTTCGGCCGCTTGCCTGAAATTGGCTTCCGCGGCCTCCAGCTCAAGGTCTTCCTCATAGTCCAGGCCCTGATCTACAAGTCGCATCACGGCCTCGATGTTTTTTGCGCGCTCGTATCCTGCTCGAGCCTCCGGATCGTTTGCAGTAATCGCGACAGCAAACTCATAAAGGCGCAAAGACTCTACCCAGTCCTCGGCATCGAACGCAGCCTTGGCACCGGACAACGCTTTCTGAAACTCCGGTTCGATTCGATCAAATAGTGGCTCCAGAACCGAGATTGCCTCGACGTATAGATCTTGTGCTGCAATATACTCCCGCTCCAGGTAGGCCGCGTCGCCTTGCTTATACAATTCTTTTGCACGCAAAAACTGCTGCCCCGCCCAGCGTTGCACGCCACGTCGTTCCAGCGTATCCAGGTTCGACAACAGCTCGCCAAGATTCATCTCGGCGTTGAAACGCGCCCGGCCTGTGTCGTCGAGGCCGCTGTAGTCAGCTTCGTTTTCATTGAACAGGATTTCTTCGTCGTCGATGCCCCGTGATTCCGGCGCATAATTCCGCGTTGCGCGGCCCTCGCCCAGCAGCGGCTCATCGCCCGCTCGCACGTCTTCGCCGGCAAAGTCAGCCCGATCCTCTTGCGGCGAAACATCGGTCGCCATAGCGGGCCGCGCGGTTGCTGCCTGGTCGTCGGTGTCCACGGCTTTTGGCAGAAGAAAGACGACCGCGAGCAAGAGTACCAGCGACACAGCAAGCGCAATTCCCAGAGTTCGGCCGCTGACCCCGGCGGCGCTCGAGGTGGCGCGCTCCTGCTGCGTCGAAGCCTGTACTGGCCGTGCCGGATGAACGGACTGCACCGTCTGTACGGGCTCGTCCTCCGCAGCGGTGCCCGGCGCCAGTTTGATCTTTGCCGGTCCCGGTGGAAAGCCGGCTTCCTTCAAGCGAGAGGCTACCTGCTCGGCAGTCGGCCGTTTCGAAGCACCTTTGTCGAGCATACTTGCGACGAGCATCTGCAGCGCCTGGGGCAGCGGCGATCCGTCGGATGCGCTAAGGGTTTCGGGCACAAGGCCATTGATATCCGCTGCCGTGTCGCTGGACGAATACGGCGAATGGCCGCTGATCAACTCGTAGATCAGGCCACCCAAAGCAAAGATGTCGTCCGCCGCCTGGGCCGCCTCGCCGGACAGGGATTGAGGACTTTGCGCAATCAATGAGCCGCCTTGACCCGGCTTGCCGATCGCGGATGCCACACCAAAATCGCTGAGATACGGCGCGCCGTTTCGGTCCAGCAGAATATTGCTCGCCTTGATATCCCGGTGCACGACGCCTTTGGCGTGTGAGTAACGCAACGCGTCGGCAATCAGGCCTATAGGGGCAAGAATGAGCTCGGGCGAACTGCCGGCGACCGCGCTCAGGTCAGCGCCCTCAAGGTACTGCTGACTGTAAAACGCGCCGCCCGGTTCGTCATGAAACTCGAATGCACGCGCAATATGGGCGTGCATCAAGCGAATATTGGTTTGCCATTCAGCCCGCAGTCGGGTCGCGGAAGCCGAATCTCCGGTAGCGATCTTGAGCGCCACCTGTGTGCCCGTCAGGCGGTCTTTTGCTGACCAGGTCTGCGCTTCACCACCACCGCCAAGGTAGCGGCTCAGCGTGTATCTTTCCGCTAACTGGGTGCCTTTGGCGAGCTCAAGCATTGTGTACCGAAGCAGTCCTGCCCATGTTATTGAGGCGTCTCGGCGGTACGCATCGGGGCAGTGGTTTCATCGGCGGCGCTGAAACCTGTCTCGGCCTCATAAATCTCTCGGAGTAATTTGCGCCAGCTCTCATACTGCGCCTGCGCAGTGCCGGTAAGACGACGCTCCTGACCCTGAACATTCACCACCATTGGTGCCGCCTCGGCACCGAAAGACTCCGATAACTCAGCGATGGTATCGAGGTGCAGATCCGCTTCGCTGTTGCGCCTCAAGCCCCCCATCACTCGATTGAAACCCTCGTAAATTCCCATATTCTGTAGTCCACGGTTGACGCGTCTCGTACGGCTACTCGAAGAGCTGTTGGTGTCGATCGCAAGTGAGCCGGCAAGCACAACCACACCCACCAGGGCCTGCATGCGTGCCGAACGCTTTACGTCGCGATAATTGATCGACTCCTGACGCGCATTCTTGCGCCAGCTTCGGTAAGGGATCGATATGCCGTAGTAAAAGTTGGCGTAGTGTTCGTTGAGCGTATCGACAACCAGCCGGTCACGCTCGCGAATCTGGCGCAAACGCACGACCGCGGGATCGCTCTCGGCCGGCAGGCGATTAACCTGGGCGATGCCATCCTCATTCGTCTGCAGGTGTTCCCGATAGGCGATTGGCGACATATCCGCAAAAAACTGCAGCTCGGATACCTGGCGTGTCTGCTGCAATTGCCGAGCCGACAGCCCGGCAACATGCGTTTGCAGGTCGTTGGCAAGATCATTGAAAACCTTCTGGTACGGGTCGCGCCGCCGATCCCTGCGCTCCGAGTAGGAGGTCATGCCGGTTCGCGCCTCGTACGACTTGCTGAACCAGTGGCGCCCAGCCGCATCGTCAACCGAAATGTTCAGCGCGATGAACTCGCCGTCCGACTTCTCGATCTCCCCGCTGATAACAACGTCGGTGAACGCGTCGCGTGACGGGATGACGCGAACCGCGCCCCAGTGCCCCGTCCCCTGCAGGGTCGTTTTCAGGTGATAGGCCAGGAACCGCGTTTCGGCGTTGCGGATATCCTCGAATACGCGGGTCTTCTGCGGATCGTTGTCTTGCGGAATGCCGGAAGCGAATTCGACGATGCCAATGTCGAGCAGCAGCGCCTCGTCAGGCGGCGACGCGGCAACCCGCAGTTCCGTCTCCTCTGCGACGACGATTTCGTTGACCGAACAACCCGTACCGATCAGGCACGCGATTACAGCGAGTAAACAGATCCTGCCCATAGTGATTAAGACGCCCTCTTACATTCCCTTGTACTTGCGATATTCCTCCCAGAGGCGTTCTCGCAGTTCAGGATCTTTTTCAGATAACGCAGCTTCACGAAGCTGCTTGGCCACGATGTCGTCATCCATAATGACGGAAATGTCGTCTGGCGTACGTTTTTCGATCTCGCCGGCACTCATGCCTTCGAGCGGGTCGCTGCGCTCTGCTGCGGCACCACCACCGCCGCCGCCACCGCCGCCGCTCGAACCACTGCTGCCACCGCCCTGGGCGCCTGCGGCCTGTTCGCCAAGACTGATGTTGCCACCGGAGCCGCCACCCGAGCCGGAGCCATAACCCTCGGTATTGCGGCCGACCGTCTCGATTTCGCGCTGCTCCTCCATCAGAACTTCATCGAAATCACCGACGGACTTGTCCAGTTCCTCGCCCAATTCACCGGCGCGTTCCGGGTCGCCGCCCGGAAACTGACCAACACCACCGGCCTGGCCGCTGCTGTCACAGCCCATACCGCCGCCGATACCGCCACCTACCATGCCACCGTCGTTACAGTCTTCGGCACCGCCCGTCTCAACACTGTCCATGGGACCAGAGCTACCGGCACCGCCCGACGAACCGCCGCCGGAGGAATCACCGCCGGAGGAACCACCCGGCATACCGCCACCAGAGGAGTCGCCGCCGCCGCCAGAGGAGCCGCCTCCAGAGGAACCGCCGCCTGGCATGCCTCCGCCCGGGAGGCTGATACCACCACCCGCACCGCCGCCACCGCCGCTCATGCTGACCGACGCGCAGCCGGCCAGGAGCAAGGCCGCTGCAACGGCAACACAGGCTTTTGCGAACGATTCACGTGGCGCGCAACAGTCGATTCGGTTCATTGTTTTCAGCCTCTTTGATCTTCAGCCTCGTTGGCCGGGGCGTCTCGGATTTGTCTGTTTTCGGCGGTCGATTGCTAGTTGGAGCCCCAATACGGTCTTATGTTCCGTAGCAATGACGATAATACGCGCCAGACGCACGATCAACACCTAAACCCTTGATAATGTTAAGTGCCCTTGCGAGCCGGCTTTCGGAACAGGATGAGGGACAGGTCGTCCGGCTTGCTGGGCTGGCCGTCGCCCGCAGATCGCATACGCTGCCCCGCCAATTTGACCACGCCGCCCGCCGCATCCACCAGGGGTCCTTTGCGAACGCATTCGATGATCTCGTCCACGTGCACGTTATCCATCAATCCGTCACTGGCTACAAGGATCGTGTCGCGCGGGCTGAGCCTGATCATGGCCCCCACGTCAATGCGCATATCATTCGTGCCGAGAAAATTGGAAACCAGGTGCCTGTCCTCGTGATGCAGCGCCTCTCGCTCGTCGAGAAAGCCGGCCTCGACGGCAAACCCGGTCGGCGAGTGGGCCGTCGTCTGTAGTTTGATCACGCCTCGCTGGCCAACAATGATCGCCTCCGAATCACCGATCTGATAAGACCTCGCGAGTAATCCCTCGATGGTTATTACCGTCATCGTCGTGGCTGATCCGTTGACCAGTGCAAGGACTGCGTTATTGGCCGCTTCGATCCCGTTGAGAATCGCGGTTCGCAGCAGTGCAGTCTCGTTCATCGATGCGTGCAATGACTCGGCAAGTGTCGTCACTGCTGTTAACGACGCGCGCTTGCCGGCCGGCAAACCGCCCGCGCCATCGCAAACGACCAGCACCGCCGCAGCCGGGCCGTAGGGAATGATGGCGACGGTATCCTCGTTTTCAGACTCTTTATGAGGATCACGACAGGAATAGGCTACCGCCACGCCGCCAGCGACATCCGTTTCCAGTTGCTGCGGCTCATGCGCCGCGTCCAGCAACAGGAGATCTTCGACTCGTTCCGGCATCCGTACCCCTCTTGGCCCTACTCCCGTCGCACCGGCTCCCGGCACCACGCACAATAGTTCCAGAATTCCTTGGCGATGCCCCAGTTGCAGGCTCGACACGCATGCTTGCTGCCTTTCAGCTTCCAGGCTCTCCGCACTTTGGTCTTACACCATGGACAATACCGCATGAACGGCATGTGCGGGCCTTTACAGCGTTCATTTGCGCACCGCGCCGAGTAGCGCTTGTCCGGGTAGCGCCGCGATGTCTCCTCGACGAAGCCTGGCCCATAGCACCAGGCACAGTAGTCCCAATCATTCTTGACGCCTCGCTCGCAGCGCGGGCAGCTTGCCGGCATCTTCGATTCGCAGCCACGCGCCGGGTTGTCAAAACCGCACCACGGGCATGCTTTCATACTTTCCGAAACCGGCCCTTCGCAGCGACGGCAGTGATGATGAGTCTCCAGCACCTTGCGAAACTGACTTTGAAACTGGCGCCATTGCAGCTGCCGCCAGGAGGTACCGCGCCGGCTTCCGTTCTTCGCCCGGGCTTGCTTCTGCTTGCGTATGTGACTTTGAGATCGCAGGAAATCCGACTGCATTTCGACCGCATTGCGATAGCGCTTTTTCGGATCAAGCTGGATGGCTTTCCTGAGCACCTCAATCAACTCCGGGCGCAGGCGGGCCTCGAGTTTGTCATGGCCGATCATTGGCCATTCGAAAGGCCATTCGGGCAGTTTTCCGGAGAACATCCGGTACAGCACCAGGCCCATCGAGAAAACGTCTGACTGAAACTTAGGTCGGCCCATCGCCTGTTCGGGAGCAATGTAGTCGATCGTTCCCGAGCCTGACGCCTTCAGCGTTCGCAAGCTGAGTTTTGCGAACCCAAAGTCCGCGAGCTTGAGCTGGCTACCCTGAAACAGGATGAAGTTCTCCGGCTTTATGTCGCAATGGATGATCTTGTGATCGTGCGCGTGTGCCAGCGCGGCGAGCCCCTGGGCTGCGAGCTCGAGCAATTGCGTGATCGATGTGCGGCGCTCGATGCGATCGGCCAGCGACTCCTCACCGAGTTCCATGGCGATCACGAAATGATCATCGACATAACTGGCGTTTAGAACAGAGAGAATATTCGGATGCTTGAGCTTGGTTGCAACGCGAACCTCGTGCAGCACCTCATCGTAACCAACGTTGCCTTCGATTTTCGGGATCTTCAGCGCTACGTTCAATTTCTGAATCGAATCGTAAGCGCGATAGACGTCGGCCAGGGGGCCAGACGCAATGCGACCGAGAATCCGGTATTTGCCGAGTTTTTGTCGAGCCCGCAGCTTCATCAGCCAGGCGACCTGACACGATTCACGGCATCCTGCCAACCGTGCAGCAGTTCGCCGCGCTGCGCCTCATCCATGGACGGGTGAAAACTGCGATCGAGCTTCCACAGTAATGACAATGCCTCTGCAGACTCGACGACACCTGCCTGATAACCGGCCAGGTACGCCGCGCCAAGCACTGTAGATTCTACGTTCGTCGGCCGTTCAACCTCGATATCGAGTATGTCGGCAAGGAACTGCAGGAACCAGTCGTTCGCCACCATGCCGCCATCCACGCGGATGACGCTGGGTTTGATGCCGTCCTCTGACATCGAGTCGATCAGGTCGCGCGTCTGATAGGCGACCGATTGCAGCGTCGCCGTCACGATCTCATCACGACCGCTGCCGCGAGTTAGCCCGAGAATCGCGCCACGAGCATCGGCGTCCCAGTAAGGAGCCCCAAGACCGGCGAAAGCGGGCACGACGTGAACGTCGGAAACCACGCCCGTTCGTCTGGCAATTGCCTCCGACTCCGGCGCCGCATCGATAATCCGCAGCTCGTCGCGCAGCCATTGCATCGCCGACCCCGCGACGAACACGCTTCCCTCAAGGCCATAGGTCACCGCGCCATCGATGCGCATGGCCACGGTCGTGAGCAGTTGGTTGTCCGAGTGCAGCGCCGTATCGCCCGTATTGGCGATAACGAAACAGCCTGTTCCGTAAGTGCCTTTGGTCATCCCCGGCTTAAAACCCGCCTGCCCGATCAGCGCGGCTTGCTGATCGCCAGCGATACCACAAACCGGTACCTGGCCGCCGAGCGATTCATGCTCAGCAATCCCGAAGTCCGCCGCACAGTCGCGTACTTCAGGCAGCAGCGCACGCGGAATGGCAAACATCGCCAGCAACTCGTCGTCCCATTGCTGCGTATGAATGTTAAAGAGCATCGTTCGTGATGCGTTGCTGGCGTCGGTGGCGTGCACCTGGCCGCCGGTCAGCCGCCACAGCAAAAACGTGTCGATAGTGCCAAAGGCCAGCTTGCCGGCCTCCGCACGCGCACGAGCGCCATCGACGTTATCGAGAATCCAGGCGACTTTGGTCGCCGAAAAATACGGGTCGAGGCGCAGGCCGGTCATCGACGTTACGGAGGCTTCCAGCCCGTCATTTTTCAAGGACTGACAAAAAGCGGCCGTGCGTCGATCCTGCCACACGATAGCGTTGTACACGCACTCACCGGTCTCACGGTCCCAGATAACCGTCGTCTCTCGTTGATTCGTAATACCTATTGCGGAAATATCGGCAGCGACCGCGTCCGCCCTCTGCAATGCGCCACGAATTACGTTGGTAACGGACTTCCAAATAGCCTCCGGGTCGTGCTCGACCCAGCCCGGCTTCGGATAGATCTGCGGGAACTCCTGCTGCTCGCTCGCCACCGCACGTGCGTCGTGCGTATAAATTACCGCGCGACTGCTGCTGGTCCCCTGGTCGATCGCCAGCAAGTACTTTGCGCTCATTCTTCGTTCACCTTTGCCGTAAACAGCGGCTTCTCTATGTGCATTGTCTTGCCGGCCTCGGCCGGCCAGGGTTGTCTGCCCTGTTCCGTCGCGAACACTCCAATATTCTCACGAATAGCATCCGGCCACGGCACAACACGGCGCACATCCAGATCGACATGCAGGTTCATCCATTCTGCCGTCGCTACCAGGTAGTGCTTTTCAGCGTGGTACATGCGCATGAACTGGTGAATTCTCTTCTCATCAAAGGCAAGAATTTGAGACGTCACGAAATAGGGTTCGGCTTCGGAGATTTCCCGCCGCCAGATGATATGCGATTCGACGGCAAAGGTTGAGTTATTGTGCGTATCAATATAATCGTCGGTGATGCCAAAGCGCGTCCATAACAGGTCGACACCCTGATCGAACGCGAGCAGATAGTAAGCGACGTTCATGTGATTGTTGATATCGATCCACTCGGGCAGGACCTGCCCGCGCGCAACCTCGATTCCCAGAATTTCCTTGCCCACCATGGACGCTAGTGTCCTGTTTGCTGAGTTCGCTTGCTTTCAGAAAGCCTGCAAAGCGTGAGTGCAAGGCGCAGCCCGCCGGTAATGGCCAGCCCTTGCCAAGGGCTGCAACGCCGCAATGGCGCTTTGCAGGCTTGCCCTCCGGGCGCTCCCGGCAGCCCGTCCTGCCGCGTTGC
>CAYTTZ010000006.1:0-40811 GCA_964440945.1 uncultured Woeseiaceae bacterium
CAGGTTCATGAAAGCGTAGACGACCATGTACATGAGCACTGCCCATGTGCCGGCAGCGGCGCCATGCGCACTAATCGATGGTAGAGCGGAGAAATTTGTGACAGACAAGTATGACCTCCTCGTCATAGGGGGCGGTAGCGGTGGGCTCGCACATGCACAGCGAGCGGCGGAATACGGTGCAAACGCAGCGGTCGTCGAGTACGGGCCCCTGGGCGGTACCTGTGTCAATGTGGGCTGTGTGCCCAAGAAAGTCATGTGGTACGCGGCACACCATGCGCATCAGTTTCATCACGCACCCGACTACGGTTTCGATGTCAAAGTCGAAGGCCATGACTGGGGGGCACTGAAGTCGCGCCGTGATGCCTTTATCAAGCGACTGAATGGTATCTACTCAGGCAACCTGGACAAGCGTGGCGTTACGTTCATCCAGGGCGCTGCGAGCTTCGTCGATGCGCACACAATCGAGGTTGCCGGTTGTGAATACGTGGCTGATCGCATCGTCATCGCCACCGGTGGCCGACCCAGCGTACCGGCCATCCCCGGCGCGGACCTTGGCATAACCTCGGACGGGTTCTTCGAACTTGAGGAGCGGCCGAAGCGAGTGTTGCTTGCCGGCAGTGGCTACGTGTCTGTTGAGCTGGCCGGGGTCTTCAACGCGCTGGGCAGCGAGACCCATGTCATCGTGCGCAAGGACGGCGTGCTGCGGAGTTTCGACAAGATGCTCAGTGGTGAGCTGATGGATGCCATGAGGCAGAGCGGGATTGCGCTGGACACCGGTGTTGTTCCCGAGTCCGTCAAAAAGACGGAGGACGGCATCGTGGTGCGTGCGGCGGATGGCCGCTCATTCGGCCCGGTCGATTGCCTGGTCTGGGCCGTCGGGCGAGCGCCCAATACCGAGACGCTCAATGCGGCGGCCGCCGGTGTGACAATGGACCAGTGGGGCTTCATACCGACGGACGAATACCAGCGCACAAACGTAGAGCATATCTTTGCGCTGGGCGACGTGACCGGACGCGAGGCACTGACGCCGGTAGCGATAGCGGCCGGGCGCCGACTGGCCGACCGTTTGTACGGTGGCATGGAGGGGCGTCATCTTGAGTATCGCCTGATTCCGACGGTGGTATTCAGCCATCCGACGATCGGCACCGTAGGCATGACGGAAGATGAGGCGCGGGCCGAGTACGGTGATGACGTCAAGGTGTATACATCGGGTTTTGTCGCGATGTACTACGCGCTGGGCGAGGACAAGCAGCGCTCATCCATGAAGCTGATAACAGCCGGGCCTGAAGAGCGCGTGGTTGGCTGCCATGTTATCGGTGAAGGCGCCGACGAGATGATGCAGGGCTTTGCGGTTGCCATGCGAATGGGGGCAACCAAGGCGGACTTTGATGACACGGTGGCAATTCACCCGACGAGCTCGGAAGAGCTGGTAACTATGCGGTGATCTTCATGTGTTTGAGCACGCCGGTCGTATCGGGCCGCACGTTTCTCCAGATACGAAACGACTCTGCGGCCTGTTCGACCAGCATTCCCCATCCCATCAGGGCCCTGGCAGCTCCGTGTTCGATTGCCCAGGTGCTGAACGGCGTTGGATTCAGGCCATAGGACAGGTCATAGCAAACTGTCTTTTCCGACAGGGCCGCGGCAGGATATGGCGGCGCGGCGCCCTTTAGCCCTGCCGAAGTTGCGTTGATGATGAGGTCGTAAGGCTCCGACACCGGGACAACGTTGAATCGACACGCGGTAACAGGTCCGGAACGGGAAAAGTGTTCGGCAAGGACCTGGGCTTTTCCCAGGGAACGGTTCGCGATCCTCAGAGATGCCGGCTTCATTTCGAGCAGGGGCCCGACAATTCCGCGGGTTGCTCCGCCGGCACCCAATATGAGGATATTCGAGTCCTCGAGCGTCAGGCCCAGGTTGACCACGAGGTCGCGCAACAAACCGAAGCCGTCCGTGTTGTCGCCGAGGATCTCACCATCTTTGAAGGTCAGTGTGTTCACCGCGCCCGCCGTACTGGCACGTTCGCTAAGATGATCGACCAGCCGCGTGACGTCGCTCTTGTGCGGCACGGTGATGTTCAGGCCCTTACCGCCGGTGCGCTGAAACTGCCGCACGGCCGGTTCCAGTTTTTCAGGAGAGACCTGCAGCAACTCGTACTGCAAATCCTGCCCGGTCTGCAGCGCAAAAAGGCGATGAATAACGGGCGACCGACTGTGCGAGACGGGGTAGCCCATGACGCCGTAGCGGTCTACGATCATCAGTTATTCTCCTGCAGCCAGCGGGCGGCATCGACCGCAAAGTACGTCAGGATGCCGTTGGCGCCGGCGCGCTTGATGCCCAGCAGCGCTTCAAAAACGGTAGCGCGTTCGTTCAGCCAGCCCTGCTCGGCGGCGGCCTTGAGCATCGCGTACTCGCCGCTGACCTGGTAGGCAAAAGTCGGCACGCCGTAGGCATCCTTCACGCGCCGGACGATATCGAGATACGGCATCGCCGGCTTGACCATGACGAAGTCGGCGCCTTCATCGAGGTCGAGCGCCACCTCGCGGACGGCCTCGTCACTGTTCGACGGTGCCACCTGGTAAGTCGATTTGTCCCCGCCCCCGAGATTTGCGGCTGAGCCCACCGCGTCGCGGAATGGTCCGTAAAATGCGGAGGCGAACTTGGCTGCATACGCAAGGATGACCGTGTTGACGAAACCACCTTCTTCCAGCGCTTTGCGCATGGCGCCGACACGTCCATCCATCATGTCCGACGGAGCAACGATATCGGCACCGGCCTCGGCATGCGACAGTGTTTGCCTGACCAGCATGGCAACGGTTACGTCGTTGAGCACATAGCCGCTGTCATCGATAATGCCGTCCTGGCCATGGGTTGTGTAGGGATCCAGTGCCACGTCGGTCATGACAGCAAGATCCGGTAGCTCCGCTTTGATTGCCCGAACGGTTCGCTGTACGAGTCCATCAGGATTTGCGCACTCGGCGCCGTCCAGCGACTTGTGCTGTGCGTCGATTACCGGGAAAAGTGCGACTGCCGGTATGCCGAGAGCGCTGGCTTCGGTAAGCTCGGGCAAAAGAATGTCGATGCTCTTACGCGTCACACCGGGCATGGATGGCACCGGCTGGCTTTGCCCCTTGCCGTCCAGCACGAAGACAGGGTAGATAAAGTCCGCGCTCGACAGCGTGGTTTCCGCGATCAGGCGGCGCAACGCGGGCGTCCGGCGGCCGCGGCGCAGGCGAAGCTCTGGGAACTGTCCGGGGGTCGATGCACTCATAGCAAACTACAATAATAAAGAGAAGTTCTTATTTTCCCTGTATTTAGGTAGGGTTTCCACGACTTAATCACAGTAATAAGCGATTCCGGTAATAAATGCCAGAACAGGCGGGTCATCTGGAATGAACAAAAGCACTTCTGACAGCGCACGACGGCAACGATTTGACAGCCTGGTGGCGGTCTATCACGCGGATATGTACCGCTACGCCGCGTGGCTATGCCGGGATAAGGCGATAGCAGAGGATGTTGTGCAGGAAGCCATGCTGCGTGCCTGGAAGTCGCTGGAGGCGCTCAGGGACGATGCGGCAGCCAAGCAGTGGTTGTTGACCATCGTACGCAGGGAGAATGCCCGCTACTTTGAGCGGAAAAGGCTGGAGACGGTTGATATTGATAATTTGACGGCTTCACAGGCAGCGCTGCTGGCCGAAGAGCCGGATGAGAGGCTCAACGAGCTTCGAGAGTCGATCTACGAGCTTGATGATGATTACAGAGAGCCGTTGGTACTGCAGGTCCTGATGGGCTACAGCACGAACGAGATTGGAGAACTGATGGGCCTGAAGCAGGGAGCCGTACTAACACGGTTGCACCGGGCCCGACTGAAGTTGAAGGATGTAGTGGCAGGAGGCTAACGCCCAGGGGCCGCAGGAACTGATAATGAATTGCGAAGAATACAGACAGGAGATAGCAGCGGATCCGTCATTCGACGGCGGCGCCGGGCACCTGTCTGATTGTGCGGAATGCCAGGCATTTCGCAAAGAGATGTTGTCGCTGGACGACATGATAGGCCGGGCTTTGCGGCTCGACGTGCCGGAACTGGCGCTACCCGAGCTGCCAGAGATCGACCCAAGCAACGTCGTGTCGCTCAATACGCGCAAGCCACGCCAGATGGCAACCTGGTTTGCCGTTGCCGCCACGGTGGTGCTTGCGGCGGTTGTTGGTATTCGCATGTCCGGCATAGGCGTCACTTACGACTCCCTGGCCGACGAGGTTCTTGCGCACCTTGACCATGAGCCGGCCGCATTGCTGCCATCGACAACGCCGGTGTCCAGCGAACGGCTTGCCAGCGTGGTACCGGCTAGCGTTGCGCGCATGGATCCCAGCGCCGGCCTCATTACTTACGCGCAAAGTTGCGAGATCAAAGGCAACTCTGTGCCGCACCTGGTGATACAGGGCGAATACGGCCCGATTACAATTCTGCTGATGCCGGAAGAAGCGGTTGCCGAAGCGATTTCGATCGATGGTGACAACGTTCACGGTGTAATTCTGCCGGTGGGGAATGGCAGTGTTGCTATTATCGGCGCTCGTGAAGAGAAGCTCGAGCAGGTTGAAAAGAGTGTTTTGGATTCAGTTAGGTGGAGCATCTAAGCTCGGCCACGCTGGAAATCGACGGCCCGGTCTTGGGCAAACAATCCTGGTAGGAGATCAAGAAATGTCAGAGAAGAAAATAATTAAGCCGGTTGCACTGGCTGTTGGTGCGGCACTGGCTGGTACCTTTGCGATCAGCGGCGCGGTCAATGCAGAAGTGCTTGATAACCCGTTCGAAATGTCTGCCCTGAGCTCCGGATACATGCTCGGTGCCGGTGAAGGTTCTTGTGGTGGCGACACCGATGATAAGAAGGGCGAAGGTTCTTGCGGTGAGAAAGAAGGTGAAGGTTCTTGCGGTGAGAAGGGCGAGAAAGAAGGTGAAGGTTCTTGCGGCGAGAAAGAAGGCGAAGGTTCCTGCGGTGAGAAAGGCGAGAAAGAAGGCGAAGGTTCTTGCGGCGAGAAAGAAGGCGAAGGTTCCTGCGGTGAGAAAGAAGGCGAAGGTTCTTGCGGTGAGAAAGGCGAGAAAGAAGGCGAAGGTTCTTGCGGTGAAGGTTCCTGCGGAAGTTCTGTCTAAGACCGACATGACATTACGTTGTGATGAAGCCCGCGCCTGTGCGCGGGCTTTTTTGTGTCTGCAGGGAAGATATGCGGGCTGACCGCGGCGATATTCGCTGTTAGATTCGAGTTATCAAACTGAAGAGAGACGATCATGAACAAAGCGGTCACACGATGCCGATGGGCCGAAGGCGTTAGTCTCGATTACATTGCCTATCATGACGAAGAGTGGGGCGTGCCGGTGTGGGATGACCGCACCCAGTTCGAGTTCCTGCTGCTGGAAGGAGCGCAGGCGGGCTTGAGTTGGTCAACGATACTGAACAAGCGCAGCGGCTACAGAAAGCACTTCGCCGAATTTGACGTGGAAAAGGTGGCTCGATTCACGCAGAAGCGTATCGAGAAGATCCTGCTGGATCCGGCGATTGTCAGGAACCGCCTGAAGGTCGAGTCTGCCGTGCTCAATGCGAAAACGTTTCTCAAGGTGCAGGAGGAGTTTGGCAGTTTCTGTGAGTACATCTGGGGCTTTGTGGACGGCCGGCCGATACAGAACAAGATTCGCAAAGGCAATGATACGCCAGTCACCTCACCCCAGTCTGATGCGCTGAGCAAGGACCTCAAGAAACGTGGCTTCAAGTTCGTTGGCAGCACGATCATGTACGCACACATGCAGGCCACCGGCATGGTGAACGATCACGTGGTTTCGTGTTTTCGGTACAAACCGTGCGCGGAGCTCGGAAAAACAAAGACTTAGCGCGACTGAGGCTTGCTTCCGGGGTGGCGGAGGCTGTATACCGTATCTTCCCGTGACGAAATCTGACCTGAAAATAATTCAAATAGGGGAGATCCGCGATGTCTGAGATACCGAACAAAGAGCTGCCAACATCCTTCTGGATCATCGGCGGCGTGTTTCTGCTATGGAACTTCCTTGGCCTGATGATCTACTACGACCAGGTCACCATGTCGCCGGAAGTGCTGGCCGACACCTTTAATGCGGCACAGCATGCGTTTCTCGAGGACATGCCGCTATGGGCAACATCAGCCTACGCTATCGCCGTTACCGCCGGAGTCATCGCCTCTTTGCTGCTACTGGTGCGCAATGCACTTGCGTTGCCAATTTTCATCGTCTCGCTCGCCGGAGTTGTTGTTCAGGACCTGAACTCGTTTGTTTTGAGCGACGGGCTTGCGGTCTGGGGCAGTAGTGCGGTGTACCTGCCGACACTCGTTCTTGTTATTTGCGTCGTCGAGATCTGGTATTCGCGCTCGGCAAAAGCCAAAGGCTGGATTTCCTGACTCGCGCTGCGCGCGGTCGGCATTAATTGCCGATGGTGACGATGGTCAGCCCGGAAAGGCCCTGAGGCGTGTTGTGAGAAATGCCGCCCAGGTAAATGGCATCCGGGCTTAGTCCGGACCAGTCGATCGTCACGTCGGCCGATGTGCCGGGAGCAACGAAAGCCGGCCCCGATGCGCTCATATTGCCGACATCGTCGTTTATGCCAAAGGCCCATGCCAGCAGTTCGTAGTTAGCGCCGGGACCACCGGAAATCTGGTCGGTCTCGAAGCCGTGGACCAGCACGGCATAGATGCCGGCAGCCGGTCGAAACACGTTGAACTGTTCCTGCGAAGTGGGTTCGCCGCTCTCGCCAATCTTGTTGCAAAACGTTGTGTCGGACCCGCAGTAGTAAAGATACATATCGAGATCATCTTCGCCGTCGGTCCGCGCGTCAAACAGCGAAAATCGAGCGTACAACTGGTCTGCAGGGACCGAGATCAGGTGTTGTGTTACGCCTTCGCCCGACCGCACAGAGAATGTCTTGGTCGGGTCGTTGTCGACGAAGCCGTTGATGATCGCTGGCAGATTCAGGCCGTGTACGTCCGGCGAGTAGCTACCCTCATAGCCAAACAGGACCTGGAAGCTCTGTGTGCCGCTGCCGCCGAAGCTCGAAATTTCACCGGTCGCAGATATCGAAGTCGGTTTCACAGCGATTGGGCTGTAAACGTCGCGCGTCTCGCTCGACCAGGTCATTGATCCGAAACGCCACAGATCGAGCGGTCCGGACAGGTAGCTGGCAGTCACGTCGAACACACCGGACTCACCCGGGCCCAATGCAATGCTTGCCGGGCTTACGTCGATAGTCATGCCGGGCGGCGCTGCGATGGTGACGGTGTAGGCATCGGGCTCATCGCTTACATTGGTCACGCGACGCTGCACGGTTCGCTGGCTGGTCAGCGACGACAGGGCAATAGATGCCTGGTTCAGGTCCGCGGGGGCGAACGAAAAGCCTGCTGCCGTGAGTTCGTCGCAGCGCGCTGCCGACATGGCGGAAGACTCGACACCGCAGGCAAACGCATCGTATTCGTCGTTACCGACATCAAATACCAGGCCGGGATCAAGCGCTTTGTTTGGCGCGATGTGGCCGGCGCCGAAATCGAACGGGTTGGCGTCGCTGAGACCCGATGTTGAATTGATATCCTGCCGGGCCGATGTCATCAGCGCGGACTTGATTGCCGACGGTGACCAGTCCGGGTGCGCCTGCAGCAGCAGGGCGGCGGAACCGGCGACGTGCGGCGTCGACATCGAGGTACCACTGAGGAATGCGAAGTTCTCGCCGGGAGCTGCATTCGCGGCGTCCGGTGTGAAGCCGGCCAGGATGTTGATGCCTGGGGCCGTCACGTCGGGTTTCAGGATATCCGCCACGGGCCCGGGACCGCGGGCCGAGAAAGACGCCATGGCATTGCCGTTGTCGGCCGTGGTCAGCAACAAGCCCTTTTCAAGCACCACGGTTACCTCGTTCCCGGCGTCGAACTCGGCCAGGATAAGGTTGGCATCGGCCTGACCAATCATCAGGGCCGGGATATCGGACAGGTCCTCCGTGCCAAACATGACGATCGGGTCGCCTGCGATGTTATAGACCAGCGCCGCCACGGCGCCGGCGTCGGCAGCGTTCTTGACCTTGTCTTCAAACGGACACCCGGTGCGCTGGATAAAGGCGATCTTACCGCTGATGTCATCGCCGTTGACGAGCGCCTGGCAGGCGTCTGAGGTGGTACCCGTCGATCCGCCACTGCTTGACTCATCGTTATCATCGGCAAGAACGAGGGATGCCTCGATGGGGTCAACGTCCTGCAAAGGCGGTGTGAAGCGGGCTTCTTTCGTCGCGTATTTTCCGGCGATACCGGGCGGTTCGTTTACTTGCAGTGCTTCTACCGACGACTCGCCGGTGCGGCTGGACGCAGCTGCGGTGATGACCCAGGGACCGCCAGCCGGAGAGCCGATCGTGCCGAGGTTGGGGCCTTCGTTGCCCGCGGCGACAACAGACAGCACGCCAGCCTTGGTTGCCGCCATCAGCGCAACGTCATCCGGCGCCAGGATTCTCCGCAGCGAGCTGCCAATCGAGTAACTAATAATGTCTACGCCGTCGGCAACGGCTGCATCGATCGCATTAACGAGGTCGGAGGTGTTGCAGGTCGCACGTGTGCTACCGGGGCGAAGCCAACACGCCTTGTATGCCGCTACCCGCGCCTTGGGTGCGATGCCTTCGATATCACCGAGTGCCGTGCCGAAGATCGACGCACGAGTACGCACGCCTGCGGCCGTTGTTGCCGTGTGCGTACCGTGTCCGTCAGCATCGCGCGCCGAGCGGATTTCTCCATCATCAATGGGGCCCGACTCGGCGGCGCCGTCGATAAACCAGCGCGCGCCGATCAGCTTGTTGTTGCAGTCCGTTTCTTCGAACCGCTCACCCGTCTGGCACTCGCCGTTCCAGACCTCCGGCTCGTCGAACACGACGACTTCGGGGAGCTTGCGAAAGCGTCTACACAGCCAGCGGCCAAGCAGCGTGGTTTCGCCCCAGCTACTGCGGCAGGCCCTTGGCCGATCGGCCTCACGCGTATCCTGAAGCGATGGATGTTCAGGTGCCACTCCGCTATCGATGACACCAATGATGACGCCGTCACCGTCCAGGCCCTCGACGCTTCTCAGGCCGTTATCGGCATCGAATAGATCGAGAAATGCAGGGCTGAAGCGCAGCGCCATCGGGCGTATTTCATCTTCCCAGACGTTCAGAACCTCGGGGAGATTCTGAAGCGTGTCGGCTTGCGCCATGCTCATGCGGGCGGCAAAACCGTTCAGGCCGTATTGATAGCTGTAAATCTTCTGTGCGCCGGGACCGGCCTTGTTGAGGACCTTGTCCTGTTGATTGGCAAGCTGACTTCGGTAGGCTTCGAGCTGCGGGCTGGTCTTGTCCAGGCGGACGCGCTGTTTGTCAATTGCCGCTGTGCGCGCACCCTTTTTTGAGAGCTTCGCGTAGTACTCCGCTGCTGACGGTTGTCGCAGCTGCACGATATAGACGCGCGTCTCCGCCGTATCGTCGGCACCGGAAAGCCCGATCGGCGGTGCCTCGATCACCTGCAACGATGACTCGCTGGCGAAGGCCGCAGCCGCGACGAGAAGCAGGACAGATACGAATAATGAGCGAGCGAAGTTCATTGGTGGTCCATTGTCAGCTATCGAGATAGCCCTCTAGTTCATCGTCGGAGAATGTTACGCCAAGCCCGAGCGCAATGCGGTTGACGAAATTGAAATAGGCGACGATCAGCGTAAGGTCAAGCACGTCCTTGTCCGTGAGGCCAACCGCGACGAGTTCGACGAGATCGCTCTCGGTCATTGCCCCGGGCGCAGAAGTCAGCTTCTCGGCATGCCGAACAATATTGCTCAAACGCGGTTCCAGGGTCTCGAGGCCATCGCCATTCTTCAGCATCTCCAGGGTCTGGCCGTCATCAATAAAGTGACTGAGCGACTCGGCATGGTGGCTGACGCAATATTGGCAATCGTTGGTGGCCGAGACCACGACCGCGACGGCCTCTCGCTCGGCGCGACTGAGCCCGGAATTTCCGAACATCAGCGCCATATAGAGATCCAGGTGCTTGCTCAGCGCATCCGGGTTAAGGCTGTGAACCTTGAGGATGTTGGATACTTTGCCGCGCTGTTTGATCAGCGTGGCGTATATCTCCGCCAGCTTCTCGTCAGCCTCATTAACCTCAATTTCTTCGATCCAGGACATGCTTCCTCGCGACTGCGGCCTCACCCGTATTCTGCTTGTCGGTATCGATCGGCCGTTCCATAAAATCGAAACCCGAACCGTCGTCGCCGAAAACAAACACGCGACAATTGCCCCATTCAGGTGCGAGCGTCCACGACTTTCCTTCTTCTACGGTATCGCGGACGCGATGAGTATTGCACCGTGCTTCAAAGCGTTGGACGTTACCATTCAGGTTCGCAAAAGAGAATGTCCGCCGAGCCGGCCGGTAGTACCAGAGCGGCTGCCCGGCGTCGCAATTGCAGGGATTGTAGATAGTTGCGCGGGCCACTAGGGTCGCGTCCGACAGCAGAAGGGCATCGATTTCTGCAGCGCGCGGCGCAAGTTCCGCAGCCGCTTCGCCACTCTCATCCATGCTACTGAGGCGAGCGAAGGTGCGCCTTGCGTTGGCGTAATGGCCGGCCTCGTCCTGTAGCGCAAAGATCTTCCCCAGCAGTTGCAGGCGATCTTTGTTACTCAGCGAGCGTCGCGAGCTGATAGACAAGGCTCGCCGGTAGGCCTCCAGCTTGCCGGCCACGGCGCCCTCAATGCGACCATTGAGCATCCACAGTAAGGTCGACTCATACAGGTTCCAGCCGCCCTTTTCCTGAGCCTTGTGCACCTTCTGGCGGGCGGTATCCGTTTGCCCGGCAGCGATTTGCTTGATGATGCTGTTGTAGGCGCGACCGAAGTCCAGGCTCGGCGCGCCCTTACCCCGGCGAATTCGTGTACGGACATTAACGAGGTTGTCGGGCATCTCGGCGCCCGACGGCGGCGCTGCAAAACGCCATGCCTCGGCGGACCGCATCGCTTCTGCCTCGAAAGGCGAGCCACCGCTGGAGTCGATAATGATGGGATCAATGGCGTTGCCGTCAGCGGTAATGACGAAGTGCATTCTGACCTAGCCATCCTGGCCAAGGGGGACAAGACCGCCCGGATAGCCTGGTTCTGCCTGCTCGATGGCGACAGCGCCGCCAACGTTGCTAACGTCAACCAGGTAGGTCTGTGCGCTCGCCGCGGTTGTCAGGCCAAGGACAATGATGAGCGTGAGAAAGGCCTGCAAGGCTCGCTGCCGCGCTTGAATGCAAAAGGTGATACGCATGTCCGTATTTCGTCCCCGCCGCTTTCTCGATAAGAGATCAGATCGTCCCAGGTCGCAAGAAGTTGCGTTGGATCTGTAAATCTTTGAACGCGAGTGCATTCGACGATGGGCCACAAATTTCTCTATCGCTTTCAGACCGGTGATTGGAGTTGGGCGTAAAAAAACGCAGGTCAGCCAGCTTCTTCGGGGAGCCAGTCGCGGGCATGCAAGTAGTCCCGGTAAAGCGTTTCTTCGGCGGAACCCTCTTCGGGACGCCAGTTGTACGCCCAGCGCACCTGTGGCGGCAACGACATCAGGATCGATTCAGTTCGCCCGCCCGACTGCAGTCCGAATAGTGTGCCTCGATCATAGAGCAGGTTGAATTCGACATAGCGGCCGCGGCGGTAAAGCTGAAAGTCACGCTGTCTGTCGCCGAAGGGGTGTGACATACGTTTTTTGACGATCGGCTTGTAGCCGCCGAGGAAGCTGTCGCCGACAGACCTGACAAAGGCAAAGCTCTGCTCGAAGCCTCGTTCGTTAACGTCGTCGAAGAACAAGCCGCCGACACCGCGGGTCTCTTCGCGGTGTTTCAGGTAAAAGTAGTTGTCGCACCACTCCTTGTAGCGTGGGTACAGATCTTCGCCGAATGGCGCGCACGCGTCTTTCGCGGTCTTGTGCCAGTGCAACACATCCTCGTGAAACGGGTAATACGGCGTCAGGTCGAATCCGCCACCGAACCACCATACCGGCTTGCGATCACTGGCCGTAAAAAAGCGAAAGTTTGCATGTGTCGTTGGCACGTAAGGGTTTCGCGGATGTAGTACGAGAGAGACACCTACGGCCTGAAAGCTTTTGCCGGCGAGCTCCGGCCGCGTCTTGGTTGCCGACGGCGGCATCTTGTCACCGAATACGTGCGAGAAGCTGACGCCGGCCTGTTCGAAGACGCCGCCCTCGGTCAGAACGCGGCTCTCACCGCCACCGCCATCCGGTCTCTCCCACCCGTCTCTTACAAACCGCGCCCGGCCATCGATCTCTTCGAGCTCCGCGCAGACACGGTTCTGCAGCGCGACCAGGTAATCTTTTACGTCATCGATGTCGCTCATTATTGTCGTCGCCGAAGTACTTTGTCCGTCTTGAGGTCACGAATTTCGGAGGCGCCGCCGGTGGGACCGCAGTCACCGGGAACGACGTAGTCTACACGCTGCGCAAATTGACGGCGAAGGACAAAGCGATTGCGCGCGGTGGGTCTGCCGCTCAAATTTGCGCTGGTCGATGTGATCGGAGAGTCGACAGCGTCACAGATCGCAGCGGCGACAGGGTTGCTCGTGATGCGAACCGCAAGACCGGTATGCAGACCACGAAGTAACGGATGCACAAGCTCACCGGGTGGAACAACCCACGTTACGGGATGCATAGGATCCGGTTGCGGGATGGACGCTCCGTCCGGCAATGCTATCCAGCCATCGAGTTGTTCGTGCCTGGCGGCAATCAGTATCAGCCCCTTGCCGGCATCGCGCTGCTTCAGATCAAGCAGCCGCTGCACCGCGTCAAGGTCGTCGGGAAGGCAGCCCAGGCCGAATACACCCTCCGTGGGGTACGCGATAATGCCACCGCCCAGCAGTACGTCAGCGGCGCGCTTTACGGGCATTGCCAAGAGTACGCGGGCCCTCAGCCGGCCTTCTTGGCGGTCTTCTTTTTAGCCGCTTTCTTCTTCGCCTTCTTCTTTACTTTTTTCTTGGCCTTTTTCTTGGCGGGTGCTTTCTTCGTCGCAGCCTTTTTCTTTGCGACCTTCTTCTTGCCGCGTCGGCCGCGCTCCGGTGCTGCGGCCAACAGCTCCTTGCACTCTTCAAGCGTTAGCGACTTGGGATCTCTGTCCTTCGGCACCCGGGCGTTCTTGGCCTTGTCGGTGATGTAGGGGCCATAGCGACCGTTGAGTACCTGGATCCCGTCTTCCTCGAAGTCCTGGATGAGGCGATTGGCATCCTCGATCTTCTTGGCCTCGATGAGTTCGAGCGCCCGTGGAAGTTCAATCGTGTAGGGATCGTCTTCTTCGCCACGAATGGATACGTACTTGTCGCCGTACCGCACGTAGGGTCCGAAGCGCCCAACGCTTGTTGACACGGCCAGGCCGTCCAGCGTTTCACCGAGTTTGCGCGGCAGCTTGAACAGTTCAAGCGCGGTCGCCAGGTCGAGATCGGTCATCTTCTGGCCCTTCCGCAGGCCTGCGAACTTCGGCTTTTCTTCGTCGTCCTTGGTGCCAATCTGTACGAAGGGGCCGTAGCGGCCCATGCGCACGGTAACTGGCTTGCCGCTCTTGGGGTCGGTACCGAGCTCACGTGACTGTGCCACCTGTTCACGCGTGACCGAGGCCTCCTTGTCCTCGCAAAGCGCGTGGAAGGGCCCCCAGAACTTCTCGAGTACTGGCACCCAGTCCTTCTCGCCGAGCGAGACGAGATCAAGATCGTCCTCCAGCCTGGCGGTGAAGTCGTAGTCGACATACTGCGCGAAGTGTTCGGTGAGGAAGCCGATGACGATACGACCGATGTCGGTCGGGAGGAAGCGCTTCGCATCCATCTCCACGTATTCGCGGTTCTTAAGCGTCGCGATAATGCTGGCGTAAGTGGAGGGTCGGCCGATGCCATACTCCTCCAGCGTTTTCACCAGGCTTGCTTCGGTGAAGCGCGGCGGAGGCTCTGTGAAGTGCTGTTCGGCGCGCAACTCGACGAGCTTGATCTTATCGCCCTCCTCAATTTCAGGCAGCAGTCGATCGGTGTCGTCGTCCTTGGAGTCGTCTTTTCCTTCCTGGTACACGGCCATGAAGCCCGGCTCTACGAGGACCGAGCCGTTCGCGCGCATTCGATGCCCCTGGTCTGCAGCGCCAGCGGCCATTTCGATGGCGACCGTGTCGAACACAGCAGGAACCATCTGGCAGGCCATAGTGCGCTTCCAGATCAGTGAATAGAGTTTGTACTGATCCTCATCCAGCGATCCCTTGATCTCTTCGGGAATGAAGGCAACGGACGTTGGTCGAATCGCCTCGTGCGCTTCCTGGGCATTCTTTGATTTGTTCTTGAATTCGCGCGGCGCCTCGGGCACGTTCTTGCTGCCGTAACGACTGGTAATGACTTCGCGAATCTCCTCGATCGCCGATGCCGCGAGCGTTACCGAGTCGGTACGCATGTAGGAGATCAGGCCAACAGTACCCTCGCCGGGCAACTCGATACCTTCATACAGCTTTTGCGCGACACGCATGGTGCGTTGCGTATTGAAACCCAGCTTGCGAGACGCTTCCTGCTGCAAGGTCGAGGTTGTGAACGGTGCAGTCGGGTTGCGGCGGCGCTGTTTCTTGGAAACACTCAGGACATCGAATTCGCCCTTCGCAGCATCGAGAACCGTCTTCTCGACTTCGCGTGCCGAGTCTTCGTTTTCAAAGCTGAACTGCTCGACCTTTTCGCCCTTGTAACTCACGAGTCTTGAAGCGAACGGCTGCTCTTTCTTGCTGACGTCGGCCTCGATGGACCAGTATTCGCGCGCCTTGAAGGCTTCGATCTCCAGTTCACGTTCGACAATCATGCGCAGCGCGGGGCTCTGCACGCGGCCAGCTGACAGTCCTCGCTGCACCTTCTTCCACAACAAAGGCGACAGGTTGAAGCCGACCAGGTAATCCAGCGCGCGCCGGGCCTGTTGTGCGCCGACCAGGTCACCGGATAAACCGCGCGGGTTTGCTACGGCTTCCCGCACGGCCTGCTTGGTGATTTCGTGGAACACGACGCGATGCACCTCTTTTGATTCAAGCGCCTTGCGTTCTTTGAGCAACTCAATCAGGTGCCACGAAATAGCTTCGCCTTCGCGATCCGGGTCAGTCGCGAGATACAGCGCATCTGCCTTCTTGAGGGCGCGTATGATCGCCTTGACGTGCTTTTCGTTGCGCTCGATAACCTGGTACTTCATCGAAAAGTGGTTATCTGTGTCGACGGCACCCTCTTTCGGTACCAGGTCCCGCACATGACCGTAGGAGGCCAGGACATCGAAGTCCTTGCCCAGGTATTTGCTGATCGTCTTCGCCTTTGCGGGCGATTCAACAATGACGAGATTCTTTGACATCGTATATAAGGGTGTCCCAAAAACAAGAAAACCGCAGTCTGTGCCGCGGTTGAATAGCAGCCTTGCTCGCTGCGTGTCAAGTTTCCCGAAAGCGCAGGACGGTGCGATTGAAGATGATCGGCCGTCGAGCTTCTAGTGAATCAGCCCCGACGTTTCCTCGAAAACGAGGTCTTCCATGCGTGCGTACGCGAGCTCCTGCCCAGGCTGGCTGAACAACACCATCAGTACCACCCACTTGATTTGTTCGACGTCGATATCCGGGGTTTCGAGCGCCAGCAGACGGTCAATCAGGATTTCGCGTTGCGGCGGCGAGAGAATATCGATTTGCTCAAGATAGGTGATGTAGCCGCGACACGATGAATCCAGTCGGTCGTGCTCAAATTCGTTGAAGATGCGCGTCCCGCGCCCGGCAAGATGACCGTAATCGAGGCTCTGCTGCTGATCTGTCAGCGCGTCAAGCCACGACAGCGCGCGCTCGATCTCGGCCTCACCGAATCCGGCGCGTGACAGCTCGGCGCGTAGCTCATTCTGATCGGGTTCGGGTTCTTCTTCGGTGTCGACGTACGTCTCGAACAAGTACATGAGCACATCAAGTACGTTTTCTTTCATGCCTGGAGCGGCTCCTTGCGCTGTCTCTGACTAAAGCTCAACCTGATAAGGCGTATCGACCACCGGACAATGACTCCACTTCTCCGTGGAGCTCCAGGATCAGAAGCATGGAGGAAAGCTGGTCGATCGTCAAACTTGATTGCCCGGCCAGTTCATCGATGCTGACGGGGTCGTGACTCAGCAAGCGGCGCAATTGAACATAGTCTTTATCGGTGTCCGGGCCGTCCTTCTTTGCAGGTGTGGATTCTGAAGAGGCCTGCATCATATGCTGCCCGAGAGGCGCCAGTTCGCCAAGAATGTCACTGGCGGTCTCTACCAGCTTGGCGCCTTGTCGAATCAGTGCGTGACAGCCTCGGGCGAGCGGGTTGTGGATCGAGCCGGGTAGTGCAAATACCTCGCGGCCCTGTTCCGAGGCAAGTCGTGCGGTAATCAGAGAGCCACTTTGGCGCGCGGCCTCGACAACCAGGGTGCCGAGCGACAGCCCGCTGATTAGCCTGTTGCGTTCCGGGAAATGCCGTCGCAACGGCCGGGTTCCCAGCGGGTACTCACTGAGCAGCGCGCCGCCGCTGGACACGAGATGGGCCAGGTCGCGATTTGTCGCAGGGTAGACCCGATCGATGCCGTGACCGAGAAACGCTACGGTCTTGCCGCCCGCGTCGAGTGCGCCGCGGTGAGCGGCAGTATCAATGCCTTCGGCCAACCCACTAACGATGACGAAGCCACTTCGAGCCAGGTATCGCGAGAACTCGACCGCATTGCGCACCCCGCCATGGGTCGGATTGCGGCTGCCAACAATAGCCAGTGACGGCAAGTGCAGGGCATCAACATCGCCGTTTACAAACAGCAGCATCGGCGGGCCCGGAATCTGCGTGAGTATCTCCGGATAGGCTGCGTCGCCATAAGTAATAAGGTGATGCGAATCATGATCCAGCCACGCAAGGGCTTCGCTCAGCCTGTCTTCATCGGGTGATGCGATCGCCGATACCTTGTCGTCCGACAGACCGGCTTCCTTCAGCGCGTTTGTGGAAAGCCCGGCGATCTCGGTAGTCTCGCCGAATCGTGAGCCGAGCTCGCGAAGTTCATCGAGGCTGAGGTATGCATGGGCGAGAATCAGCCATGCGCGAGTTGTGCTGTCCATTAGCGGGCCCAGGAGAAACGTCGCTGTGATGATAACGCCAAACGTGCACTAGCTCGTGTCGATAACTGCACAGAATGCAGCCAATTGGAGCGCAAAAAAAACGGCGCCATAAAGGCGCCGCTCTTTTATCTGGTGATGCTCGATCAGTTAGGGTTTCTTACGGTATCCAGGACGTGCAATGCCTGCGTGGCTTCCATTACGAGGCCGTAGCTGATGCGATCATAAGCCTTGAAAACCATGACCGTGCCCGATTTCTCGTCCGGCAGTTTCACGGTGCCCCCCTTGACCCGGTCACTCACAACTTCGCCGGTCTGGAAGACCGAAAGCACGTCACCAACGGACAAGCCGTTGTTTGTGCCGCGGTTGATCACGACGACCTGGTACTGACCAATCTGGGTAACGCCATTGACGACAGAAATAATGCGCCCGTCAATTTCGTTGCTCGGTGACTGCGGGAAAAAGTTGAGCGGGACGTCGACAGTGTCAGGGATCAATCGATCGCCCTTCAGTGCTTCCCGGACCGTATCGGTTAACGCGACGGTTGCCGGGTCTCCACCACGAGACAGCCGTCCTTCGCCAACAAGGAGTCCCTGGTAGCCGATCAGGCGGTTGTCATCAGGATCCGTCAGCGGGTCACCGATGTGAACAATGTTAAGGCGGGTGCCAGGCATGTCGTCGGACAATCCACGTACGTAGACTTCGTTACCGGCGGCCGCCACGAGGTGTTCGCCCCGGATGTCCACTATGTAAGGAAGAGAGTCGGCCTCCTCTTTTTCGAGGATCAGGCCGCTACTGAGAAATGCGGCAACCGATTCGTAAGGAATGCTGTTGATGGTCTCGGAAAGAGGCGTAACACGAGCCTGCGGCGAAAGACGATAAGCCGAGCCACGAACATTGGTGATGCGCGGCTGGCCATCAATGTAGACGAGTCCCAGAACGTCACCGGGATAGATAAGGTGCGGGTTCTCGATGTCCGGATTGACGTACCAGATCTCGGGCCAGAACCACGGGTCCTTCAGGAACGTGCCGGCGATATCCCAGAGCGTGTCGCCGACCTGAACGACGTACTCGTTGGGATGGCCCTGGGCCAGCGGCACGGGCTCATTGATGCGCTGCAGGGCTGGCTCGTTGTATGCGGGCTGGGCCGGTGCGCTTCGCTGTGTTGGCTCTATCGATGTCGATGCGCCACCCGATGACTGTGACGACGAAACGACAGGCGAACTGCGCTGCGGCTCGTCATCGTTTGAAAACGGATTTAAAGAGCATCCGGCCAGGGTTACGGCTAGCGTGACAACGGTAAGCCGATAACTGTTTTTCAGGCAAATATTGCTGAGAGACATAATTCGCGGGTGCTCCAATCTGATAGGTTTAAGCCTGCGCTAACCAGGCATTGCTATACTATGTCTGTCCGGTCAAGCTCAGGCTGCTAATTACGTCACATTTCCGGCCCCGAAGGCGGTCCGGAAGGCGGTTTTTCTGACGGCATTGTCTGACATCTTATTCAATAAAGTCAAACATTTAGGTGATTCTTGTGGCAGTTCACACGAAATAACTGCCGATTCATTATGTTTTAAAGGGTTGATTTTGCAGGCACGGTCACAAGAATAGTTTCAAGAAATTATGGCGAAACTCAATATTCTGGAATTCCCTGATCCCCGGCTCAGGACGAAAGCGGTCCCGGTCGAGGCGGTCGACGATAGTCTGCGCGCGTTGATCGACGATATGTTCGAGACGATGTATGCCGCACCGGGCATCGGGCTGGCGGCCACGCAGGTGGACGTCCACCTGCGGCTGCTGGTTGCTGATGTGAGCAGCGACAGCTCCGCGCCACACGTGCTCATTAATCCCGAGATTCTCGAAAAAGACGGTGTAATGGTGAGCGACGAGGGTTGCCTGTCCGTACCGGGCTATTACGAGGAAGTCGAACGTGCGGAGCACATCCGGGTTCGATTCCTGGACCGGCAGGGTGCCTCGCAGGAGATGGAAGCTGAGGGCCTGCTCGCTGTCTGCATACAGCATGAAGTGGATCACCTCGAGGGTAAGTTGTTCGTTGATTACCTCTCCGAAGCGAAACGCCAGCGAATTCGCAAGAAGCTGCTCAAAGAACGCCGTCATCAATCCGCCGCCGTCGTCGCGTAAGCGATTTCGCCGGATACTCGCCTCACTATGAAAGATGCCAGGGTGATATTCGCCGGCACGCCGGAGTTTGCGCGTGTGTCATTGGCGGCGCTCGTAGAATCAGGCGTCGTTCCCATGCTCGTGCTGACGCAGCCGGATCGGCCGTCGGGTCGCGGCAAGCGCATGACGGCGAGTCCGGTGAAGCGCTATGCGGAGGAGCACGGCATTGCTGTTATGCAGCCGTCGACGTTGCGCGACGCAGGCGTTCAGGCCGAACTGTCCGCACTCAAGCCGGATGCCATGATCGTTGCCGCGTACGGACTGATTCTGCCGCAAGACGTGCTGGATATTCCCGCCCTTGGCTGTATCAATGTACATGCCTCCTCGTTGCCGCGCTGGCGCGGTGCGGCGCCGATTCAGGCAGCAATTCTTGCACACGACGAGAGCAGCGGAATCAGCCTGATGTCCATGACTGCCGGTCTCGATTGTGGCCCGGTATACCTGTCGGAGTCCCTTGCCATTGCCGACGACGAAACGGCCGGTTCGCTGCATGATCGGCTGGCTACTCTCGGCGGCGAGCTGCTGGCGGCGAATCTCGATGACATTCTGGAGAAGCGAATCACACCCGTATCACAGGACGAAGCAGCGGCCAGTTATGCGGGAAAGGTGCAGAAACAGGATGCAGAGCTTGACTGGTCCCACAGTGCTGACGAACTGCAGCGCCGGGTGCGAGCGTACAATCCCGTCCCCGGCGCGTTCTTTTTCGCGCCCGCTAGCGGAGCTCACGGCGGTGACCTGCTGCGCATCAAGTGCTGGCGCGCAGAAAGGGTTTCGTGCGCAGACGCCAGGCCCGGCACGGTGCTGTCGAGCGGCCACGAGGGTGTCGTCGTTGCCTGTGGTTCCGATGCGTTAAGCCTCCTCGAGCTGCAGCTGCCCGGCAAACGGCGCATCGCAGCCCGGGAGTTCTCTCACCAGCTCGACCTCGTTGGTCGGGTGCTCGGCTAGTCCGGCAAAGGCGGTGGCGAACACGGGTGCAATAGTGCGGGGTGCTGCTGCCGAGGTCGTTCACGCCGTCGCGACGAACGGCCGGTCGCTTGATGCGGCGATTGCCGACGTTGAGGCTCGCGTTCCGCCTGATGATCGCGCATTGTTGCGCATGCTCTGCTACGGAGTCTTACGTCATTACTGGCAGCTGCAACACTGGATAGGGAAGCTACTCGGACGGCCGCTAAAGAAGAAGGACGGCGTCGTTAATGCACTGCTGGCCGTCGGTCTCTTCCAGCTTAACGACACCCGAATTCCCGACCACGCGGCAGTTTCACAAACCGTCGAAGCTGCACGCCTGCTAAAGCGCCCTAAACTCGCAGGTCTCGTCAACGCCTGTCTGCGACGCTTCCAGCGCGACCAGATAGCGGCGACTGCCTGCGATCTTGAGGAGGTTCGCTGGAATCACCCGCAATGGCTCATCGATACGCTCAAACGAGATTGGCCCGATGACTGGGAGGCAATACTGACGGCGAATGACGGGCGTGCGCCCATGTGGCTGCGGGCGAACTCGTCGGCGAACAGTGCCGCCGAATACCAGGAAAAGCTCGCCGCTGAGGGGATCCGTGCCGACACGCTGGAGGGCGTGCCGGATGCGCTGCGGCTGGCCGAGCCTTGCCCCATTGATTCGTTGCCTGGCTTTACCGACGGTGCCGCCTCTGTGCAGGACGCAGCTGCGCAGATAGCCGCGCGCTGGCTGCTGGCCGATACGCGCGGCGCCATTCTCGATGCCTGTGCTGCGCCGGGCGGGAAGAGCGGCCACCTGCTGGAAGCAGGGGGGGACGAGATCGCCCTGACCGCGGTGGAGCGCGATTCCTCGCGCATAGACAGCATCCGTCAGAACCTCGACCGGCTGGGCCGCGATGCAACCATAATCGCCGCCGACGCATCGAACCCTAGTGAGTGGTGGACTGGTGTGCCCTTCGACGGCATCCTGCTGGATGCCCCCTGTTCGGCAAGCGGTGTCATTCGGCGGCATCCGGACATCAAATTGCTGCGGCGCGCCAGTGATATCGAGGCCTTGAGTCGTCTGCAAAGCGACCTGCTCGAGGCGCTCTGGCCGTTGCTGGCCCCCGGCGGCCGCTTGCTGTACGCGACCTGTTCCACGTTGGCGTCAGAGAATGAGGTTGTCGTTGGCCGGTTTCTGGAGCGTCACGATGAGGCGGTGGAAGATGATGTGTTGCCAAATAACAACGTCCGCGATCTAATGCGGAGGAAGGCCTGCGGATACCAGGTCCTGCCGGGAACGGCGGGTCTCGACGGTTTTTACTACGCATGTCTGGAAAAGAAGGTTTCCTGAAAACTACGATGCCATTGTCCCCCCTCTTTCGCCGCCGGATGTTCGCGATGCCTGTCGTTGCGGCGTGCATCGTCATGCTCGCGATTGGCACCGGGCTGGCCCAGGATGATGTCGAACGTGAGGGCTACTTCGAGGTTCGTTCGGCATCCACCGAAGTCAGCGCTGGTGTGCATACGCTCGATGCGCGCCTGCAACTGGTCCTGAGCAGTGAGGCGCTGGGGGCGCTCGAAAGCGGCGTAACCCTTACGATCGAGTTGCAGATGGAGGTTATCCGCGAGCGCCGCTGGCTAATCGATGCGACCGAGGCGGAACTGGCTGTGCGGCATGAGCTCGAGTATCGCCCTTTAAGTGAACGCTACATCGTCAAGAACCTGAATAGCGGTGAGCAGGATTCCTTCGCAACACTGTATTCCGCACTGAACAGCCTCGGTCGCGTCCAGGGACTGCCGGTAATTGACGATGCATTGTTGGAGCCGGATCGAAACTACCGCATCCGGCTGCGCGCAATGCTGAATACTCAGCAGTACCCTGCGACGCTGCGGCTGCTGTTTTTCTGGCGTGGCCAGTGGCAGCTACAAAGCGAATGGTTTGAATGGTCGCTCGAGCGCTAAAACGAGCCCTGTACTTTCTTATGGCGACCGTCGGGGTCGGCCTTGCACTGGCGGCGCTGTTTCTTCTCACTCAGACTGTGCAGAAATCCGACGACTTCGATCGTCTGCAAGACGTAATCCTGGCTATCAATATCGCGGGCGGCATCCTGCTGACTGCCCTGCTTGTAGGCAATCTTGCCCGGCTGGCTCGCGATTATCGCCAGAACGTACCCGGCGCAAAACTCAAGGCCCGCATGGTTGGCATGTTCGTTGGTCTCGCGGTGCTGCCGCTGCTGGTCGTGTTCTATTTTTCCATGCAGTTCATCAATCGAGGCATCGACAGCTGGTTTAACGTGCAGGTTGAAGAAGGCCTGGAAAACGCGCTGACACTCAGCCGTGCTTCCCTGGAAATGCAGAAACGACAGAACCTGTTCGCAACGCAGAAGGTGGCCCAGCGACTGTCACAAGTCAGCGATCGGCAGATCATTTTCGAACTCAGCATGTTGCGTCGGGAGGCCGGCGCCAGCGAGATGACGCTGTACGGCGAGAACAACACCGTGCTCGCGACCAGTTCTGATAGTTCCAGCGCGACTTTGCCAAAACCACTTACCGAGGAAGTCGTCCTGCAGATGCAGGAGGACCGGCCGTTTGTCAGTCTCGAGTCGTACGGCAGCAGCAGTGTGGAGGTTAGAACGGCCGTTGTCTTCCGCTACCAGGGTGGACGCGGACAGCAAGCCCGCGTCGTGCAGGCGCACTACCCGGTGGCGGCCCGACTCGGGCGCATGATAAACAGCGTGGAAAAGTCATACCAGGAATACCAGCAGCTGGTGTTCTTCCGGGAAGACCTGAAGGACCTGCTGTCGCTGACGCTGGCGTTCGTTCTTCTGCTAAGCCTGCTGGCTGCAATCTACGGCGCATTCGTATTGTCGCGGCGACTGGTTGCACCTATCCAGGACCTGGTGGCTGGTACGCGAGCAGTGGCGATGGGCGACTTTGACACGCGCCTGCCGACCCCGACGCGTGATGAAATCGGTTTCCTGGTCAGCTCGTTTAATGACATGACGCAACGTCTTGCCATGGCACGGCGCGAAGCAAGCCTGAGCCAGGCGCTGGTTGAGGCCGAGCGGGCTAACCTCGAAGTCATTCTCGCGCGCCTGTCGACGGGTGTTCTCGCGCTGGAAACTGATCTCACTATTCGCACCGCGAACCAGGCTTCGAGCGCAATACTCGGTGTGGATCTGGAGCGCCGTCGCGGGGAGTCGTTGTTGAAGGTCGCAGAAGAAACCCCGCTGCTCGGGCAGTTCGTAGACGTCGCCTGCGTGCATCTTGATGCTGGTGAAACGGAGTGGCGCGAACAGGTCGTATTGCGTGCTGAGGTTGGCAGGCGTGTTCTGACCTGCGCTTGTACGACATTGCCCGGCGACGAGAGTCATGCGGCCGGCTACGTCATCGTCTTTGACGACATTACGGCGTTGCTGCAGGCGCAGCGCGACGCGGCATGGGGTGAGGTCGCACGGCGGCTGGCCCATGAGATCAAGAACCCGTTGACACCGATCCAGCTGTCGGCGGAGCGCATGCGCAAAAAATATCTGCACACGATGTCGGAAGAGGAGGCACAGGTCCTCGATCGCGCCACGCATACCATCGTGCACCAGGTCGAGGCCATGAAAGAAATGGTCAACGCGTTCAGCGACTATGCGCGAGCACCGGATATGGACTTCAGCCTGTTCGATATTGACAAGCTGGCACACGAGATCGTCGATCTCTATCGGGCGCAGGAGAGTGACGTAGAGATTGTGCTGACTACTGACCCCACCATGCCGCTCATCGAGGCGGACATGGGGCGCGCCCGTCAAATGCTGCACAACCTGATTCGAAACGCGGTGGAAGCGCTTGATGGCGCCACCGGCGGCCGCATCGACGTGCACGTCAGTGCCGCCGAGATCGATGACGTCGACATGATTCAGATCAAGGTCGAAGACAATGGTCCGGGATTCAGCATGGGATCGGTCAATCAGATTTTCGACCCGTACGTCACCACCAAACCAAAAGGAACAGGCCTCGGCCTGGCGATAGTCAAGAAGCTGGTTGAAGAGCACGTAGGGACGATTCGTGCGAGCAATCGGAAAGACGGGGGAGCAATGATTAGCATAAGACTGCCTGTAAACGATGCGGCGCGCGAAAAAGTGATTGCCAACGCACCCGGGCGTGCGGAAAAGAGGAGGGAAAACGTATGACAAGTCCTCATGTACTGGTTGTCGATGACGAGGCTGATATCAGGGACCTGATCAAGGACATTCTTTCGGACGAGAACTACGGTGTTACGGTTGCGGCCAACGCTGCCGAAGCGCGTGCGGCTCGCGAGGTTCGGAAATTCGATCTCATATTGCTCGATATCTGGATGCCCGACACCGACGGCATAACGCTACTGCGCGAATGGTCTGACAGCGGCGAAATGACTTGTCCGGTTGTCATCATGTCTGGCCATGGAACCGTTGATACGGCGGTGAAGGCCACTCGGCTGGGCGCGTTCGATTTTGTTGAGAAACCGCTGTCACTCGCCAAGTTGCTGCGAACGGTTGAGGCTGCCCTGGAGTCGGCCGGTAGACAGGCGAAAACCGCACGTAGCCTGCTGCCATCTTTGCTGGCACCGGCCGGGCGCAGCGCCTTGATGCAGGGCTTGCGTGAACGCGTACAGCAGTATGCGCGGCACGATGGCACTGTACTGATGAGCGGCGAGCCCGGCACTGGTCGCGGCGCTTTCGCGCGTTACATGCATGCGCTGAGTCGAAGGGCCGACGAACCCCTGACATCGTTAACCGCCGCCTCGGTAACAGAGGCGAACTGCGAGGAGCAATTGCTCGGCAGTGAACGCGGCGGAGAGGTGATCGCCGGCGCCTTTGAGCGAGCTTCTGGAGGCACACTGGTTATTGATGAGCTTGCCGATCTCAACGAGACAGCGCAGAAGGTTTTGTTCGGTGTGCTTGAGGACGGGCACTTCACGCGAGCCGGCGGTTCAAGACCGGTCAAAGTCGATGCGCGTGTTGTGGCAACGGTTGGCGCCGACTATGAGTCGAAAATCGAAACGGGTCGACTGCGCCGGGATCTGGTTGCACACCTCAGCGAGCTCAGTATTCGGGTTCCGCCGTTGCGCGAGTACGCCGAGGATGTTCCTGAGTTGCTGGCCTATTACGTTGACAAGCTGGTCGATTCCGAAGGGCTGACGTTCAGGCGCTTCAGCGTCGCCGCACAAAACCGGCTGCGAAACTACCCATGGCCAGACAACGTTCGGGAGCTGAAAAACCTGGTGCGGCGCCTGCTGTTGTCGGGCCGTGGCGAAGACATCGGGCTGATGGAAGTGGAGGCCGAAATCAGCGCCTCGGCGCCCGTTGACGAACCGCTCGTGAAACAGGACCTCCTGGCCCTGCCTTTGCGTGAAGCACGAGAGCAGTTTGAACGCGCCTACCTGCAGCAACAGCTGGTGCTGTGCGATGGCAAGGTGGGGCAGCTTGCGAAGCGCGTAGGTATGGAAAGAACGCACTTGTACCGAAAGCTCCGTTCGCTCGGCGTGAACTTCAAGTCAGTCTCTTCGGACGACTAGCCAAGACCTACGGCGGCGAGTTCGTTCATCGGGCGGCCCCCGCTTGGGGGTTCCTCTCGCTTATACTCGCTCGCATCCGGTTCAGCTTGCTTTGGCGACCAGGCGTTGCTGCACTCCCGTCAAGCGCGACTGAGGCTGGCACGACGCTCGTGGAACCCCTCAACGGAGACCTCAATCTGGCCAGCCTCATGCAGGAGCCTTGCAGACAGAATCGTCGCCGCCGCCATCGTGGTTGCGGCGACGGACGGCTGGTTTGAGCTAGTCTTCAGGGACCTTGAGAACGTGCGGTTCGACCGGCGGTCGATTGGCGGGCAATACCCCGCCGTCCGGAAGAAACGTAAGCCCGGATTCCCCAAAGTCCTCGTTACTCAGGCCGCGGATCAGGTCGAGCGCGCGACCCCTGGGATCGATGCTGGGGCCGGCCGGACGCAACTGAATAGTTGAGACGATTTCGCCGTCGACAAATGCGCCATAACCGTCGAGAGTCGTTGTCAGTATCGGCGCGATGCCCTTGATGCCCGCCACGCTGATGCCGTAATAAGTGGCAAAATTGCCGAGGCTGTAGGCGATAAGGCGGCCCTTGTAGCGCTCCATGCCGCGCACCACGTGCGGGCCATGACCAATAACCAGGTCGGCCCCTGCGTCGACCACACCGCGGGCAAACCAGACCATGTCGCCGCGCGGCTCACCGTAATACTCCTCCTCCACAAACGGCACATGCGTGACGTCAGCCCCTTCCGCGCCACCATGAAAAGAGACCACCACGATATCGTGCGAGGAAGCAGACGCTGCAACCGTTTCGAACGCGAGCTCATAGTCGAGCAGCATGTTGGAGTTCTTGGTGACGGCGTAGGCAAGTACGGCTATGCGCAGGCCGTTTACTTCAAGGCTCGCAAAATCATCGACGCGTCCCGAGTGATGCATGCTCGCCGCCGCGATTGCCTGCATGCTGCTGCTGCGACCCTCTTCGCCGAAGTCACGGGCGTGGTTGTTGGCCAGGCTCAATACGTCGAAACCGGCTGCGCGATAGTGGTTGGCGTAACGCGTCGGAGATCGGAACAGGTAGCAGGCCGCCGGGTTGCTGCATTTCTTTCCGGGTTCGCCACCATCGAGTAGCACGCCCTCCAGGTTGCCGAAGGCAATGTCGGCAGAAGACAGGAATGGCGCGACATTTGTGAGGAAGCCCAGGCCGTCGTCATCCGGAAGGTGATTCTGCGGGTAGTCGGTGCCGATCATCATGTCGCCAACCGACGCTATACGGACACGCAGGTCGGATTTCGCCGGTGGAGCCGGTGCAAGCGGTGTTTGCGAAGGTGGCGGAGGCTCTGCTGGCCTGGTTTCTGATTCGAGCTGTGGTTGCGGTGCCGGGATTGTTGCGCATGCGGCCAACAGCAGTGCCGCGAGGATTCCGGTGACAAACCGGGCAGATTCCGCCGCATTAGTCACTGAGGCGGATCCGGAAGACGTCGATCTTCGCGGCGCGCAGGCGGCTGCGCAGCAGGTTAAGTTCGTCGAGATCTTCGGTGGGCCCAATGTACACGCGGTGATAGTTGCGATCGTTAACCTTTACGCGCTGAATGTGAGATTCGATGCCGTGCAGTGCGAGTTCGGCGCGGCGCCGATCTGCATCCTTGTTGGTAGAGAATGATCCGGCCTGCAGGACATACACACCGGGCTCCTCAATAGCCTGTGGCACAGAGTCAGCCTCTATCGTGGGGGTGGTGTCCGGCGTGACCATCTCGAAATTAGGCAGTATGTCGTAGAAAGTGAAACGCTTGTCATCTGCTTTCTTTTCGACGTCGACTACGGCAACTGATTCGCTGTTGTCATCGACTGCGGTCTGCAGGCTGGCTGGCTGTGGCGTCGCGTTTTGTGCGATCTCTACCGGCTCCTTGCCGTTCATGTAGACGGCAAACGCAACCGACAGGCCGATAGCCAGGCCGAAGAGCATCCAGACAAACGGCGGATACTCCGATTTTTTCGTACGATTGACGCGGCGTCTCTTGCGCTTTGCCACTACATTTTCTCCGGCGCAGATACGCCAAGAATGCCAAGCCCATTGGCGACAACAACCTGCGTTGCAGCGACAAGATAAAGTCGTGCATTTCGCAGCGATGCATCGTCGACGATAAACGCATGCGCGTTGTAATAGGTATGAAAATCGTTGGCAAGGTCGCGAAGGAAATGTACGAGGTGCTGCGGCGCACGATTGTTAGCAGCAAGCTCCACAACTTCCGGGTAACGGCTTAGCGAGGTCATCAGCGCCTTTTCCTGAGGTTCGGCCAGGGCCGGGAGTTGTTCCCTGCCGTTTGCCTCGTCCCATTGCAGCGACTTTTCTACGAGTTGACGAAAAACACTGGCAACGCGCGCATGTGCGTACTGAATATAGTAGACCGGGTTGTCACTGGACTGGGACTTTGCAACATCGAGGTCGAAGTCGAGGTGCTGATCATTTGACCTGGACACGTAGTAGAAGCGCGCCGCATCGTTGCCCACGTCCGCTCGCAGCTGCCGCAGTGTGTCGAACTCACCGGAGCGCGTCGACATCTGCATTTTCTCGCCGCCGCGGTAAAGCGTTACGAACTGTACAAGTTCAACCTCGAGCGAATCGCCTTCATAGCCCATGGCCTCAAGCCCGGCCCGAACTCTCGGCACATAGCCATGGTGGTCTGCGCCGAGAATATCGATCAGGTGGTCGAAGCCGCGTTCGCGCTTCTCGTAGTGATAGGCGATATCCGAGGAAAAATACGTCTTTACGCCGTTCTCACGAACGACAACACGGTCTTTCTCGTCGCCAAAGTCCGTCGCCCTGAACCAGGTTGCACCGTCTTTCTTGTACAGCATGCCGCGCTCTTCGAGCACGCTGAGCGCTTTGTCGATCGCGTTGCCCTTGGTCAGGCTCTGTTCCGAATACCAGCGATCGAAAGTAACTCCGAATTCGGCGAGATCGTCCTCGATATCATCGCGGATCGCATCGAGCGACTGTTGGCGAATGTGGTCAAAGGTGGCCTCGCCCAGCAAGGCCTTCGCTTTTTCGACCAGCGCCTCGACATACGCCTCCTTGTCCCCCTCAGGCTCGTCCGGCGGGATATCTGAGAGCACTGCCTCGGCGGTCACTGAAGCGACGCCGTCGGTGTTGATTGCCGCGGCGATGTCTTGAATGTAGTCGCCGCGATAGCCGCCTTTCGGAAAGGCGACAACGATACCGTCTTTCTCCAGCAGTCGCAGCCACACGCTCAGCCCGAGAATATCCATCTGGCGGCCAGCATCGTTAACGTAGTACTCGCGGGTCAGCGGATAGCCAGCCGCCTCGAGCAGGTTGCCAACCGTCGCGCCGTACGAGGCATGCCGACCATGACCAACATGCAGCGGGCCGGTCGGGTTGGCCGATACAAACTCGAGCAGGATGCTCGGCGTCTCTCTGGCGGGTTGGCGCCCGTACTCATGCCCGCGCTGCAGAATGGTTGTGAGTTCGGCGTGAAAGGCGGCAGGGCTGAGGTGAAAATTGATGAAGCCCGGACCCGCGATATCGATGCGCTCGATGGCGTCGCTGCCGGATATTGCTGCCACGATGTCATTAGCAATATCACGCGGGCTGCGGCGCGCTGGTTTGGCCAGGCGCATGGCGATATTGCTGGCAAAGTCGCCATGGCTGGCGTCACGCGTACGCTCGACGGTGCTCTCGATTACCAAATCCGATGCGGCCTCGGCCAGATCGGGGAGCTTCTTCAGGGCAGTGCCAAGGACTGCAGCGACGATGTGTTTCATTACAGGGGGGGCCGACTTTAAGAGCCGGCAATTCTACCCCGATATTCGCCCGGATGTTGTTCGTAGCGACAGTTCTCCGCTGGCCCCGGCATTCAGCCAGACTGCCGCGAGCTCCGGAAATCACCCGGTCGGCCGATCCGCGACCGGGTTTCCGCGTCAGCCGCTGAAATATTCGGTCTAGAAAAGTTCTATCGGGTCCACGTCAATCGACCAGCGTACCTTACGGGCCGAGGGTTCCTCTTCGAGCGCTGGCCGCAATCTTGCGAGCAGCGCGTGTAGCTTCTTGCGGTCGCTGCTCTGCAACAGGAGCTGGACGCGATAACGACCGGCTTTTCGGGCCATAGGGGCGTCGACGGGGCCCAGGACCCGCAGTGTTTCGTCGGCTTCGGCCGCAATCCGCTGTCTTGCCTGTTCGAGAAACTCGAGCGCATCGCGATGCTTGTGCGCCGCTGCCCGCAGCAGTGCCAGCCGCGTGAACGGCGGCCAGCGCGTGATTTCGCGCTCGGACAGAGCCTCATTCGCCACGCGTTCATACCCCCCGTCGATCAGCGTCGCCCAGAACGGATTGTCCGGGAACGCCGTCTGGATCAGGACCTCGCCGCGACGGCTCTCGCGCCCCGCACGACCAGCGACCTGCACGATCGACTGTGCCATGCGTTCGGCGCTGCGAAAGTCCGTGCCAAACAATCCCTGGTCTGCGTTCACGACGCCCACAAGGGTCAGCTTCGGGAAATGGTGACCTTTCGAGAGCATCTGGGTGCCGACGAGTATGTCGGCTTCGCCCTTCGTCGCATGCTCGAGTACGGCGTGCATCGCCCCTTTGCGCTGCGTGCTGTCACTATCGACACGCGTGATGACATGGTCGGGAAAGCGTGCAGCGAGCGCCTCTTCGACGCGCTGCGTTCCTTCGCCCAGCGGCTTGACCGATTCTCCACATTCACGGCACTGCTCATCGAGCGCGCGCGAGGCGCCGCAATGATGGCAACGCAACTCGCGACTGTGCGCGTGCACCGTGAGCCGAGAGTCACAGCGTTCACAGCCAGCAATGTGACCGCAGCTTGCGCAGATCAGCGTCGGCGCAAAGCCGCGACGATTCAGAAAGACAAGCACCTGTCCGCCCGTTTTGAGGTGGTTCTTGATCGCTTCAGCGAGTGGCTCACTGACGCCATCAACAGCTGGCGCGCGCAGGGTGTCTACGAGGCGTATCGCTGGTGGTTCCGCGCCGCCTGCTCGGACCGGCAAGTGAATGTGCTGGTAGCTACCTTCACGGCAGTGATGCAGCATCTCAAGCGTTGGCGTGGCGGTACCGAGAATGACGGGCACGTCCAGGTGTTTGGCGCGCACGATGGCCAGGTCACGCGCCGAATAACGTAAGCCCTCCTGCTGTTTGAAAGAGTGGTCGTGCTCTTCGTCAACGATGATCAGGCCCGGGTTTTTCAATGGCGTGTATATCGCCGAACGTGTGCCGACCACAAGTCGTGCTGCGCCCGCCCGTGCCGCCCGCCATGCCGCCAGGCGTTCTATATCGCTCAGGCCGGAATGCAACAGCGCAGGCTCGATGCCAAGACGATCGCGCAGGCGCCCGACAAGCTGGGGTGTCAGCCCTATCTCCGGCGCCAGCACGAGGACCTGCTTGCCGAGGTCGATGACGTCCTTCATGCGCTGCAAATACACTTCAGTCTTGCCGCTGCCGGTCACGCCGTCGATAAGGAAGACGCCAAAGTCATCGCTGCGGCGGAGGGACTCAAGCGCTCGCTGCTGATCTTCATTCAATATCAGACTGTCCGATGGCGGGGCTACGAGTCGCTCGTCAAAATCCTCGGAGCGGGCCTCGAACCGGGTGATGTGCCCCTTCTTCAACAGGCTTGTCGCTGCGCGGCGCCAATTAGGCAGCTCTTCATTCAGGCGATCGGCTTCGATGCCGGTGCCACCAGCATCCATCAGGTGCGTGAGCAGTTCAGCCTGTCTGGGTGCACGCTTTTGCAAAGCCTCGACGTTTTCCCGTTCGCCGCTATCGGTGACGGCGATGGTTTCGACCGACGGATAGAGTGTCTTGCCCTGACGAAGCAGCGCCGGCATTGCCGCTGCGACCACCTCACCGACAGGATGGTGATAATAGTCGCTGGTAAAGCGGATCAGGCGAAGCTCCGGCTCGGACAGCACAGGAGCATCGTCCAGCGCTTCGATGCAGCGGCGAATCTTGTGGGCGGGCAGTGACGAAACCTCGGAGTGCCTCATGACCAGTCCGATTTCCTGCCGTCGCCCGAAGGGCACGAGGACGCGGCACCCCGGCATTGGCAGGCCGCCGGATTCTGGCGGCAAATAGTCGAAATGGCGTGACAGAGGCACGTTTACAGCGATGTTGAGGAGGGTGCTGTGGCTAATCGGGCTATCACTCAATTTTTTACATAATGCGAAAAAACGACCGGGAACCTGTCAACCGGGACTGCAGCTCGGGCGTTAAACAGGGGAGACAAGTTAGATGACCTCGTCGTGGAGTCAAGAGATATGGAAGTCAGCACCACGGTTTTTGCGGTATCTTGTGCCGGCGCGCCATCAACAGGGGCAATGGCACTGCAAAAAGAACGGCAACTAAACCAGTTTCTGGCCGAGATTGAACGGCGTGCCTTGCGTATTGCCCAGATCGGAGTACGCGATCGGGATGAAGCGCTCGATCTCGTCCAGGACGCAATGATCAAGCTGGTGCGCAATTACTCGGACCGGGCGCGCGAGGAATGGACACCACTCTTCTATCGGATATTGCAGAATGGTGTTCGCGACTGGCATCGCCGACAGGCAGTGCGCAATCGTGTCATGGTCTGGTTCGGCCGCAAGCCCTCCGATGACAACGACTACGATGCGATTGCGTCGGCGCCGGACCTCGCGGGGCGAGCGCCGGATGAAGAACTTCAGAATAGCGAGGCGATGGACAGTCTCGAGATCGCCGTGCACCAACTGCCCGCACGACAGCGCGAGGCATTCATGCTGCGCACGTTTGAAGGGCTGGATGTAGCCGGCACCGCCGTGGCGATGGGCTGCAGTGCAGGTAGCGTGAAGACGCACTACTCCCGGGCGGTCCATGCACTAAGGGAAAAATTGGAGGAACACAGGCCGGGGACTACGGGTCTTGAGGAAGGAAAATCATGAACGAGCAACGCGAGACGTTCGAGAAAAGGATGAAGGATACGTTCGACGAGTCTGTTGACGCGCTCGATGCAGCAACGCTGTCGAAGCTGAACCGCGCCCGGCAAGAGGCGCTAACCCAGTTGCAGCGTCCGCAGCGCCAATGGTCACGCTGGATGCCGGCCACGGGCGCCGTCGCTGCCATTCTGGTTGCCGTTGTAGTGCTGCAGAGTCCGTCAGCGATCGATGACGTTGCCGGCATAGCCACGGTTACGGATATGGAGATACTGCTGGGCGAAGACAGTATAGAAATGCTGGAGGACCTCGAGTTTTACAGCTGGATTGATATGGCGGACCTGGAAGGCGATGTTGGCTGATTGCCAGATTGGCGCAATGGTCTGCGGCTTGCTGCTGTGTGGCGGCGCCGCTGCTGCTGAAGACACTGTGCCGGATGTCGAGTTTCTTGAATATCTGGGCATGTGGGAAGAATCGGATGAGGACTGGCTGCTACTCGAGGGAACGATAGAGGCCGAAACGGAGGAACGGAGCGATCCCGCACCGCAAGGTGAAGAATCGACGGAGAAAGAAGATGAAAGTGAAAAGCAAAGTCGCTAGAGCCACAGTTGCCATTGCCGCGCTGCTGATATTTGGCTCGGCTTTTGCCCAGACAGACGGTGTCAGCTGGGGAGACCTGAGCGATGGACAGCGTGAGGTTCTAGGTCAGTTTGAGGGAGGCTGGGACACGCTCCCTGCGGAGCGTCGCGAGAGGTTGTCGAAAGGCGCCGAGCGTTGGGCGGGAATGTCGCGGGACGAGCGTCGTAGTGCTCGCGACCGGTTTCGTTCATGGCAGGATTTGCCCGCCGATCGTCGCGATCAGATTCGCGAACGTGCGCAGCTATTCAAAGACCTGAGCCCGGAAGAGCAGGATCGCATCCGTCAGAACTATCGCGATTACCGCAAGATGAATCGCGATCGTCGCCAGCAGCTTCGAGATCGCTTCAAACGCATGACACCGGAGCAGCGCCAGCACCTGCGCGACAGGCTCTCGACGCGGCCGCGCCCGAGGGGCCGCGATTAGGCCGACCTTCGGAAAGTCCCTATCAAAAGGCCTCCCTTGTGGAGGCCTTTTTCTTTGTGCCTGCAGATTGCCTTCGTTACACTGCCGCAGTCCAAATGGAGGCGAACAATGAGAATTGGTGTTCCAAAAGAGATTCATTCGGGTGAGCGGCGGGTCGCAACGACCCCTGACGTAGCTGCACAGCTCGTCAAGCTCGGCTACAGCGTAGCGGTGGAATCGGGCGCCGGCAGCAAGGCGAGCTATGCCGATGCGGCCTACAAAGACGCAGGGTGCGAGATCGTCGCCTCCGGCAGCGATCTCTGGTCCGGGTCCGACATCCTTCTGAAGGTCCGGGCGCCGGAAGGCGACGAGGCGGCCCGACTTCGCGCCGACCAGACCCTGATTAGCTTCCTCTGGCCGGGCCAGAACCCGGAGCTGCTAAAGCAGCTGACGGACAGCGGCGCTACCGTCATGGCCATGGACAGCGTGCCGCGAATCTCGCGCGCACAGAAGATGGACGCCTTGAGCTCGATGGCCAACATCGCCGGCTACAGGGCCGTCGTCGAGGCAGCGCAGCACTTCGGACGTTTCTTTACCGGCCAGATCACAGCCGCAGGCAAAGTTCCGCCGGCCAAAGTAATGGTGATCGGCGCCGGCGTTGCAGGCCTCGCCGCTATCGGCGCGGCAAAGAGCATGGGTGCCATTGTTCGCGCATTCGATACACGCCCCGAGGTCAAGGAGCAGGTTGAGAGCATGGACGCGGAGTTCCTGATGCTCGACTTCGAAGACGATGAAGACGGCGCTGGCGAGGGCGGCTATGCCAAGGTGATGAGCGAGGAGTTCATCAAGGCCGAGATGGCGCTGTTCGCGGAGCAGGCCAGGGACGTCGACATCATTATTACAACGGCGTTGATTCCAGGTAAGCCAGCGCCGCGGCTGATCACTGCGGACATGGTCCGGTCGATGAAAGATGGCAGCGTCATCGTAGACCTCGCGGCGGAACAGGGCGGCAACTGCGAGCTGACCAAACCAAATGAGGTTGTCGAGACTGACGGCGTATCGATCATTGGTTATACGGACCTGCCCAGCCGACTCGCCGCACAGTCGAGCCAGCTGTATGCAACCAACCTGCGACACCTGCTGACGGATATGACGCCCGAGAAGGACGGCGGCATCGTTGTCAATTTCGAGGATGAAGTCGTACGCGGCGCGACTGTTTGTAAAGGTGGCGAAACAACGTGGCCACCGCCGGCACCGAAACTTTCAGCGGCACCGCCGAAAGCGGCTCCCGCACCCGCGCCTGTCGTGGTCCAGGAAAAAGAGCGATCGGTGATGGGACCCATTATCGGCATGGTCATCGCGGGTCTGGCGTTGCTCGGCCTTGGCGCCGTCGCACCGCAGTCCTTCATGGCGCACTTCACGGTGTTTGTGCTGGCGTGCTTTGTTGGCTACATGGTCATCTGGAATGTATCGGCTGCCTTGCACACGCCGTTGATGAGCGTAACGAACGCAATATCAAGCATCATTATTATCGGTGGCTTGATACAGATAAGTTCGCCCAACGCAGTCACAATGTGGATCGCCGCAGCTACGGTGTTGATAACGAGCATCAACATCGCAGGCGGATTCGCAGTTACACGTCGCATGCTCGAAATGTTCAGAAAGTAAGAACAATTGAACAGAGGCTCCCAAGATGATTAGTGCTGGTGTAGTAACTGCGTCGTATATCGCTGCGACAATTCTCTTTATCCTGGCCCTCGGCGGCCTTTCCAATCAGGAAACCGCGCGCCGCGGTAACTGGTATGGCATTACCGGCATGGCCATAGCGCTGCTGGCGACGTTACTCGGAGTCGTTACGCAGAACTACACGATCCTGCTGGTAGCCCTGCTGATCGGTGGAAGTATCGGTATTCTGCTCGCCCGGCGCGTGCAAATGACGCAGATGCCGGAACTGGTCGCTATCCTGCACAGCCTGGTTGGTATTGCGGCCGTCGCCGTGGGCTACGTCAATTTCATGGATCCGGAGCACCACCTGACGGGCGTTGAGCTGACGATCCATGACATCGAAACCTATCTTGGCATCCTGATTGGTGCTGTGACCTTCTCGGGTTCGGTGATTGCATTCGGCAAGCTGTCAGGACGCATCAGCGGTAGCCCATTGATGCTGCCAGCGCGGCACTGGCTCAATCTCGCGCTTTTGATTGGTGCGATCTGGTTCGGCCGTGAGTTCGTCGTGCAGTCGGCAGCGGGCAGCGGCATGGAGCCGTTGATGATAATGACCGTTATCGCGCTGCTATTTGGAATCCACATGGTCATGGCAATCGGCGGTGCAGATATGCCCGTTGTTGTGTCGATGCTGAATAGCTACTCCGGATGGGCGGCATCCGCCACCGGCTTCATGCTCGGCAACGACCTCTTGATCGTGACGGGAGCTCTGGTTGGCTCGAGTGGCGCGATCCTCAGCTACATCATGTGCCGCGCCATGAATCGCAAGTTTTTCGCGGTTATCGCGGGCGGCTTCGGCACCGGCGGCGGCAAGGTTGCCAGCAGTGGTGGCGAGGACCAGGGCGAGGTTCTGCCCATCGACCCACAGGAAACCGCGGAACTGCTGAACAACGCGAAAGAAGTCATGATCATCCCGGGTTACGGCATGGCTGTAGCGCAGGCACAGCACACCGTTTTCGAAATTACGCGCGTGCTGCGCGAAAAAGGCGTCAACGTTCGATTCGGAATTCATCCTGTCGCAGGGCGCATGCCCGGGCACATGAACGTGCTGCTGGCCGAGGCTCGCGTCCCTTACGACATCGTTTTCGAGATGGACGAAGTCAACGACGATTTTCCGAAAGTTGATGTTTCGGTTGTTATTGGCGCGAACGACATCGTAAATCCGTCCGCACTAACCGATCCTGACAGCCCGATCGCTGGCATGCCGGTGCTGGAGTGCTGGAAGGGCGAAACATCGATCGTGCTCAAGCGCAGCATGGCGACAGGCTATGCAGGTGTGCAGAATCCGCTGTTCTTCCTGGAGAACACGCGCATGCTATTTGGAGACGCAAAGGCGACGCTTGACGAAGTTTTGAAGGATCTTTAGCGCTTCGCGAGTCTTATAGCCTTGGCGGGGCACGCTTGTTTCGTCATAATCAGGCGATGCTCGCAGGACTCGCATCCGATATCTCGCAGCAGGTTCTCAGAACCGACGTTGCAGGCATGCCGCTGGAGTGGATTGACTACCGCGACGCGGTGCGTCTGTATCACTCCGAGCAGGTTGCTTACGACTGTGGCACGCTTCTTTACTCTGTTTTCGGCGGCTACAGCTCCATCGACGGCCGTCGTAGCCGTATCGACGTCAACTCCATCATCGCCACGCACGGCACAAGCCAGGGCCTCTCGCGTAATCGCGACAAGTACGTCCCGCCGCTGAACAACCGTACCCTGTTCAGGCGCGATGCAAACCTCTGCCTTTATTGCGGTATGCGCTACCTGACGCGCGACCTTACCAGGGATCACATCACGCCGGTGTCGCGCGGCGGCACCGACATCTGGACAAACGTCGCCACTGCCTGTCGTCGCTGTAACAACTACAAAGGTGGCCGAACGCCGGAGCAGGCGGCGATGCAGTTGATCGCCGTACCGTTCACACCAAACTATGCTGAGTACATTTATTTGAAAGGCCGCCGCGTGCTGACCGACCAGATGCAGTACCTGCTCGCGCATATTCCGCGCTCCAGCCCACTGCACGCACGACTCAGCGATCACTTGTCCAACGGTGAAGAAATCGTCGAAGTGCATTTCCATGACTGACGCACGCCTTGCGCCGGGTCGCACGATGTCAAAATGCAATACCTGATCGACGCCAGCGTCTACATCTTTCGCGCCTATTACTCCATGCCGGACGACATGGTGGATGAGAACGGCAATCCCGTAAACGCGCTGTACGGGTTCTGTCGTTTCATTGGCGACTTCATGGAGAATGTAACCCCCGAGTACGTTGCCGTGCTGTTCGACGAAAGCCGTTCGAAATCATTCCGGAGCGAAATCTATCCTCTCTACAAAGCCAATCGGGACCCGGCACCGCCGGAGCTCAGACGTCAGTTTGAGCAGTGCCGGCGATACGTTCGCGCGCTGGGCGTGATGGAACGCGCGAGCCCGAGGTATGAGGCCGACGATCTGATTGGGACCCTGGTGACGCACGGCAGGAGCCAGGGGCGCGCATCGACAATCGTCACTCGTGACAAGGACCTGACTCAACTGTTGACGAAAGAGGACGTGTTCTGGGATTTTTCAGGCAAGGGCAAGCTCGGTTACGACGAGATTCCGGGATCATTCGGCGTCTGGCCGGAGCAAATTGCCGACTTCCTGGCGCTTGCCGGTGACGCAGTTGACAACATCAAGGGTGTCCCTGGTGTTGGCAAGAAGACGGCCGTCGGGCTGCTGGAGCACTTTGGCAGTCTCGAGGCGATCTACGACAATCTCGACAAGGTGCATGAGGTCAATGTGCGCGGCGCCAAAACGCTCGCTACTAAACTCGAAACGCACCGTGATGACGCGATGCTCGCGCGTCGTCTTACCGGCATCGCCTGCGATGTGCCCATAGACAACGCGGAAACAGCCATGCAGCCATCGGCGCCGAGGTTGGGGGAAATCAATGCGTTGTTCGACGAAGCCAACATAGGCAGTGCACTGCGCAGACAGGCCGAGCGCGTCTCCGATATCTACCGGCACTAGCGCGCAAGATGCCGGACTGGTCTTCTATAGCGCGGCAGCTGAACGAGGCTGGCATTCCGGTAGGCGACAACCCGGCACCGATACCGGTTGGTGGTGGGGATATCAGTGCAGCCTGGCGCCTCAATGCCGATGACCGTGACGTCTTCATGAAGACGGGGCGCATTGATTCGCTGCATATGTTCACCGGCGAGGCGGAAGGTCTGGCTGAGATCGCCAAAGCGAAGGCCTTGCGAATTCCCGAGGTGTACGCGGTCGGACAGACGGCCGATGCGGCGTTTCTCGCTCTCGAGTGGCTGTCTTTCGACCGGTCGGACCCGGTTGTCGAGCGGCGCTTTGGCGAGGGTCTGGCGTCGCTGCATCGAACAACCGCCAGCCGCTTCGGATGGCATCGTGACAATACGATCGGGTTGACCGCGCAGCACAACGCCTGGTCGACGGACTGGGTCGCGTTCTTCCAGGAACACCGACTCGGCTACCAGCTACGGCTGGCCCGGGAAAACGGCTTCTCTGGTGAGCTGCAGAAACACGGCCGCCAACTGCAAAAACGGCTGCCTTCGCTTTTCGAGAACTACGAGCCCGTGCCGTCATTGCTGCACGGTGACCTGTGGGGTGGTAACTGGGCCAGCAGCGGCGGCGAGCCGGTTATCTACGACCCGGCCGTCTACTACGGCGACCGCGAAACGGATCTCGCGATGACGAGGCTGTTTGGCGGTTTCGGCAAAGCGTTCTACGAGGGTTATGAAACTGCCTGGCCGTTGCAGCCCGGTAGCGGCGACCGACTTGCGCTTTACCAGCTCTACCATGTGCTGAATCATCTGAACCTGTTCGGAAGTGGTTACCTCGGACGCGCTCTGGCGCTGACCTCCGCGCTGTTATAGGGTTCCGCCAACGGAGTCCCGCCATGAAGAAAACAATAGTAGCGATCGGTGTGCTCATTCCGGTTGCGGTGCTGTCGCTGGCAATGGTCCTCTGCGACAAGGGCGCGGAACCGGGCCTGATCGAAGACAGGCTGGCTAGAATTGATACCGCTATCGAGGCAGAGGTGGCGGCGGGAAAAATTCCCGGTGCCGTCGCGCTGGTAGTCAGGAATGGTGAGGTTGCGTATCACAAGCGCTTTGGTTTTGCCGATATCGATGCACAGACGCCTATGCAGCTGGACAGCATTTTCCGCATCGCATCGATGACCAAGGCAGTTACGTCCGTTGCGGTGATGATGTTGTATGAACAGGGACATTTTCAGCTCAACGACCCGCTTGCGAAGTACATCCCCGAGTTCGCGAACATGACCGTGATCTCGGCAGTCGATGAGCAGGGCAACATTACGGCGACGTTACCTGCCAGCAAACCGATTCTTATCATCGATCTGCTCACGCATTCGTCGGGCATTAGTTACCCGTTCATTCCAGGCAAACTACAGGCGTCCTACCAGGCGGCCGGGATAATCGACGGGCTCACGATTGAGGACAAAACCCTTGCCTCGCAGATGCAGCTGCTGGCTACTCAGCCGCTGCTTTTCGAACCGGGATCGCAATTCGCCTACGGCCTCAGCACGGACGTACTTGGTTATCTGGTCGAAGTGGTCAGCGGCCAGCCGCTGGATCAGTTTTTTGCCGCGCAGATCTTCCAGCCGCTGGGGATGACGGATACCTATTTCTACGTGCCGGAAGCCAAAGCAGATCGGCTGGTCACCTTGTATAACGACGTCGATGGCGTCGGACTCGTCGAGCACCAGGGTTCTGACCTCGTCAGCGGCGTGAACGATGCGCTCTACCCGATCGTTGGCGCGAAAACGTATTTTTCAGGAGGCGCGGGGCTATCCTCCACGGCGAGAGACTACGCGCGATTCCTGCAGATGCTGCTGAATGACGGAGAGCTTGATGGGGCGAGACTCCTCGGCCGCAAATCCGTCGAGTTGATGCGCACCGGTCGGGTCGACTGGGATGGTGACGATGTTCCGGACTTTGGCCTGGGCTTTGTCGTCGTTTCAGACGTCGGCAAACGGGGAGAGCTGACGTCGATTGGTACCTATGCCTGGGGTGGCGCGTTCAATACTGTTTTCTGGATTGATCCGAGTGAGCAGCTTGTTGGCGTCTATATGTCGCAGGCGCGGCCGACGAAATCGGACATGGGCGATCGGTTCAGTACGCTGGTCTACCAGGCGCTGGAGTAGGCTTGCCTAGTGTCCTGTTTGCCTGGTTCGCTTACTTTCAGAAAGCCTGCAAAGCGTTAGTGCAAGGCGCAGCCCGCCGGCAATGGCCAGCCTTTGCCCAGGGCTGCAACGACGCAGTAGCGCTTTGCAGGCTTTCCCTCCGGGCGCTCCCGGCAGCCCGTCCTGCCGCGTTGCAGTC